>NZ_JBEXQW010000051.1:0-53394 GCF_040612775.1 Streptomyces sp. NPDC006339
TATGCGCTACCGGCTCCTCGAGACGGTCGCGGAGTACGCGGGAGAGCGGCTGGAGGAGGCGGGGGACCGGGAGGAGGCCGAGCGGCGGCACCTGAGGTACTACCGCGAACTCGCCCGGCTCACCGACCCCGAACTGCGCACCGGGCGCCAGGTCGCCGCCATCGCGCGGTTCACGGTCGAGTACGGGAACCTGCGGACCGCCCTGCGGCGGGCCGTCGAGGCGCGCGACGAGCACGAGGCGCTGGTCCTCGTCCACTCCCTCCTCTGGTACTGGACCATGCGGGACCTGCGGGCCGACGCGCTGTACTGGGCGGAGGCGGTCGCCGCGCTCGGCCCCGACCCGTTCGTCCCGCCCGCCGCCCCCGTCGTCCCCCTGCACGAGCCGGTCACCGCGGCGCCGCCGCCGCTGACCGAGGAGCAGATGTGGGAGGCCAGGCGCGGGGTGCGGCTGGTCGAGCTGCTCAACATGGACCACGAGACCGGGCGCTGGACGACCCCCGAAGGGGTCGCGCGGCTGCGGCGGATCCACGCCGCCTACCCGCCCGGCCTCCCGCAGACCTGCCGGCTGCCCGGCTCCTTCGCGGTCTTCGCCGTCCTCCTCATCGCCGAACCGGGCCTCATGGGCAAGGCCCTGGACGACCATGTGGCCGCCTGCCGCCGCTACGGCTACGACTGGGAGCTCGGCCACGCCCTCCAGTTGCGCGCCAACATGCTCGCCAACCGCGCCGACCTCGCCGACCGGGCCGCCGCCGACGCCGAGGAGAGCCTGGAGATCTTCGTGCGGCTCGACGACGCGTGGGGCGCCGCCGAGGCGCTCTCGTCCCGCGCCGAGGCCCGCGAGCGACGGCTCGAGTTCCTGGGAGCCGCCGAGGACTTCGAGGCCGCCATCACGTACGCGCGGCGCATCGGCGCCCAGTCGCAGATGGCACTCCTGCGCGCCCGGTACGCCGACATGCTGATCGAGACCGGCCGCCGGGAGGAGGCCGAGCACATCCTGCGCGAGATCGTGGAGGGCGAGTACGGCCGCGGCCACGAACCGATGCTCGCCGCGCGGATCTTCCTGGCCCTGCTGCTCGGCAGGACCGGGCGGACCGCCGAGGCCCGCGTCCATCTGCGCAGGCTGCTCGACGAGTTCCGCTCCGAGACCTTCTCCCTCTTCGAGGGCTTCACGCTCGGCAGTCTGGCCTGGGTGGACAACCTCGACGGGCGGTACGCCTCGGCGTTCGAGCTGGCCCGGCGGGCGTACGGCCGCGCCCTCGACGCGCTGTCCATCATGGTGGCCCCGCAGATGCCGGCGGTCCATCTCGTCACCGCCGCCTGGGCGCTGGCCGGGCTCGGCGGCCCGTCGGTCCGTACGGCGGCCGTCCTGCTCGGCGCGTACGAGGCGCTGCAGCCGCCCGGGCACCTGCCCCCGCCGATGGAGCGGGAGAACGTGGCGCGGGCGACGGAACTCGCCCGGGCCGCGCTCGCCGACGACACCGCCTTCGAGGCCGCGTACGCCGAGGGCGGCGGCCTCTCCCTGGAGGAGGCCGCCGCCCTGCTCGCACGCGCCGACGCGATCTGAGGCGCGCCGAGTATCGGACCCCCGTCCGGAGCCCCCCGTTCCGAGTCCCCGTCCCGATTCCCCGCCGCCGGATCAGGTCTTCTTGCGGAACTTGGCGACCGCGAGCGGCGCCGTGACGACGGTGATCAGTGCCGCCCAGCCGAGCGTCATCCACACCGAGTGGGCGACGGGGCCGCCGTTGATCAGGTTGCGGGCGGCGTCGGCGAGGTTGGACAGCGGGTTGTAGTCGGTGAAGGTCTCCAGCCAGCCCGGCATCGACGAGGTCGGGGCGAAGATGGAGGAGCCGAACTGGAGCGGCATGAGGACCAGCATCGCCATGCCCTGGACGGCCTGGGCGGTCTTCAGGGTGAGGCCGAGCAGGATGAAGATCCACATCAGAGACGCTCCGAAGACCATCGACAGACCGATGGCGGCGAAGAGGTGGAGGACCGAGGTGTGGATCTCCAGGCCGAGCAGGAAGCCCATGCCGAGCAGGATCGCGGTGGCGATCAGCATGCGGCCGACCTCGACGACGATCTTCGCGATGAGGACGGAGGACCGGGCGATCGGCATCGTCCGGAACCGGTCCATGACCCCCTTCTTGAAGTCGTCGTTGATGCCGACACCGACGGCCATGGCGATGTTCATGCCCATCATCGCCATCAGACCGGGGGTCACGTAGTTGACGTAGACGTCGTTGTTGCCCTTGCCGGAGATGGCGCCGCCGAACACGTACACGAACAGCAGGATGAAGATGATCGGCATCATCACGGCGTCGAACATCGACTCCGGGTCCTGCTTGATCTGGAGCGCGTTGCGGCGGGCGAGGGCGCCGATGTGGCGGAGGTTGGCCCGCAGGCCGATCCGGCCCTCACCGGTGGCGGCCCGCTCGGCGGGGGCCGGTGCGGGAGCGGACGTGCGCGTGGCCGTGGTCGTGGTCGTGCTCATGCGGCGACCTCCTCGTGGATCGCGTCGGACGGGTGGGTCTTCTCGCCCGTGAGGGCGAGGAACACCTCGTCCAGGCTGGGCAGGTGGGTGCCGATGTGGGCGATGCCGTAGCCCCGGGCGCCGAACAGCCCGACCACCGCGGTCAGTTGCTCGTCGCTGAGGATCGGCACGTACAGCGCGTCCTCGTCGGGGACGACGGTCGCGCCGCCGATCCCGTCGAGACCGGCCTCGCGCAGCGCGGAGGCCATGGCGGACAGATCGGCCGGGTCGGCGGGGCGGACCTTCAACGTGCGGCCGCCGACGCGCGCCTTGAGCTCGTCGACACCGCCCTTGGCGATGACCCGGCCCCGGTCGATGACGGTCAGCTCGCTCGCGAGCTGCTCCGCCTCCTCCATGTACTGGGTGGTGAGCAGCACCGTCGCGCCCTCGGCCACCATCCGCTGGACCTCGTCCCAGACCTCGTTGCGGGTGCGCGGGTCGAGGCCGGTGGTCGGCTCGTCCAGGTAGAGCACGGCGGGCTGCCCGATCATCGAGGCGGCCAGGTCGAGGCGGCGCCGCATGCCGCCGGAGTAGTTCATGGCGGGGCGCTTGGCGGCCTCGGTGAGGGAGAAGCGCTCCAGCATCTCGTCGGCGCGGCGGCGGGCGTCCTTGCGGGAGAGGTCGAGCAGCCGCCCGATCATGTAGAGGTTCTCCCAGCCGGACAGCTTCTCGTCGACGGAGGCGTACTGGCCGGTCAGGCCGATGGTGCGGCGCAGTTGCCGGGGCTGGCGCACCACGTCGTAACCGGCGACGGTGGCGGTCCCGGCGTCCGGGACGAGGAGGGTGGACAGGCAGCGGACGAGGGTGGTCTTGCCGGCGCCGTTGGGCCCGAGGACCCCGAGCACCGTGCCCTCGCGGACGTCCAGGTCGACCCCGTCGAGGGCCTTGGTCGCGCCGAAGTGCTTCACGAGGCCCCGGACCTCGACGGCGTGGTGGTGTGATCGCGTCATGTCCACCATGGAACAGGCCGCCACCGACAGCGCACCGACAGCCGACCGACAGCGCCGCCCCCACCGCGCCGACGGCTGTCGGGCGGCTGTCGGCGGCTGCCCCGCGGAATGCCGACAGCCCGCCGACGGGGGACGGTCGGCGGGCTGTCTCTGTCACCGAGGCGGACTCAGTGGAAGGTGTGCTCCTCGGCGGGGAACGCCCCGCCGGTGACGTCCTCCGCGAAGGCGCGGGCGGCGTCGCCCAGCGTCTCGCGCAGGTTGGCGTACTGCTTGGTGAAGCGCGGCACCTTGCCGCCGGTCAGGCCCGCCATGTCGGTCCAGACGAGGACCTGGGCGTCCGTGCCGGCGCCCGCGCCGATGCCGATGGTGGGGATGTGCAGCGAGCGGGTGACCTCGGCGGCCAGCTCGGCCGGGACGAGCTCCAGGACCACGGCGAAGGCGCCCGCGTCCTGGGCCGCCTTGGCGTCCCTGAGCAGCCGGTGGGCGGCCTCGTCGCTGCGGCCCTGCACCCGGTAGCCCATGGTGTTGACGGACTGCGGGGTCAGGCCCAGGTGGGACATGACCGGGATGCCGGCCTGGACCAGCAGCTCGGTCTGCGGCAGCGAACGCTCGCCGCCTTCCAGCTTGATCGCGCCGACCCCCGCGTCCTTCACGAGCCGGGTGGCGTTGCGCAGGGCCTGGACGGGCCCTTCCTGGTACGAGCCGAAGGGGAGGTCGCCGACGACGAGGGCGCGCTTGGTGCCCCGTACGACGGCGGCGGACAGGATCGTCATCTCGTCCATCGTGACGGGCACGGTGGTGTCGTAGCCGAGGTGACAGTTGCCCATGGAGTCGCCGACGAGGATCACCGGGATCCCGGCCTCGTCGAAGACGGAGGCGGTCATGGCGTCGTAGGCGGTGAGCATGGGCCACTTCTCGCCGCGGGTCTTGGCGGCGGCGATGTCGTGGACGGTGATGCGGCGGGTGCCCTTCCCCCCGTACAGCGCCTTGCTGCTGTCGGCGGGCGGTTTCTGGGCAGCCTGAAGCGTCATGGTGAACGGCTCCTCTTGTCATCTCGAGGCGCCCTGTGGCGTCCCCGGACCACGTCCATGGTGGCACTTCGCCGGGCGGGCGGGGAAGTCGGGCGACGCGGCGGGTCGGCGTGGCGCTGTTCACATCCCCGCAAAGAAAGGTCAGGAGTTCGTCAAGTTTTCCGATACGAGACGGTCTCGTATCGAATTGGCTCTACGGTGGAGCCATGTCAGCCACGTCAGCCATGCCTCCGTCGTCTGCGCCGTCTCCGCCGTCTCCCGGCACTCCCGCGTCCGCGTCGCACCGCCGTCGCTGGGCGATCCTCGCCGTGCTCATGCTCAGCCTGCTGATCGTCGTCCTCGACAACTCGATCCTCAACGTGGCGGTCAAGACGATCGCCAGCCCGGCCCCCACCGGAATCGGAGCCACCCAGAGCGAGCTGGAGTGGGCCATCAACTCCTACACGCTCGTCTTCGCCGGTCTCCTCTTCGCCTCCGGCCTCCTCGGCGACCGGTTCGGCCGCAAGAGGTCGCTGCTCTTCGGCATCACCGTCTTCGGCATCGGCTCCGCGCTCGCCGCGCTCTCCACCACCCCCGGCGAGCTCATCGCCTACCGCGCGGTGATGGGCCTCGGCGCCGCCTTCGTCATGCCCGCCACCCTCGCCGTGCTCATGAACGTCTTCGAGCGCGACGAGCAGCCCAAGGCCATCGGCATCTGGGCCGGCAGCGTCGGCCTCGCCATCGCCATCGGCCCCATCACCGGCGGCCTCCTCCTGGAGCACTTCTGGTGGGGCTCGATCTTCCTCGTCAACGTGCCCGTCGTGCTGCTCGCCCTCGCCCTCATGGCCTGGCTGGTCCCCGAGTCCAAGGACCCCGCGCCCGGCCGCATCGACCTGCCCGGCGTACTGCTCTCCGTCCTCGGCCTGGTCCTGCTGGTGTACGGCATCATCCGCGGCGGCGAGCTCGCCTCCTTCACCGACGTCACCGTCCTGCTCCCGTCCCTCGCCGGCCTCGCGGTCCTCGTCGGCTTCGTCCTCTACGAGAAGCGGACCCACCACCCGGCGCTCGACATCTCGTACTTCCGCAAGCCCGCCTTCTCGGCCGCCGTCGCCGCCGTCGCACTGGTCTTCTTCGCCCTGATGGGCGTGACCTTCTTCTCGGCCTTCTACCTGCAGAGCGTCCGCGGCTACACCGCGCTGGAGTCCGGCCTGCTGATCCTGCCGCTCGCCGTCGCCCAGATGGCCTTCGCGCCGCGGGCCCGGCTCGTCGTGGAGCGCTTCGGGGCGCGCGTCGTCTGCACGGCCGGCATGCTGGCCGTCGCCGTGGGCCTCGGCGCCTTCGCCCTCTTCGACGCGGACACGCCGATCTGGCTGCTGGGGGTCGTCTTCTTCCTCCAGGGCGCGGGCATGGCGCACATCATGCCGCCGGTCACCGTCGCCATCATGCAGGCGCTGCCCCGTGAGAAGGCCGGCTCCGGCTCGGCCGTGAACAACACCTTCCGGCAGGTCGGCGGCGCGCTCGGGGTGGCCGTGCTCGGCTCCGTGCTGTCCTCCACCTACCGCGGCGAGATCGAGGGCCACCTCGGCTCCGTCCCGGCGGCTCTGCGGGACACGGCCGGCGAGTCCATCGAGGCGACCCTGGCCGTCGCGGAGAAGCTCGGCCCGGCCGGTCAGGGCCTGGTCGCCCCCGCGTACGACGCCTTCGTCGACGCCATGCAGGTCACCGCCCTCGGCTCGGCCGCCGTCGCCGTCATCGGCGCGGTCGTGGTCGCCCTGTTCCTGCCGGGGCGGACCACGGCGGCCCAGGCCACGGCCACCCCGGCACCGGCACCGGCGCCGGCACCGACACAGGCTGCGGGCGCGGGCGTCCCGGGCAGTCGGACGGAAGCGGGAGAATCGGTTCCGAAGTAGGCGGTGCGGTCGGCGGCGGCCGGCGGACGGCCATGGGCAGCGGGAGAGGCGGAGCGGACGTGTCGCAGGAGAACGGCGGGCCGGGGACGGCCGGGGCGGCGGACCCCGCGGCCCCGCCCCGCCCGGAGACGGACGGTTCCGGCGGTACGGGAGGCCCGGGCGGCGCGGGTGCTACCGGCGTTACGGGCGGCGCGGGCGGCGCCGGTGGTACGGGGGACGCCGGCGGTACGGGGGGCGCGGGCGGGTGCGCCGCGCGGCGCGGGCGGCCCCGGAGCGAGGCGGCGGAGCAGGCGATCTTCGACGCGGCGATCGGGCTCCTGGAGAGCGGGATGACGCTGGCCGAGGTCTCCATCGAGAAGATCGCCCGCACCGCCGGGGTCGGCAAGGCGACGATCTACCGCCGCTGGCCCGGCAAGGAGGAGCTCTTCGTCGACCTGCTGCGCTCCGTCGAGGCCCCGGACCCGGTGCTGCCCGGGGTCTCGGTCCGCGACGACCTGGTCGCTCTCATGGACTCGATCCGGCGGCGAGGACTCGCCAAACGGAACTCGGCCCTGCTGCACAACGTGTTCTCGCAGATGCAGCAGTACCCCAAGCTGTGGGAGACCTACCACCACACCGTCATCGAGCCGCGCCGCCGCCTCGGCCTCGGCCTCGTGCTGCGCGGCATGGAGCTCGGCGAGATCCGCTCCGACCTCGACGCGGATCTCGTCAACGACCTCTTCACCGGGCCCATGATCCTGCGCACCACGATCCGCCCGGGCGCCCCCTTGGACGACGACCTGGCCGAGCGAGTCGTCGACGCCGTCCTGGAAGGCGTACGACCGCCCGGCTGACCGGCTCCGAGGGCGGTACGGGCGCCTCGTACGAATGTGCGCGTTCTGTCACAGCCGTCCGCCCCGCGCCCGCGGCAGGAACCCGCCACGCCCGGGTGTCGTCCCTCGTGGAGTACGACCGAACCGGAATCGCCTAGGGTCGACTCCGGGTCGCAGAGCAAGGCAGTGAGGACGACAGTGATGGCGCGGGTGCACATGACGGGGACCGAGAACGGCGGGACGCCGGACGACGAAGGCTCCTGGACCGCCTCGCGATTCCGCCCCGGCACCCCGGGCCCCGGCGATACCGGTTCCGCCTCCGCCGGTTCGGGTACGGGTTCGGGTTCCGGTGCGGGTACGGGTGCGGGCTCCGGTTCCGGTACGGGTTCGGGTTCCGGTTCCGGTTCCGGTCTGGGCGCCCGGCTCGGGCGGCTGCGCGGCGACCGCGGCGTCTGGCGCCGGGGCATCCTCCTCGCCCTGTGCGCCGTCCTGCTCGCCCTCCTGATGGTGCTTCACTCCGACATCCCCAACCGGATCGGCAACCTCGGCAGCCTGACCGAGACCTTCCTGCCCTGGCTCGGCCTCTTCGTGCCGGTGCTGCTCGTGCTCGCCCTGCTGCGGCGCTCGGCGACCGCGCTGGTGGCGCTGGTGCTGCCGGCCGTGGTCTGGCTCAACCTCTTCGGCGGGCTCGTCGTCGACAAGTCGCAGGCGGGCGGCGACCTCACCGTCGTGACCCACAACGTGAACGCCGACAACCCCGACCCCGAGGGCACGGCCCGTCAGATCGCCGCGTCCGGCGCGGACGTGGTGGCCCTGGAGGAGCTCAAGGGCGACATGGTCCCGGTCTACGAGAAGGCGCTGGCCGACACGTACCGCCACCACTCCACCCAGGGCACGGTCGGCCTGTGGAGCAAGTACCCGCTGCGCGACGCCCAGCCGGTCGACATCCGCATGGGCTGGACCCGCGCGATGCGCGCCACCGTCGCCGCCCCGGCGGGCGAGGTCGCCGTCTACGTCGCCCACCTGCCCTCCGTACGGGTCAAGCTGAACGCCGGCTTCACCGCCAATCAGCGCGACAACAGCGCCAACGCCCTCGGCGAGGCCATCGCCCACGACCCGCACCGGCGGATCGTCCTCCTCGGCGACCTCAACGGCACCATGAACGACCGCGCCCTCAACGCCGTCACGTCCCAGCTCCGCTCCACCCAGGGCGCGGCCGGCGACGGCTTCGGCTTCAGTTGGCCGGCCTCCTTCCCGATGGCCCGCATCGACCAGATCCTGGTCCGCAACGTCGAGCCGCTGTCCTCCTGGACCCTGCCGGAGACGAAGAGCGACCACCTCCCGGTGGCCGCCCGTCTCAAGCTCTAGGGCTCTCCCGCCCCGCGTCCGTCCCGTCAGGGGCGCGTCTCGCGCCAGTGGTTGGTGATGGGCAGGCGGCGGTCCTTGCCGAAGCCCTTCGCGGAGATCTTCGTGCCCGGCGGGTACTGGCGGCGCTTGTACTCCGCCGTGTCGACCAGGCGCAGGGTGCCGACCACCAGCTCCTCGTCGAAGCCCGCCGCCACGATCTCGTCCCGGCCGCGGTCGCGGTCGACGTAGAGCTCCAGGATGCGGTCGAGGAGGTCGTAGTCGGGCAGGGAGTCCGTGTCGACCTGGCCCGGGCGGAGTTCGGCGCTCGGCGGCTTGGTGAGGGTGTTCTCGGGGATCGGCGGGGTCTGGCCGCGTTCCTCGGCGGCGCGGTTGCGCCAGCGGGCGAGGCGGAAGACATCGGACTTGTAGACGTCCTTGATCGGGCCGTACGCGCCGACGGAGTCGCCGTACAGGGTCGAATAGCCCACCGCCAGCTCCGACTTGTTGCCGGGCGCGAGGACGATGTGGCCCTCCTGGTTGGACAGGGCCATGAGGAGGGTGCCGCGCAGGCGGGACTGGAGGTTCTCCTCGGCGAGGCCGGTGAGGCCGAGCGCCCCCATATAGGCGTCGAACATCGGCTCGATCGGCACCGTACGGAAGTGGAGGCCGGTGCGGCGGGCCAGTTCGGCGGCGTCCGCGCGCGAGTGCTCCGAGGAGTACTTCGAGGGCATCGACACGCCGTACACGTGGTCCGCGCCCAGCGCGTCGCAGGCGATCGCGGCGACGAGGGCCGAGTCGATGCCGCCGGACAGGCCGACGAGGACCGAGCGGAAGCCGTTCTTGTTCACGTACGCCCGCAGGCCGACCACCAGGGCCGAGTACACCTCCTCGTCGTCGTCGAGCCGGTCCGCCTGACCGCCCGTCACCTCGGGCTCGTAGGCGGGCAGCGGCTCCTCGGACAGCACGGCCCGGTCGATCCGCAGACCGTCCTCCAGCACCGTGCCGGGCGCCGGCGCGTCCGGGGCGGCCGCCGGAAGCTCCAGGTCGAGGACCACGCAGCCCTCGGTGAACTGCGGGGCGCGCGCGATCACCTCCCCGGACCCGTCGACGACGATCGAGTCGCCGTCGAAGACCAGTTCGTCCTGCCCGCCGGTCATCGCCAGGTACGCGGTCGTGCAGCCGGCCTCCTGGGCGCGCTTGCGGACCAGTTCCAGACGGGTGTCGTCCTTGTTCCGCTCGTACGGCGAGGCGTTGACGGACAGCAGCAGCCCCGCCCGCGCGGCGCGGGCCGCCGGGACCCGGCCGCCCTCCTGCCACAGGTCCTCGCAGATGGCGAGGGCCACGTCGACGCCGTGGACGCGCAGGACGGGCAGGGTGTCGCCCTGGACGAAGTAGCGGTACTCGTCGAAGACCCCGTAGTTGGGCAGGTGGTGCTTGGCGAAGCGCAGCACCACCTCGCCCCGGTACAGCACCGCCGCCGCGTTCTCCGGCGACCCGGCGGGCCGGCCGAGCCGGGGCGCGGCCCGCTCGGAGCGGTCCAGGTAGCCGACGACCACGGGCAGCTCGCCGAACCCCTCGTCGGCGAGCCGCCGCCCGAGCGCCCGCAGGGCGGCCCGGGAGGCATCGACGAACGAGGAGCGCAGCGCCAGGTCCTCGACGGGATAGCCGGTCAGCGCCATCTCGGGGAACGCGACGAGATGCGCGCCCTGCTCGGCGGCGTGCCGGGTCCAGTGGACGACGGCCTCGGCGTTCCCGGCGAGATCGCCGACGGTCGAGTCGATCTGATTCAGAGCGAGGCGTAGTTGAGGCACGCCCCCCAGTCTAATCGTCAATTCGACGCTATGTCCTGAGGAGCGCGCGACGGGCTCGCGCGAGGGGCCGACGCGACCGGCCCGCGCCGGGGCGACGCGACCGGCCCGCGCCGGGCGGGGCGGCTACTTCGTGGGGCCGGTCCAGATCTGCGACTCGTGCTCCAGGACCGTCGGGGAGAGCTCGATCTGCAGTTCCCCGGCCGCGGCGGCGGGCAGCGAGAAGGTGTAGTCGGCCTTGGCCTGCTTGCCGGGCAGCACCTTGCCGTCGAAGGGCTTGGTGGCATCGCTGCCGTCGAACACCGTCTCGGCGGCGCCGCCCTGGGCGTCGCTCGCGTCCGGCAGGGCGGCGGTGACGTCGAGCGTCTTCTTGCTGCCGTTGACGATGGTGATCGTCACCTGGAAGGCGCGGTTGCCCTTGGTGTGCCCCACGGCGAAGCCGTCGGGCTTGTGGGACCGGGGCTTGGAGACGGTGACCTTGATCCCGTCCTCGTACGTGAAGGTGTCGCCGAACTTCAGGGCGGCGGGAGCCTTCTCGGTCGGCTCGGCCGACGGCTCGCCGGTGCCCTCGCCGCCCGGTGCGGCGGAGGAACTCGCCGAGCCCTTGCCGCCGGTCTCCTTCTCCGGGTCGTCGGCGACGTCCTGCACCGCCATGGCGAGGACGATCACCCAGATGATCGAGGCGACCAGGCCGACGGCACCGCCCAGGACGGCCCCGGTGACGGCCATCCCCTTGTTCGTCGCGATGCCCTGGCCGGCCCGGACGGCGCCGATGATGCCGAAGATCACCGCCAGCACACCCAGGATCGCGCCGAGCCAGAAGAGGAACGGGGTGATCCCGAAGAGTGCGGCCAGGATGCCGAGGACCAGCGCGGTGACGCCGAACCCGTTGCGGGGCTGCTGGAACGGGGGTTGTGGCGCGCCCGGAACCCCCGGCGGCCCCCAGGGCTGCGGCGTGGGGGAGTGGCTGGGCATGGTCATGCGGTGTCCTTCGTCGAACGGGGGAGAGGACACCGGCACGGCCGCCGGACCCCTCAAGATCACTCCTGACCGTAAGTGAGCGGAATGTGAAGAGACCAGGGAATTCTTGGTCGGAACGCGATCGTGATCCGGCGATGGGTGGGCGACGTTCGAGCGAAGGCGATCGGCCCTGGTCCGCGGCCGTGCACCGGGAACCCCCGGCCGCGCCCTGACGTTCGACCCACTGGGTCGAGGAACGCCGGGCGGGCCGCCGTCGCGCCGCCCGCGCGGGGCGGGCGCGGAGAACGCCTCCGTCTCCGATGTGTCGCCACCCCGCCTCGGCCCGGCGGGCCCGGCCCGGGCGGTACGGGACGACGAACGGAAAGGCAGGCCCGCATGACCTTCGTACGGCTCGGAGGAGTCGCCCACCATGTCGTCGTCGACGGCACCGGACCGGTCTGCGTCCTCGCCGCCGGGCTCGGCATGAGCTGGTTCGACTGGGATCCGGTCGTCCCGCTGCTCGCCGCGCACCGCACCGTCGTCCGCTTCGACCGCCCCGGCCACGGCCTGTCCGCCCCCGCCGCCGCGCCGCACACCGCCGCCGGGGAGGCGGACCGGATCGCCGCGCTCCTCGACGCGCTGCGCCTGCCCGGGCCCGCCACGGTCGTCGGGCACTCGATCGCCGGTTTCCACGCCGAGGCGTTCGCCCGCCTCCACCCGGCCCGTACGGCCGCCCTCGTCCTCGTCGACTCCTCCGTGGAGGAACGCCCCCGCGTCTTCCGCACCGCCCCGCCGCTCGCCCGCGCGCTGGGCGCCGTACTGTCCGCCGCCGGGATCCCGGCCGCGCTGGGACCGGCCGGTCGCGGGCTCGCGGTGCGGCTGTCGGCCCGGGGACAGGACACGGCCCCGCCCGCGCTCGTCCGCCGCGTCTACCGCACCTCACGCGTCCTGCGCGGCACCCTCGACGAGAACGCCCGCTACGGCGCCGTGGCCGCCGAAGTCCTCGCCCTGCGCGAGCGCGCCCCGCTCCCGCCCGGCCTGCCCGTCACCGTGCTCGCCGCGCCCGACGGCTCCGCCCGCTGGGAGCGGCGCCAACGCGCGCTGGCCCGGCGGCTCGGCGCCCGCTACGAGGCGGCCGAACCGTCGGGCCATCTGGTCATGCTGGACCGCCCGGACCTGGTGGCCGGGGCCGTGCTGAGACGGGCTCAGGAGACCCCGGATGAGCAGACCTCGGATCGGGAGACCGCGGATCGGGAGACCCCGGATCAGGGGAGCCCGGTCCCGGAGCGGGTGGCTCAGGAAGGCGCGTAGACGCTCTCGCAGAACGACTTGAGCTGGTCGTCCGAGAGCTGCCGGGCCAGGTCCGCCTCGCTGATCATGCCGACGAGACGCTTGTTCTCGATGACCGGCAGCCGGCGGATCTGGTGGCCCTGCATCTCCCGCAGGACCTCGCCCACGTCCGCGCCGGCGTCGATCCAGCGCGGCGTGCCCTGACAGATCTCACCGCAGGTGACGCGGGCCGGGTCGTGCCCCATGGCCACACACCGGACCACGATGTCGCGGTCGGTGACGATGCCGCAGAGCCGTTCGTTCTCGTCGGCGACGGGCAGCGCGCCCACGTTGAGGTCGCGCATCAACTGGGCCGCGCGGTCGAGCGTCTCGTGAGCCGGGATCCACTGGGCCCCCGGGTGCATGATGTCCTTCGCCGTGGTCATGGGGTGCGTGCCTTTCGTAGAACGTCGTCGTACGTGCGTGCGTGCGTACGTCCCCGAGCACCCCTCATTCTGTGCGCACGGCACGGCCCCCGCGACCGCAAGGCCGCGGGGGCCGTCGAACACAGGTCAGGCGCCGCGCTGCTTCAGCATGTCCGCCATCAGCCTGATCTCGGACTCCTGCGCGTCGACCATGCCCTGCGCGAGATCCCGCTCCACCCCGGGCACACAGCGCTCCACACAGCCCTGGGCCATGTGGATGCCGCCCTTGTGGTGTTCGGTCATCAGCTTCAGGTAGAGCACCTCGGCCGCGCGGCCCGACGCCCTGGTCAACTGATCGATCTCGGCCCGGGTTGCCATGCCCGGCATCAGCTCGCCGTCCTCGCCGGCCGTCTCGTCACCGTGGCCGCCCATGCCCATCCAGGTCATCGGCGGCACGCCCGACTGCACCTTCGGCAGCCCCCACATGTCCAGCCAGCCCAGCATCATGCCGCGCTGGTTGGCCTGGGTGTTGGCGATGTCGTACGCCAGCCGGCGCACCTCCTCGTCCCGCGTGCGGTCGCGGACGATGAACGACATCTCGACGGCCTGCTGGTGATGGACGGCCATGTCCCGGGCGAAGCCCGCGTCCGCGGACTCGGCGGTGGGCGTCCTCGGGGCCTCGTCGCGGTCGGCCGACGCGACGGTGACCGCGCCCCCGGCGAAGAGCAGCGCGAGGACCACGGCCGTGACGGACGCCCACTGCGTCCGGTTCAGCCTCACTGCCCCATCCCGGCGCCGCCCATGCCCTCGGCGCCGACACCACCGGTGCAGGCGGCGCCCGGCTCCGGGGTCTGCGGACCGTTGACGTACTTGGTGAAGAAGGCGTCGACCCGCGGGTCGGTCGCGCTGTCCACGGTCACCTGCTTGCCCCAGGCGCTCAGCATGATCGCGCCGGACTGGCCGTCGACCGGGCTCATCAGCGAGTACGGGGTCTTCTTGACCTTGCTCTTCAGCTTGTCCAGGTCGGCGGCGGCGGCCTTCTTGTTGTACGTCACCCACACGGCCCCGTGCTCCAGGGAGTGCACCGCGTTGGTGTCGTTGACCGGCTTGTCGTAGACGTCGCCGTTGCAGTTCTGCCAGACCGGGTGGTGGTCGCCGCCGACCGGCGGAGTCATCTCGTACTTCACCGGCGTGTTGACGTGGTTGCGGGTCAGCTTCTTGGCGTCCCAGGACTTCTCGCCCTGGATGGGGGCCTTGGCGGCGGCCTCCTGCTGCTCCTGCTCCTTGTTCTCCTTGTTGATGACCCAGCCGCCGAAGCCGACGAGGCCGAGTACGACGACGGCGGAGATGCCGACGGTGAGGATCCGGGTGCGGCGCTCGCGGGCCTGCTCGGCGCGGCGCATCTCCTCTATTCGGGCGCGGCGGTCGGCGGTGGTGGAGCGGTTCGCGGCCATGGTGATGTCGTCCTTCTGGAAGTCTGAGGTCAGGAAGCCTGAGTCAGGAAGTCTGGAAACGGGTCGAGAGGTGCGGACGGAGACGTACGCGACGGGAAAACCGCGCCGCTCACGTCCGCAGGACTTGAAGGACGTGCAGGTCCGGCGCGCGGGGCCGGGCGCCGGAGAGGAACACCCGGCCGTCGCCGGGCGACGCCTCGGGGCGCGGCAGCCGGCCCTCCGCGTGCAGCGGCGGGTCGAGCGGCGGTGCGCTGAGGACGGCGGGGGAGAGGGCGGGGAAGAGCGAGCAGTCGCCCCCGCCGTACGGGCAGACGTACTGCGCGTGCCGGTCGCCCTGGGACAGGTGCGCGGCCACCCGCTCGTGCTCGGCCCGTTCCGCCGGGTCGGCGACCCCGAGGCAGAGGAAGAGCGCGCCGAGGAGCGTCGCCACGGCACTCGCCAGTGCCATGGGACGCGGGTCTCGGGACAGGCGTGCGAGCCGTGGGCCCCCCATGGCCGGAGATCGTAGTGGCAGAAGGAGCTCCTTGGCCCGTACGGGGTACGTCCGGGGTACTCCTGGGTAGCAGGAATCGGCCCGTCCCCCGTTACCTGTGTCACAGCGGAGCAGGCACTATGGGTGTGCAACGTGCACGAAACCATGTGGTGGGATGCTCAGGTGCCCCCCGATGTGCCCGAGGCGGTGGGAGCAGGCGGCCTGACCAGCGAGGATGGGTGTGGAAATGGACAAGCAGCAGGAATTTGTGCTCCGTACGCTCGAGGAGCGCGACATCCGCTTCGTGCGTCTGTGGTTCACCGACGTGCTCGGATTCCTGAAGTCGGTCGCCGTCGCCCCCGCCGAGCTGGAGCAGGCGTTCGACGAGGGCATCGGCTTCGACGGCTCCGCGATCGAGGGCTTCGCCCGGGTCTACGAGTCCGACATGATCGCCAAGCCGGACCCGGGCACCTTCCAGATCCTGCCGTGGCGCGCGGAGGCTCCGGGCACGGCCCGGATGTTCTGCGACATCCTGATGCCGGACGGCTCGCCGTCCTTCGCCGACCCGCGCTACGTCCTCAAGCGCGCCCTCGCGAAGACCTCGGACCTCGGCTTCACCTTCTACACCCACCCCGAGATCGAGTTCTTCCTGCTGAAGGACAAGCCGCTGGACGGCACCCGGCCCACCCCGGCCGACAACTCGGGCTACTTCGACCACACCCCGCAGAACGTGGGCATGGACTTCCGCCGCCAGGCCATCACGATGCTGGAGTCCATGGGCATCTCGGTGGAGTTCTCGCACCACGAGGGCGCGCCGGGCCAGCAGGAGATCGACCTGCGGTACGCGGACGCGCTGTCCACCGCCGACAACATCATGACCTTCCGCCTGGTCATGAAGCAGGTGGCGCTGGAGCAGGGCGTGCAGGCCACGTTCATGCCGAAGCCGTTCTCCGAGTACCCCGGCTCGGGCATGCACACCCACCTCTCCCTCTTCGAGGGCGACCGCAACGCCTTCTACGAGAGCGGCGCCGAGTACCAGCTCTCCAAGGTCGGCCGCTCCTTCATCGCGGGCCTGCTCCGGCACGCGGCGGAGACGGCGGCGGTCACCAACCAGTGGGTCAACTCCTACAAGCGCATCTGGGGCGGCTCGGGCCGCACCGCCGGCTCGGGCGGCGAGGCCCCCGCGTACATCTGCTGGGGCCACAACAACCGCTCCGCGCTGATCCGCGTCCCCATGTACAAGCCGGGCAAGATGGGCTCCTCCCGCGTCGAGGTCCGCTCCATCGACTCCGGCGCCAACCCCTACCTCACCTACGCGGTCCTCCTCGCCGCGGGCCTCAAGGGCATCGAGGAGGGCTACGAACTCCCCGCCGGCGCCGACGACGACGTCTGGGCCCTCAGCGACGCCGAACGCCGCGCCATGGGCATCGAGCCCCTCCCCCAGAACCTGGGCGAGGCGATCGCCCTGATGGAGCGCAGCGAACTCGTCGCCGAGACCCTCGGCGAGCACGTCTTCGACTTCTTCCTCCGCAACAAGAAGCAGGAGTGGGAGGAGTACCGCTCCGAGGTCACGGCCTTCGAGCTGCGCAAAAACCTTCCGGTGCTGTAGGCACAGGGCGGAATTCCCGCCGGCTGCCGCGCCGGATCGGCATGGACCGCCGCGACGCCCTGCCCTTAGCCTGACCGTCGTTCGAAGATCGACGTGTCGGGCGGGTCTTCGGACCGCCGCTCGCAGGGGGTGTGCCGTGCACGGTAGGGGGAGCGCGTGATGTCAGGCAGGGCAGGGCTCGTCAAGGCGCTGGTGGCGATCGGGGTCGTGCTGGGGGTGATCGGCTCCATCACCGCCTGGTTCCTGTCGTTCGAGGGCTATCTGCCGGGCGACGCCATGGTGCGGACCTGGGCCACCGCGAAGGACCGGCCCAGCGACGACGAGGCCAACGACAGTTGGGTCGTCGGCGACGTCGCCGTCCGTGGCCGGTTCGACGCGGTGACCGGCTTCGGCATCGCCGACGGGCAGGACGGGAAGAAGCTCTGGGAGTTCGTGCCGCCCGGCCGCGCCCAGATCTGCGGCAGCGCGCCCCGCGCGGACGAGGGGGTCCTCCTCGTCGCGTACGGCACGGAGAGCCGCGCCACCGGCGGCGAGAGCGGCAAGCCCGCCGCGCCGGGCAAGGGCAAGGGCTGCTCGACCGTCCTCGCCCTGGACACGAAGGACGGGCGGGAGCTGTGGAGCGTCCCGCGGACCGTCTCGGACGGACGCTTCCCCACGGGCGAGTTCCTGGAGGCGGCGGGCGACCTGGCCCTGGTCGAACACGAACGGACCGAGCAGGAGGCACGGGCGCCGGGTGACAACCGTTCCCTGCGCGCCCTCGACCTCCGCACGGGCAAGGCCCGTTGGACGGCGGCCGTACCCGGCGCGTGCGGGGTGTGGGACACCATCGTGGGCAAGGAACACGTCAACGCCGTCCTGGCCTGCGGCGGGGAGGACGCGGACGACTCGGGCTCCGGCGGCGGCGAGGACGTCGAGCTGATGGCGGCGGCCTTCGATCGCGGCACCGGCGCCCTGAAGTGGAACGTGCCCATCGACGCCCGCCGCCCCGTGACGACGGAATCGAGCGTGGACATCGAGTCGGCCGACCCCTTGGTGCTGAGGGTCGTGCGGTCCTCGAACAGGAACGCGGGCGAGGAGACGGGCACGTTCGTCTCCTTCGGCCAGGACGGGCGCCTTCGGCCGGGCATCGAGCTCAGCGGCGACTACGGCCAGATCGACCTGGCGGAGGTCGCCGGCGAGCGGCTGTACGCGCTGGCATGGACCTATTCCAAGGGACGGCACTACCGGCTGATCGCCTTCGACCTGAAGACCGGCGCAGAGGTGTGGAACGAGAAGCTGGACGAGCCCGCGGCCGGGCTGGCCGTGCGGGGCGACCGGATCACCGTGCTGTGCGAGTGGTCGACCCAGGCCAGCGCCATCACCGAGCTGCTCGTGTTCGACGCCGGCAACGGCGAGGAACTCGACGAGCGTCATTTCCGTGAGGAGGCGCCCAGCGGCTCCTTCTTCGAGCACGACGGTCGGATCATCGTCGCCGGGCCGGCCGGCGGCCATGCCTTCACCGCGTTCGAGCGCTGGTGACCCGACGGCCGTTCTCGTCCACGAGGTGACGCGCGAGGGACCCGCGGGGTGACCCGCGAGGTGACCCGCGAGGACTCCTGGTGCGGAAAAGCCGTTGACCGGGCCGGCCCACCCCCCGACACTTCCGCGATGGACATCGCACCGATCACCACAGCCCGGCTCCTGCTGCACCCGCTGACCGTCGACGAGGCGCGGCGGGTCGTCGAGGGCGTGCCCGGGCCGGAGGACCGGTGGGCGGAGGGGTATCCGGGGCCGGGGGACGTCCGGGGCGTGGGGAGCTTTCTGGGCGGGGTCGCCGAGCGGGGGGACCCGGGGGTCTACCGGCCGTACGAGATACGCCGGCGGGCGGACGGCGTCACCATCGGCGGGATCGGGTTCCACGGGCCGCCGGGGGAGGACGGGGTCGTCACGGTCGGGTACGGGCTCGTGCCCGGGGCGCGGAGGCAGGGGTACGCCTCGGAGGCGCTGCGCGGGCTGATCGCGCGCGCCCGCGAGGCCGGCGCCACGGCCGTACGGGGTGACGCCGACCTCGACAACGTCCCGTCCCACCACGTCATGGAGGCGGCCGGGATGGCGTACGAGGGCGAGGACGAGCGGGTGCGGAACCACCGGCTCGTGTTCGCCCCGCCCGCGTAGGGCTCAGCGCTCCGACAGCTCCGAGGGCGCCTCCTGGACCACCCAGCCGTTTCCGTCCGGGTCGGCGAAGGTCATGAAGGAGTTCCAGGTGTCGCCCTTGCCCTCCTCCCAGCCCGTCTCGCCCACGTGCATCACCGGCGACACGTCGACGCCCGCCTCCACCAGCTCGTCGCGCGCCGCCTCGATGTCGGTGACGCAGAGCTGGAGGCCGTGCAGGGTGCCCGGGGCCATCTCGCGGCTGCCGGGGAACGGCGGCATGCCGTGGAGGAGGGCGATCGAGCAGCGCGAGCCCGGCGGGGTGATCTGGATGATCCGCATGCCGGGCGCGACCTCCTGGTCGAGGTCGACCTTGAAGCCGCACGCGTCGGCGTAGAACTCCTTGGCCCGGTCCATGTCGCTCACGGGGACGGGGACCACTTCCAGTGTCCAGTTCACAGGTCAGCTCTCCTTGCCGAAGCGCCAGCGGGTCTGGCCGTACGGGGTGCCCTTGGCGAAACCGAAGGCCGTCGTCGGGGCCACCGCGAACACCAGAGCCGTACCACCGTCGCTCACGAAGCACCCGTCGCGCACCCCGAAACGCCAATCCTCTCCGTACTTGTCGACATACGCCTCCGCCAGCGCCCGCAGGGCCTCCTCATCCGCCACCCGGACCGCCTCGCCCTCGACCACCAGGTCGAAGCCCTCGGCCAGGGCGTTCGAGCCGGTGGTCACGGCCACCCGGCGGTTCACCGCGAGGTTGCGGGCCTTGCGCTCGTCCGGGCCCGTGCAGAAGTGCAGGGCGCCCTCCCGCCACACCGCGATCAGCGGGGTGACGTGCGGGCGGCCGTCGGGGCGCACCGTCGTCAGCCAGTAGACCTCGGCCGCGGCCAGCCGCCGCACCGCCTCCGCCCACGGCGTCGCCTCCGCCGCCGGTTCGCTGTACCGGGGGTCCAGCGTCGTGTCCACCGTCATGTCCGCGGCCATCGTCCGCTCCCTTCGCCTCGTCCCCCTCCCTGCAGACCCGGCCGGGGGCGCGAACTCATCGGTCCCCGCCCCGAGGCGCCCGCGCACCGCGAGCCGGATAGGCTCGACGCCGGACGGAGACGACCGGTGAGGGAGCGGCGGAATGACGGTGCCGGGACGCAGGAGCAGCACGTTCAGCCGGCTGCTGCGGCACGGGTTCACCGATCCCTCCGCCGCCGAGCGGCTGCTCGACCTGCCCGATCTCGCCGCCCTGCGCGGCGACTCCGTACTCCTGGACGCCCTCGGCGCCACCGCCGACCCCGACCTCGCCCTGCGCGGCCTGGTCCGGCTGGTCGAGGCGCAGCCCGAGGACGGGCGGCGGGCCCTCACCACCACCCTGCTCTCCGCCAAGCCGTTCCGCGACCGGCTGCTCGGCGTGCTCGGCACCTCCGAGGCGCTCGGCGACCACCTGGCCCGCCACCCCCGCGACTGGCAGGCCCTCGTCACGTACGAGGCGGCCGACCTGCACCCGGGCGTCGCCGACTTCGAGCGCGGGCTCGCCGAGGCGACCGACCCGGTCTCGCTGCGCGTCGCCTACCGCCGCTGCCTCCTCGCCATCGCCGCCCGCGACGTCTGCGGCACCATCGACGTCGCCCAGACCGCCGCCGAGCTGGCCGACCTCGCCACCGCCACCCTGCGCGCCGCGCTCGCCCTCGCCCGCGCCGCCGCGCCCGAGGACGCCGCCCTGTGCCGGCTCGCCGTCATCGCCATGGGCAAGTGCGGCGGCAACGAGCTCAACTACGTCTCCGACGTCGACGTCATCTTCGTCGGGGAGGCGACGGACGGTACGGACGAGGCCAAGGCCCTCCAGGCCGCGACCCGGCTCGCCTCCCACCTCATGCGGATCTGCTCCGAGACCACCGTCGAGGGCACCATCTGGCCCGTCGACGCCAATCTCCGCCCCGAGGGCCGCAACGGCCCCCTCGTCCGCACCCTGTCGAGCCACCTCGCCTACTACCAGCGCTGGGCCAAGACCTGGGAGTTCCAGGCCCTGTTGAAGGCCCGGCCGGTGGCCGGCGACCCCGAGCTCGGCGCCGCGTACATCGACGCCGTCTCCCCGCTCGTCTGGCAGGCCGCCGAACGCGAGAACTTCGTCTCCGACGTGCAGAAGATGCGCCGCCGGGTCGTCGACAACATCCCCGCCGGCCACGTCGACCGCGAGCTGAAGCTCGGCCCCGGCGGCCTCAGGGACGTCGAATTCGCCGTCCAGCTCCTCCAGTTGGTGCACGGCCGCAGCGACGGCACCCTGCACAGCGGCTCCACCCTCGACGCGCTCGCCGCCCTCGCCGCCGGCGGCTACGTCGGCCGCGCCGACGCCGCCCAGCTCGACGAGGCATACCGCTTCCTGCGCGCCATGGAGCACCGCATCCAGCTCTACCGGCTGCGCCGCACCCACCTCGTCCCCGAGGGCGAGGAGGACCTGCGCCGCCTCGGCCGCTCCCTCGGGCTGCGCACCGACCCGGTGGCCGAGCTCGGCCGCGAGTGGCGGCGGCACGCGGCCGTGGTGCGCCGGCTGCACGAGAAGCTGTTCTACCGGCCGCTCCTCGACGCCGTCGCCCAGCTCGCCCCCGGCGAGATCCGGCTCAGCCCCAAGGCCGCCGGCCAGCGCCTCGAAGCGCTCGGTTACGCCGATCCCGCCGCCGCCCTGCGCCACCTGGAGGCGCTGTCCTCCGGGGTCAGCCGCAAGGCCGCGATCCAGCGGACGCTGCTGCCCGTGCTGCTCGGCTGGTTCGCCGACTCCGCCGACCCGGACGCGGGGCTCCTCGGCTTCCGCAAGGTGTCCGACGCGCTCGGCAAGACGCCCTGGTACCTGCGGCTGCTCCGCGACGAGGGCGCCGCCGCCGAGAACCTCGCCCGGGTCCTGTCCGCCGGACGGCTCGCCCCCGACCTGCTGCTGCGCGCCCCCGAGGCGGTCGCGATCCTCGGCGACCCGGAGGGCCTGAAGCCGCGCGGCCGGGACCACCTGGAGCAGGAGGTGCTGGCCGCGGTCGGCCGGGCGGAGGGCGCCGAGCAGGCGGTGGTCGCGGCCCGCGGAGTGCGCCGCCGCGAGCTGTTCCGCACGGCGGCGGCCGACCTCATCGGCTCGTACGGCACGGAGGACAGCCCCCGCGCCTCCGACCCCGGCGACCTGGTCGACCGGGTCGGGCAGGCGGTCACCGACCTCAACGCGGCCACCATCGCGGGCGCGCTGCGGGCGGTCGTACGGGCGGGGTGGGGCGAGGAGCTGCCGACCCGGTTCACGGTCATCGGCATGGGCCGCTTCGGCGGGCACGAACTCGGCTACGGCTCCGACGCGGACGTGCTGTTCGTGCACGAGCCGCGCGAGGGCGTCGACGAGCAGGAGGCGGCCCGGGCCGCGAACCAGGTCGTCACCGAGATGCGCCGGCTGCTGCAACTGCCCACCGCCGACCCGCCGTTGCTCATCGACGCCGATCTGCGCCCGGAGGGCAAGAACGGGCCGCTGGCGCGCACCCTCAAGTCCTACGAGGCGTACTACCGGCGCTGGTCGCTGGTCTGGGAGAGCCAGGCGCTGCTGCGCGCCGAGCCGATGGCCGGCGACGCGGACCTCGGCGAGCGGTTCATGGAGCTCGTCGACCCGCTGCGCTACCCGACGGAGGGGCTCGGCGAGGACGCGGTGCGCGAGATCCGGCGCCTCAAGGCCCGGATGGAGACCGAGCGGCTGCCGCGCGGCGCCGACCCCACCCTGCACGCCAAGCTGGGCCGGGGCGGACTGAGCGACGTCGAGTGGACGGTGCAGCTCCTCCAGATGCGCCACGGCTGGGCCGAGCCGGGACTGCGGACCACCCGCACGCGCGAGGCCCTGGCCGCCGCCCACGCGGCCGGCCTCATCGCCACGGACGAGGCGCAGACCCTGGACGAGGCGTGGGTCCTCGCGACCCGCGTCCGCAACGCGGTGATGCTGGTCCGCGGCCGCTCCGGCGACACCTTCCCCTCCGAACCGCGCGAACTGGCCGCGGTGGGACGCTACCTGGGCTACGGCCCGGGCCACGTCGGCGAGATGGTCGACGACTACCGCCGCGTCACGCGCCGCGCCCGAGCGGTGGTGGAGGAGCTGTTCTACGGGGCGTAGGAGCGTGCGCCTTCCGTCACGCCTGCTTGAGGTACGGCTCCAGGAGCCTGCTCCATGCCTTGTCGATCTGCTCGAACTCCGACGGGCACCGCTCGGCGCGCGACTCCGGCAGGACGCCGTCCGGGTTGGCATCGGTGCGGACCACGCCCTGGTATGCCTGGGGATCGGAGCCGTACAGCCAGCAGATGGCGTTGTAGTAGCGCTGGGAGTCCAGCGAGTGCTCGCCCGCGGGGTCCTCGGGAACCTCGCCCTTCTCCGTGGCGGCGGCGAGGGCGCCCCACGCCTCGATCGCGCTCACCGCGTACTCCTGGTGGACCGAGTCGCCCGCCAGCATGAGCGTAGCGAGCTGGTCGGCGGCGTCCTCCTCCCGGCCGGTGGCCGGCAGGTCGTAGAGGTCGATGAGGGCGTGCCCGAACTCGTGGAAGACGACGCTGTTGGAGATGCCGATGACGTCGTCGTCGGTGGCGCGGGCCTGCTGGGCCGCGGTGCCTTCGGTGTTCAGCTTGTCGAACAGGCCCCGGTACTTCCCGGCCAGTTCGTAGCAGAAGACGATGCCCTTCTCCTTGGGGATCCAGAAGGCGTTGGCCTCACCGCAGCTCAGCGCCACCAGGGGGACGTCGTGAGGCAGTCCGATCAGCGCGTTCGCGTGCGCCGCCGCGCTCTCGAGGACCTCGTTCTCCTGGAGGAAGCGCTGCTCGGCCCGATCCGCCGCGGTCTTGGCCGGCTCGTAGCTCACGACGAGCACACCCGGCCCCGGCGCGGCCGCCGCGAGCGGCACGCCGAGGCCCAGCAGGGCGAGGACGGTCAGCAGAGCGGTCGCCCATCTCCGGTGGAACATCATTGCTTTCCTCCGCTCCTCCTCGGTCGGATCTACGGCATGCAGCGGTCCGCCCGGAGGGCACGCATCTGTTCCTGCCAGGGTCCGATGGCCGCCTGCACGTCGGTGAGGTGTTTCGACGCCTCCGCCACGTCGACGCGTTCCAGCCCGGTCGCCGCCGCGTTGAGCCCGTCCGTCATGTCGCTGCCCGTGTTGAGGGCCTTCTGGATGTCGTCCTTCATCGACTCGGGCTGGTCGATCGCCCGGAGGGAACCGATGAGGTACTTGAGTGTGTCGGCCGCCGACCGGGTGGCGTGGATCGTGTTCCTGGAGTCGTCCTGCGTGGCCTGGCCGGTGGACGTCTGCCGTGCCCAGTGGGCGGCCCATTCCGAGGACAGCCGCAACTTGGCGTTGACGTCGGAGAGTTGCTGTTCACACACGGCGTTCGCCTTCTCACGCCACTCTCCGGCCGAAGGGCCGTCGCTGCCGCCGAGGATCGCGTAGAGGAGGGCGACGATTCCCGCGAGCCCGGACAGCGTCCCGATCCACCAGCCGACGTGCTTCTTGACCGGGTGCTCGGCTTCCTGCTCCCTGGGAGTGTCGGAGGGCATGGATCACCTCCGGGGCGCCGTTCGTGGGGTCGGGGCGACCGAGCCGGTGAACGGACCGTACGGAACGAGCATAGGTCCTCGACGCGCGGCCGGCAGCTCGCCGCGGTGCGATGGCCCCCGTCCCGCCCGTACCGGGCCGGACACGGCCTAGTTCCCGTCGCTCGGCCCCGGCGTCTCGTTGTTTCCGTTGCCGCCCTTGCGGCTCGTCCGCTGGGCCGCGCGGGTCGCGTCCGAGGCGGCCAGGGTGGCCTTGGCCACGGCGCGGGTCCAGCGGGGGCCGCCGCGGGTGGACCAGACGACGCAGACGCAGCCCGCGACGACGAGGGCGAGGACGCCGGAGAGGATGAGCAGGGTCATGGGGGTCGCCCTTCGTTGACGGTCGGCCCCATCGTCTCAGGCCGAGGTGGCCAGGAGTCGTCGGCACCGGGCCAGGTAGCCGTCGAGGGCCAGCTCGAAGGAGGCGTCGGAGCGGCCGCCGGCGACCGCGGCCAGCGCGGCGGCCAGGCGCGGTGTGGCCGTCTCGTCGGCGAGCTCCCACATCATCTCGGGGGCCGCCATGTCGAGGGCCGACCCGAGGACCAGGTTCTCCAGGCCGATGATCACCGGCATCACGTCCGCGAGCGGGAAGCCCGCCGCGAGCAGCCGGACGACCGCCTTCTCGTACTGGAGGAGGACCTTCGGCGCGCGCACCGGCGACGTCGTCAGGAGCGGGATCGCGCGCGGATGGGCGGCGAAGGCGGCCCGGTAGGAGCGGGCCCAGGCCGCCATGGCCGCGTCCCAGGGCTCCCGGTCGAGCGCCGCGTCGTCGATGGCGTCGCACACCCGCTCCCGCAGCAGCTCCACGATGCCGTCCCGGCCGTCCACATGGTGGTACACCGACGCCGTCTGCGCCCCCAGCCTCCGCGCGATCTGCGGGACGCTGAAGTCGCCCTGCTCGTCGACGAGTCGAAGCGCCGTCGTGGTGATGCGCTCCCGGTCGAGGAGGGGCGTGCGCGGCCGGCCCATGCAGGTCTTCTCCCTTTTCAGGTCTTCCCGAATCGTCGGACCCGAGGCTACATTGCGCCACACCAGTCAACCGAAAGGCTTTAGGTTTTCGTCTCGCCCCGTCCCTCCAGAAGGGCTTCTCCCCGCATGTCCTCCAGCAGCTCCCCCGCCCCCGACGAGCCACCCGGCCTGCGCACCGGCACCCTCAGCACCGCCGACATCTCCTTCTTCGTCGTCTCGGCCGCCGCCCCGCTCACCGTCATGGCCGGCGTCGCCCCCATCGCCCTCGTCCTCGGCGGCATCGGCGCCCCCGCCGGCTATCTCCTCGCCGGCATCACCCTCGCGATCTTCGCCGTCGGCTTCACCGCCATGAGCCGGCACGTCCGCAACGCCGGCGCCTTCTACGCGTACATCACCCGCGGCCTCGGCAAGCCGCTCGGCATCGCCGCCGCCCTCATCGCGATGGTCGGCTACAACGGCATGGAGATCGGCGTCTACGGACTCCTCGGCTCCGCCACCGCCGACACCACCCACGCCCTCGTCGGCACCGACCCGCCCTGGCTGCCGATCGCCCTCGCCGGGCTGCTGCTCATCTGGTACGGCGGCTACCGCTCCATCGACTTCGGCGCCAAGGTCCTCGGCGTCCTGCTCGTCGCCGAGACCGGCGTCCTCGTGCTCCTCGCCGGAGGCGTCCTCCTCGACGGCGGCGCCGACGGACTCTCCCTGGCCTCCTTCGCGCCCGGCAACGTGCTCGTGCCCGGCACCGCCGCCGTCCTCGCCTTCGCCTTCTCGGCCTTCACCGGCTTCGAGTCGACCGTGATCTACCGCCGCGAGGCCCGCGACCCGGCCCGCACCATCCCGCGCGCCACCTACATCGCGGTCGGCTTCCTCGGGCTCTTCTACGCCTTCGTCGTCTGGACCGTCATCCAGGCGTTCGGCGACGACAAGGTCGTCGCGGCCGCGGCCGACGACACCGGCGGACTCTTCTTCGCCGCCATCACCACCTACGTGGGGGACTGGGCCGCCGACCTGATGCACGTCTTCATCGTGACCAGCATCATCGCCTCGCTCCTCGCCTTCCACAACGCCATCAACCGCTACGCCCTCGCCCTCGCCGAGGAGGGCGTCCTGCCCGCCGCCCTCGGCCGGATCCACCCCCGCCACCGCTCCCCGTACGTCGCCGGCATCGCCCAGACCGTGCTCGGCGCGGTCGTGGTCCTCGGCTTCGCGGCCGCCGGCGCCGACCCGTACACCCAGCTCCTGCTGTGGGTGAACACCCCCGGCATGCTCGGCCTGATGGCGCTCATGCTGCTCGCCGCCCTCGCCGTCATCCGCTACTTCCGGCGCGTCCCGCACCAGGAGGGCGTCCTGCGCACCCTCGTCGCGCCCGTCACCGCCGCCGTGCTGCTCGCCGTCGCGCTGTGGCTGGTCACCAGCAAGGTCGCGCTCTTCACCGGTGCCTCGCCCACCGTCAACACGGTCCTCGTCGCCGTCGTCCCCGCCGTCCTCGTCCTCGGGCTCCTGCTCGCCGCCCGGCTGCGCCGCACCCGCCCCGAGGTCTACGCCGGCTTCGCCGCCGAACCCGCCGCCACGCCCGCAGCCGACCCCGCCGCCGAACCCACGCCCTCCGGAGACACCCCGTGCCCGACCTCCCTCCCGACCTCGTCCTCGTCCACGCCCGCGTCCGCACCCCCGAGCTCTCCCGGCACACGGCCGTCGCCGTCCGCGGCGGACTGATCACCGCCCTCGGCGACGACACCGACGCCCGCGCCTGGCGCGGGCCCCGCACCGAGGTCGTCGACCTCGCCGGCGCCACCCTCACCCCCGGACTCACCGACGCCCACAGCCACCCCGTGTGGGGCCTGGAGATGTTCACCGGCACCGACCTGTCCGCCGTCACCGACCTCGACGGACTGCGCGCCGCGCTCAAGGCCGCCGAACGCCGCGACGGCTGGGTCCTCGGCTTCGGCCTCGACCACAACGTCTTCGGCGGCCGGCCCGTGCACCGCGAGCTGATCGAGGACGTCCTCGACGGCGCCCCCGCCTTCCTCCGGCTGTACGACGGGCACTCCGCCCTCGTCAGCGCCGCCGCGCTCCGGGCCGCCGGCATCGACGGGCCGCGTGCCTTCGCCCAGCGCTCCGAGGTGGTGTGCGACGCCGAGGGCCGCCCCACCGGGCACCTGAACGAGCACGCCGCCATGGACCTGATGACGCCCGTGCTCCCGGCCCAGTCCTACGCCGAGCGCCGCGACCGGCTCGTCGAGCTGCTGTCCGCCATGGCCGCCACCGGACTCACCGGCGCCCATGTCATGGACCTCGGCGGCCACGACGTCCCCGGCCTGCTCGCCGCGATCGAGGACGACGGCGACCTGCCGCTGCGGCTGCGCCTCGCGCCCTGGTGCATGCCCGGCGCGACCACCGAGGAGCTGGACGGTCTGGTCCGGCTCCAGGAGCGGGCCGGGCGGCTGTGGCGGATCGGCGGGGTCAAGTTCTTCATGGACGGCACCGTCGAGGGCGGCACCGCCTGGCTGGAGCACGCCGACTGCCACGGCCAGGGCACCGACGCCTTCTGGCCCGACCCGGCCGCGTACTCCGCCGCCGTACGCCACCTCCACCGCGCGGGTGTCGGCACCGCCACGCACGCCATCGGCGACGCCGCCGTCCGGCACGTCCTCGACACCGTGGAGGGCCTGCCCGGCGGCGGCCCCCGGCACCGGATCGAGCACATCGAGACCGTCCCCGACGACCAGCTCGGCCGCTTCGCCGCGCTCGGCGTGGTTGCCTCCATGCAGCCCCCGCACACCGCGTACACCCGCGCCGACCACACCGACGAGTGGTCGAAGCGGCTCGGCGAGGAGCGGGCGGAGCGGGCCTGGCGCTGCCGGGACCTGCGGGAGGCGGGCGCGACCCTGGCGCTCGGCTCGGACTGGCCCATCGCCCACCACGACGCCCGTCAGGTGCTCGCCACGGCGCGGTCCCCGCGCGGCGCCGCCTCGGCCCGGCCCGGTCTGACCGGTCTGATGGCCCTGGAGGGCATGACCACGCACGCGGCCCTGGCGGCGGGGGAGGAGCGCCTCGGCGGCCGGATCGCCCCGGGCCTGCGGGCGGACCTCACCGCGTTCGCCGTCGACCCGGTCGACGCCCCGGCCGACGAGACCGCCGACGCTCCGGTCCGCCTCACCGTCGCCGGCGGCCGGATCACCTGGCGGAACTGAGCGCTGCCGCCCGGATCACCTGGCGGAGCTGAGCGGCTCCGGAGCGTCCTCGGTGTCCTCGGGCTCTCCGATCCGCGCGATCTCCTCGGACGCGTCGCGGTCCGCCGCCACCCGCACCGGCGGCGGGCCGCCCGCGGGGACCCCCTGTGGGGCCGAGACGGCCGGGGCCGTGAACGGTTCCACCAGCTTGGGCAGGCGGTGCGGGCGCGAGCCGTACCAGACGTAACTGACCGCGAAGCCGAAGGCCAGGCAGATCACGCCGCCCACCGCGTCGAGCCAGAAGTGGTTGGCGGTGGCCACGATGACGACCAGGGTCGCCGCCGGGTAGACCAGGCCCAGGATCCGCGCCCAGGGCGCCTTGGCGAGCAGGAAGATGGTCACGCCGCACCACAGCGACCAGCCGATGTGCATCGACGGCATCGCCGCGTACTGGTTGGACATCTGCTTGAGGTTGCCCGAGGCCATCGAGCCCCAGGTGTGGTGCACGAGCACGGTGTCGACGAAGTTCTGCCCGTTCATGAGCCGCGGCGGGGCCAGCGGATACAGGTAATAGCCGACCAGGGCCACGCCGGTGGTGGCGAACAGGACCGTGCGGAACGCCGCGTAACGGCCCGGCTGCCATCGGTACAGCCACACCAGCACACCGATCGTCACGATGAAGTGCAGCGTCGCGTAGTAGTAGTTCATGGACACGATCAGCCATGTCACCGAGTTCACGGCGTGGTTGACGGTGTGCTCGAAGGCCAGGCCGAGCGAGTGCTCGGCCTGCCAGATCCAGTCGGCGTTCCTGAGCGCCTGGGCCTTCTGCTCGGGCACCGCGTTGCGGATGAGCGAATAGGTCCAGTAGCTGACGGCGATGAGCAGGATCTCGAACCAGATCCGCGGCCGCCGGGGCGCGCGGAGGCGAAGCCGCGCCCAGCCGCCGCCGGCCACGATGGGTGACGACGGGGTCGTCCGACGTTCCGAGGTCTTCACGGTCGTTTCACCCATAGGTCGAGAGTCTGCCAGATCCCGTCCCCTCGACCGATCATCCCTCGGTCGGGTACGGGGCGCACCCGGTCCGCCTTAAGGCGTAGGGAGTGCCGTAGGGGGTGCGCTAGGGGCCGAGGCGGTGGAGCCGCGCACGACCAGTTCGGGCATGAACACGAACTCGCTGTGCGGGGCGGGGGTGCCGCCGACCTCCTCCAGGAGGGCCCGCACCGCCGCCTGCCCCATGGCCTGCACCGGCTGCCGGATGGTGGTCAGCGGCGGATCGGTGAACGCTATGAGGGGCGAGTCGTCGAAACCGACGACCGAGACGTCCTTCGGCACCTGGAGGCCCTGCTGCCGGGCGGCCCGGATCGCGCCGAGCGCCATCATGTCGCTGGCGCAGACGATCGCGGTGCAGCCCCGGGCGATGAGCGCGGCGGCGGCGGCCTGGCCGCCCTCCAGGGTGTAGAGGGAGTGCTGGATCAGCTCCTCGGCCTCCTCGGGGGCGAGCCCGAGCCGCTCCTGCATGCCCTTGCGGAAGCCCTCGATCTTGCGCAGCACCGGCACGAAGCGCTTGGGGCCGACGGCGAGCCCGATCCGGGTGTGGCCGAGCGCCGCCAGGTGCGTCACGGCGAGCACCATCGCGGCCCGGTCGTCGGGGGAGACGAAGGGGGCCTGCACCTTGGGCGAGAAGCCGTTGATGAGGACGTACGGGACGCCCTTGCCGCGCAACTGGTCGTAGCGGGTGGTGTCGGCGGTGGTGTCGGCGTGCAGTCCGGAGACGAAGATGATCCCCGCGACGCCGCGCTCCACGAGCATGTCGGTGAGCTCGTCCTCCGTGGACCCGCCGGGGGTCTGGGTGGCGAGCACGGGGGTGTATCCCTGCCGGGTGAGGGCCTGCCCGATGACCTGCGCGAGCGCGGGGAAGATCGGGTTGTCCAGTTCGGGGGTTATGAGGCCGACGAGGCCGGCGCTGCGCTGGCGCAGCCGGACCGGGCGCTCGTAGCCGAGCACGTCGAGTGCGGCGAGCACGGATTCACGGGTGGCCGCGGCCACACCGGGCTTGCCGTTGAGCACGCGGCTGACTGTGGCTTCACTGACCCCCGCCTGGGCTGCGATGTCGGCGAGCCGCGCGGTCATGGGAGTGGACTGTACCGGTCGGGCGCCGGATTGCCCACCGTGCGCGGTTTCCGGCCGCCCGCGGGGGACCTGTGCAAGTTCTTGCAAGAGGGGACGTCGTCCCGTGACTGTCAAGCGGCTCGTCGGCAACCTTAGGGACACACGGATGTAACGATCCCCGGGTCTTGCAGAAATTTCCCGCAAGGTCTTTCGGCTCGTTTTCATCCCTGTTACGTTCCTGCCAACCCGGCGCGCCGCGAGGGAGCGGTCGCATGAGGAAGGTTCCAGCCCCTCGTTCTCACCGGGACCATTTGAAGGAGTTCACATGCGGCGTGGCATAGCGGCCACCGCGCTGGTCGCGGCCCTGGGCGTGACCCTGGCGGCGTGCGGCAGCGACAGCGGATCCACCGGCGGTACGAAGGGCTCGGGCGAGCTCTCCGGCACGGTCACCTGGTGGGACACCTCCACGGTCGGCTCCGAGGACAAGGTCTTCAAGAAGATCGCCGAGGACTTCACCAAGAAGCACCCCAAGGTGAAGATCAAGTACGTCAACGTGCCGTTCGGCGACGCCCAGAACAAGTTCAAGAACGCGGCCCAGTCGGGCTCCGGCGCCCCCGACGTGATCCGCGCCGAGGTCGCCTGGACCCCGGACTTCGCGAACCTCGGTTACCTCGCCCCGCTGGACGGCACCCCCGCCCTGAAGGACGAGGACGACTTCTTCAAGCAGGCCGCCGCCTCCACCAAGTACAACGGCAAGACCTACGCCGTGCCGCAGGTCATCGACTCCATGGGCATCTTCTACAACAAGAAGATCTTCAAGGAGGCCGGTGTCGAGGTCCCCAAGACCGTCGACGAGCTCAAGGCCGTCTCCGCCAAGATCAAGCAGAAGACCGGCAAGACCGGCCTCTACCTGCGCGGCGACGACGCCTACTGGTTCCTGTCCTTCCTGTACGGCGAGGGCGGCGACCTGGTCAACGCCGACACCAAGACGGTCACGATCGACAACGCCGCCGGCGTCAAGGCGATGAAGACCGTCAAGGACCTGGTGGACTCCAAGGCCGCGATCACCGACGCGACCAACGGCTGGGACAACATGCAGGCCGCCTTCAAGGACGGCAAGGTCGCCATGATGATCAACGGCCCGTGGGCCGTCGCCGACACCTACACCGGCAAGGAGTTCGCCGACAAGGCGAACCTGGGCATCGCCCCGGTCCCGGCCGGCTCGGCAGGCCAGGGCGCCCCGCAGGGCGGCCACAACCTCGCCGTCTACGCCGGCTCCAAGAACCTGGACGCCTCCTACGCCTTCGTCGAGTACATGAGCTCGCCCGAGGTCCAGGCCCAGTTCGCCAAGGAGCTCAGCCTGCTGCCGACCCGCACGTCGGTCTACGGCAAGACCGAGGTGGCCATGAACCCGATGATCACCTTCTTCAAGCCGGTCGTCCAGAGGGCCGTCGAGCGCCCCTGGATCCCGGAGACCGGCAGCCTCTTCGCCCCGCTGGTCACCGAATACACCAAGGTCCTCACCAACCAGACCACCCCGGAGCAGGGAGCGAAGACGGCGGGCGACTCCTACCGCAAGCTCCTGAAGGACTGGAAGTAACACGGAAGCGGGAAGGAAGGCAGACCGGCTGATGGCTGTGGACACCAGCAGCCAGTCGGTGGCGAAGGCCGCGGGCGACGACGTCGCCCGCGGCCGGAGCCGCGGAACTGGCCACCGGCGGGGACCGGTGAAGCGATCCCTCTCCACCCACTGGTACGCCTGGGCGATGGTCGCCCCGGTGGTGATCGTGATCGGCGTGATCATCGGATATCCGCTGGTCCGCGGCATCTGGTTGTCGCTCACCGACGCCAACGAACGCAACGTCGAGCGTTCCATCGGCGTCAACCACATTCCCGCGAGCTACGAGTTCGTCGGCCTCGACAACTACGCCGACGCCCTCACCGGCAGCCAGTTCCTCGGCACGCTGGGCTGGACGCTTGTGTGGACGGTCGCCTGCGTCTCGGTGACCTTCGGCCTCGGCCTGGTGCTCGCCAACATGCTCAACCGGAAGATGGCCGCCCGCTCCGTCTACCGGATGCTGCTCATCCTTCCCTGGGCCGTGCCCGGCTTCGTCTCCGTCTTCGCCTGGCGCTTCCTCTACGACGAGCGCCGCGGCATCCTCAACCAGCTCCTCGCGGGCGGCGGCATCGACGCCGTGCCGTGGCTCAACGACCCCACCTGGGCCAAGTTCTCGGTCATCGCCGTCAACGTCTGGCTCGGCGTGCCGTTCATGATGGTCGCCCTGCTCGGCGGTCTGCAGTCCATCCCCTCCGAGATGTACGAGGCCGCCGAGATGGACGGCGCGAACGCCTGGCAGCGCTTCCGGCACATCACCCTGCCCGGGCTGCGCTCGGTCTCCACGACGGTGATCCTGCTCAGCACCATCTGGACCTTCAACATGTTCCCGGTGATCTTCCTGCTCACCCGGGGCGGTCCCGGCGAGGCCACCCAGATCCTGGTGACCCAGGCGTACAAGTTCTCCTTCGAGATCAGCCCCCGCGACTACGCGCAGTCCTCCACGTGGGGCGTGCTGATCCTGATCCTCCTGATGGTCTTCGCCGCGGTCTACCGGCGGGTCCTCCGCAAGCAGGGAGAAGTCTGGTGACCACCGCAACCGCCCCCGCCCCGGCCGGGAAGCCGGCCAAGGCTCCGGTGCGCGCGCCGCGCCGCGGCCGCCGCTCCCCGCTCGCCTCCGCCGGGCTGCACCTCACCCTGATCGTCGCCTCCGTGATCGCCGTCTTCCCGGTGCTGTGGGTCCTGCTGACCTCGCTCAAGCCCGCGAAGTACGCCACCACCACGGACTTCGTGAAGGAGACGACGCTCCAGAACTACACGAACCTGCTGAGCGACACCCCGTTCCTCACCTGGTTCGGCAACTCGCTGCTCGTCGCCGCCCTCACCACCCTGCTCGGCGTCTTCGTCGCCTCCACCACCGGCTACGCCGTCAGCCGCTTCCGCTTCCCCGGCAAGCGCGGACTGATGTGGACGCTGCTCATCACCCAGATGTTCCCGGTCGCCGTCCTCATCGTGCCGATCTACAACATCATGGCGTCGATGGGCCTGCTCAACACCTCGACCGGCCTGGTCATCACCTACCTGACCATCGCCGTCCCGTTCTGCGCCTGGATGATGAAGGGCTTCTTCGACACCATCCCGAAGGAGATCGACGAGTCGGGGTACGTCGACGGCCTCACCCCGTTCGGCACCTTCTGGCGGCTGATCCTGCCGCTCGCCAAGCCGGGCATCGCGGTGACCGCCTTCTACTCCTTCATCACCGCCTGGGGCGAGGTCGCCTACGCCTCCGCCTTCATGGTCGGCGACGAGAACATGACCCTCGCCGGCGGACTGCAGAAGTTCGTCAACCAGTACGGCGCCCAGTGGGGCCCGATGACCGCGGCCTCCGTCCTCATCGCGATCCCGGCCGCCCTGGTGTTCCTCTTCGCCCAGCGCCACCTGGTGACCGGCATGTCCGCCGGCGCCGTCAAGGGCTGAGCACCCACCGGCCCCGCAGCCGAGTCCGCGTACGAATGTCCTTACGAGACACAAGGAAGACATGACCCAGCACCTCGCCGCCCCCGCCGACGCCGCTCCTCTCACCGGCACGCAGTCGGGCTGGTGGAGAGACGCGGTGATCTACCAGGTCTACCCCCGCAGCTTCGCCGACGGCAACGGCGACGGCATGGGCGACCTGGAGGGCATCCGCAGCCGGCTTCCGTACCTCAGGGAACTCGGCGTCGACGCCGTCTGGCTCTCCCCCTTCTACGCCTCCCCGCAGGCCGACGCCGGCTACGACGTCGCCGACTACCGGGCCATCGACCCCATGTTCGGCACGCTCCACGACGCCGACGCCGTCATCCGCGAGGCCCACGAACTGGGCCTGCGGATCATCGTCGACCTGGTCCCCAACCACTCCTCCGACCAGCACGAGTGGTTCCAGCGCGCCCTGCGCGAGGGCCCCGGCTCCCCGCTGCGCGAGCGCTACCACTTCCGCCCCGGCAAGGGGAAGAACGGCGAACTCCCGCCCAACGACTGGGAGTCCATCTTCGGCGGCCCGGCCTGGACCCGTACGGAGAACCCGGACGGCACCCCCGGCGACTGGTACCTCCACCTCTTCGCGCCCGAGCAGCCCGACTTCAACTGGGAGCACCCGGCCGTCCGCGACGAGTTCCGCTCGATCCTGCGCTTCTGGCTCGACATGGGCGTGGACGGCTTCCGCGTCGACGTCGCCCACGGCCTGGTCAAGGCCGAAGGACTGCCCGACATCGGCGCGCACGACCAGCTCAAGCTGCTCGGCAACGACGTCATGCCGTTCTTCGACCAGGACGGCGTCCACGAGATCTACCGTTCCTGGCGCGACGTCCTCGCCGAGTACGACGGGGAGCGCGTCCTCGTCGCCGAGGCGTGGACCCCGACCGTCGAGCGCACCGCGAACTACGTGCGCCCCGACGAGATGCACCAGGCGTTCAACTTCCAGTACCTGGGCACCCACTGGGACGCGGCCGAGCTGCGGACCGTCATCGACGCCTCGCTCGCCGCGATGCGCCCGGTCGGCGCGCCCACCACCTGGGTGCTTTCCAACCACGACGTCACCCGGCACGCCACCCGCTTCGCCAACCCGGCGGGCCTCGGAACCCAGTTGCGCACCCCCGGCGACCGCGCGCTCGGTCTGCGCCGGGCCCGCGCCGCGACCCTGCTGATGCTGGCGCTGCCCGGCTCCGCCTACGTCTACCAGGGCGAGGAGCTCGGCCTGCCGGACGTCACCGACCTGCCCGACGAGGTCCGCCAGGACCCGTCGTTCTTCCGGGCCACCGGCCAGGACGGCTTCCGCGACGGCTGCCGGGTGCCGATCCCGTGGACCGTCGAAGGCAGCTCGTACGGCTTCGGCGCCGGCGGCTCCTGGCTGCCGCAGCCGGCCACCTGGGGAGCCCTGAGCGTCGAGGCGCAGACCGGCGACCCCACCTCCACCCTGGAGCTGTACCGCAGCGCGCTCGCCGTGCGCCGCGAGCGCCCCGAACTCGGTGCGGGCGAGTCCGTGGAGTGGCTGGAGGCACCCGAGGGTGTGCTCTCCTTCCGCCGCGACGGATTCGTCTGCACCGCCAACACCACCGGCCGGGCCATCACCGTCCCGCTGCCCGGCCGGCTGCTCCTCTCCTCCAGTGAGGAGGTCCTGATCGTCGCTGCCGACGGCGAGGACACCGCCGTCGTGCCCGCCGACACCACCGCCTGGTGGGCGGTGTGACGATCCCTCTGCCGCGGGGCGCCGGAGGGGGCGCCCCGCGGCTCGCGGACATCGCGGCCCAGTCCGGGGTGAGCGAGGCCACCGTCAGCCGGGTCCTCAACGGCAAGGCGGGGGTGGCCGGCGCGACCCGGCACAAGGTGCTCGCCGCCCTCGACGTGCTGGGCTACGAGCGTCCGGTACGGCTCAAACGGCGCAGCGCGGGCCTGATCGGCCTGGTCGTGCCCGAGCTGACCAACCCCATCTTCCCGGCCTTCGCGCAGGTCATCGAGCAGGTCCTGGCCGGGCACGGCTACACGCCCGTGCTGTGCACCCAGATGCCGGGCGGCGCCACCGAGGACGAGCTGGTCGAGCAGCTCGTGGAGCGCGGGGTGTCCGGCATCCTCTTCCTGTCCGGGCTGCACGCCGACGCGAGCGCCGACCCGGTCCGCTACACGCGGCTGGCCGCCCGCGGGGTGCCCTTCGTCCTCATCAACGGCTTCAACGAGCACGTCGACGCCAACTTCGTCTCGCCGGACGACCGGGCCGCGGCCCGGATGGCCGTACGGCATCTGCTCGAACTCGGCCACGAGCGCATCGGGCTCGCCATCGGACCGACCCGCTACGTCCCCTCGCGCCGCAAGGCCGAGGGCTTCGTCGCCGAGCTGCGCGAGCAGTTGGGCGTGGAGCGGGTGTGGGCCGAACGGTTCGTGCGGCCCACCCTGTTCGGCGTGGAGGGCGGGCACGCCGCCGCCGATCTGCTGCTCGACGAGGGCTGCACCGGCATCGTCTGCGGCTCGGACCTGATGGCCCTCGGGGTGGTCAGGGCGGCCCGCGGCCGGGGCCTCGACGTGCCCCGGGACGTGTCGGTCGTCGGCTTCGACGACTCCCCGCTGATCGCGTTCACCGACCCGCCGCTGACCACCGTGCGCCAGCCGGTGCAGGCGATGGCGACGGCCGCGGTCGGCACGCTCCTGGAGGAGATCGAGGGAAACCCGGTCCAGCGCACGGAGTTCGTGTTCCAGCCGGAGCTGGTCGTGCGCGGTTCCACGGCCCAGCCGCCGTCCTCCGTTTCGTAACTCCTTGCACAACCTTTCGCGTTCGGTTGTTTGAAGTATTGACCGCACGCCTGTGCGCCCCTACGGTCGCGGCTGAAAACAGTTGCTGACGTTTTCGGCAACTTCTTGCGACAGGGACGTCGTACAGGAGGAAACATGGCAAGGAAGACCGTGGCCGCTGCACTCGCCCTTGTGGCAGGAGCCGCTGTGGCCGTCACGGCACCGCCCGCCGCCCAGGCGGCCGCGCCCGGCCCGAAGGACGTCACCGCGGTGATGTTCGAGTGGAACTTCGCCTCCGTGGCCAAGGCGTGCACCGACCAGCTCGGCCCGGCCGGCTACGGCTACGTGCAGGTCTCACCGCCCCAGGAGCGCATCCAGGGCCCCCAGTGGTGGACCGCCTACCAGCCCGTCAGCTACAAGATCGCCGGCCCGCTGGGCGACCGCGCCGCCTTCAAGAGCATGGTCGACACCTGCCACGCCGCCGGCGTGAAGGTGGTCGCCGACACCGTCATCAACCACATGGCGAACTCCTCGGGCACGGGAACGGGCGGCACCTCGTTCTCCAAGTACGCCTACCCGGGCCTCTACTCCGGCGCCGACATGGACGACTGCCGCACGGTCATCTCGAACTACCAGAACCGCGCCGACGTCCAGAACTGCGAGCTCGTCGGCCTGCCCGACCTCGACACCGGCGAGGACTGGGTGCGCGGCCGGATAGCCGCGTACATGAACGACCTGCTGAGCCTCGGCGTCGACGGCTTCCGCGTCGACGCCGCCAAGCACATGCCGGCCGCCGACCTCGCCGACATCAAGTCCCGGCTGACGAATCCTTCCGTCTACTGGAAGCAGGAGGCCATCTTCGGCGCGGGCGAGGCCGTCTCGCCGAGCGAGTACCTCGGCAACGGCGACGTCCAGGAATTCCGCTACGCCCGCGACCTCAAGCGGGTCCTGCAGAACGAGAAGCTCGCCTACCTCAAGAACTTCGGCGAGGCGTGGGGCTACATGCCCTCCGGCCAGTCCGGCGTCTTCGTCGACAACCACGACACCGAGCGCGGCGGCGACACCCTGAACTACAAGAGCGGTGCTCCGTACACCCTCGCCTCCGTCTTCATGCTGGCCTGGCCCTACGGCTCCCCGGACGTCCACTCCGGCTACGAGTGGACCGACAAGGACGCCGGCGCCCCGAACGGCCACCAGGTCTCCGCCTGCTACAGCAACGGCTGGAAGTGCCAGCACGCCTGGCGCGAGATCGCCTCCATGGTCGCCTTCCGCAACACCGCCCGCGGCCAGGGCGTCACCGACTGGTGGGACAACGGCAACAACGCGATCGCGTTCGGCCGCGGCACCAAGGCGTACGTGGCCATCAACCACGAGTCCTCCGCCCTCACCCGCACCTTCCAGACCTCGCTGCCCGCCGGCACCTACTGCGACGTGCAGAGCAACACGGCCGTGACGGTGAACGCGTCCGGCCAGTTCACGGCCACCCTCGGCGCCGACACCGCGCTCGCCCTGCACACCGGCGCCATGAACTGCGCCTCCCAGCCCGCGACGGCCGGCGCCGCCTTCCACGTGAACGCCACCACCACCGTGGGCCAGCACATCCACGTCGTCGGCAACCGCCCCGAGCTCGGCAACTGGTCCACGGCCGCCGCCCCCAAGCTCGACCCGGCCGCCTACCCCGTCTGGAAGCTCGCCGTCTCCCTGCCCGCCGGCACGGCCTTCGAGTACAAGTACATCCGCAAGGACGCCGCGGGGAACGTCACCTGGGAGTCCGGTGCCAACCGCACCGCGACCGTCCCCGCCTCCGGCCAGATCGTCCTGAACGACACCTTCCGCACCTGAGCCCCTCCCACCGCAAAGGGCCGCCCCGCCCGGGGCGGCCCTCTCTTCCCGTACCTCCTGGGAGCACCCCCGTGACACGCAAGAGAACGGCGGTCGCGCTGGCCGCCGCCCTGTGCGCCGCCCTCGTGCCCGCCGTCCCCGCGACGGCCGCGCCACGGCCCCCCGCCCCGCCCTCCGACCGGGCGCTCGCCGCCACCCCGGCCCGCCACGACCTGACCCGCGAGCAGTTCTACTTCGTGCTGCCCGACCGCTTCGCCAACGGCGACACCGGCAACGACCGCGGCGGCCTCACCGGCTCCCGCACCGCCACCGGCTTCGACCCGAGCGACAAGGGCTTCTACCAGGGCGGCGACCTCAAGGGCCTCACCGAGCGGCTCGACTACATCAAGGGCCTGGGCACCACCGCCCTCTGGATGGCGCCGATCTTCAAGAACCGGCCCGTCCAGGGCGAGGGCAAGGACGCCAGCGCGGGCTACCACGGCTACTGGATCACCGACTTCACCCAGGTCGACCCGCACTTCGGCACCAACGAGGACCTGAAGCGGCTGATCGCCGCCGCCCACGCCAAGGGCATGAAGGTCTTCTTCGACGTCATCACCAACCACACCGCCGACACCGTCGACTACGCCGAGAAGAAGTACGGCTACCGCCCCAAGGGCGCCTACCCCTACCTCGACCCCACCGGCCGCCCCTTCGACGACCGGACGGCCCCGCGGACCGAGGTGGACGCGGACTCCTTCCCGTACACGCCCGTCGAGAAGGCCGGCACCAAGGTCCCGGCCTGGCTCAACGACCCCACGATGTACCACAACCGGGGCGACTCCACCTGGGCCGGCGAGTCCGCCGAGTACGGCGACTTCGTCGGCCTCGACGACCTGTGGACCGAGCGCCCCGAGGTCGTCGAGGGCATGAAGCGGATCTACGAGAAGTGGGTCCACGACTTCGACATCGACGGCTTCCGCATCGACACCGTCAAGCACGTCGACCTCGGCTTCTGGACCCAGTGGGCCACCGCGCTCGACGCCTACGCCAAGAAGCGGGGCCGCGAGGACTTCTTCATGTTCGGCGAGGTCTACTCCGCCGACACCGCCGTCACCGCGCCCTACGTCACCCGCGGCCGGCTCGACGCCACCCTCGACTTCCCCTTCCAGGACGCCGCCCGCGCCTTCGCCTCCCAGGGCGCCGGCGCCGACAAGCTCGCCCGGGTCTTCGCCGACGACTACAAGTACATCGCTCGCCACGCCAACGCCTACGAGCAGGTCACCTTCCTCGGCAACCACGACATGGGCCGCATCGGGACCTTCCTCAAGCAGGACCACCCGGGCGCCTCCGACGCCGAACTCGTCCAGCGGGCCCGCCTCGCCAACGAGCTGATGTTCCTCTCCCGCGGCAACCCGGTGATCTACTCCGGCGACGAGCAGGGCTTCACCGGCGCCGGCGGCGACAAGGACGCCCGCCAGCCCCTCTTCGGCTCGAAGGCCGCCGACTACCTCGACGACGACCAGCTCGGCACCGACCGCACCCACGCCTCCGACGCGTACGACCCCACCCACCCGATCTACCGGTCCGTCGCCGAGCTGTCGAAGCTCACCAAGGCCCACCCGGCCCTGCGCGACGGCGTCCAGCGCGAGCGCCACGCCGAGGGCTCCGTCTACGCCTTCACCCGCACGGACCCGAAGGCCAAGGTCGAGTACCTGGTCGCCACCAACAGCGCCACCGAGGCGAAGACCGTCACGGTCCCCGTCGACTCCGCGCGCTTCCACGGCCTCTACGGGACGCGGGGCGCCGTCGCCGCCGAGGACGGCAAGGTCACCGTGACCGTCCCCGCCCTGTCCTCGCTGGTCCTCAAGGCCGACACGCCGCTCCCCGCCCCGGCCGCCGCGCCCGGCGTCACTCTCAAGGCCCCGCCCGCCGGGGCCACCGGCACCGTCGAGATCACCGCCGACGTCACCGGCGGCGGCCTCAACCGGGTCGTGTTCGCCGCCCAGGTCGGCGACGGCCGCTGGCAGACCCTCGGCACCGCCGACCACGCCCCCTACAAGGTCACCCAGCACGTGACGGCCCCCGCCGGCACCCCGCTGCGCTACAAGGCCGTCGTCGTCGACGCCGCCGGGCGCACCGCGAGCAGCCTCGCCGCCACCACGGCCGGCGCGCCCCCCGCGCCCGAGAAGCCCGTCGCCGTCGAGCGCCCGTACGCGATCGTCCACTACCGGCGCGAGGACGGGAACTACGACGGCTGGAAGCTGAAGGCCGCGGGCCAGGAGACCGCCTTCACCGGACGCGACGCCCACGGCGCCTTCGCCTGGGTCCGCGTCCCAGAGGGCGCGTCCACCGTCCCGTACACCGTCGAGAAGGACGGCACCGCCGACGGTCCGCAGCGAAGCATCACCCTCGCCCGCACCGGCGAGGTCTGGATCACGCAGGGCCGCGACGGCCAGTCCGACACCAACCCGGCGCCCGCCCCGCAGGACAAGAGCAAGGTCGTCCTCCACTACCAGCGGACGGACGGCGACTACGACGGCTGGGGCCTGCACCTGTGGACCGGCGCCGCCCAGCCCACCGACTGGTCCCGGCCCCTGATGCCCACCCGGGTCGACTCCTACGGAGCCGTCTACGAGGTGCCGCTCGCCCAGGGCGCGACCACCCTGTCGTACATCCTCCACAAGGGCGACCAGAAGGACCTGCCCACCGACCAGTCCCTCGACCTCGCCACCCACGGCAACGAGGTGTGGCTGCTCGCCGGACAGCCGACCTACCTGCTCCCGACGGCCGGCGGCACCCCGAACCTCGACCTCACCAAGGCCGAGGCCCAGTGGATCGACCGGAACACCGTCGTCTGGAAGGTGAAGGCCACCGACGCCACCAGCCAGCAGCTCGTCTACGCCGAGGACGGCGGCATCACCGTCACCGACGGCGCCCTCAGCGACGAGGGCCGCTGGCTGCGACTGAACGCCACCGCCCTGACCGACGCCCAGAAGGCGCGCTTCCCGCACCTCAGGGACTACCCCGCCTTCTCCGTCGACCCGCGCGACGCCGACCGCGTCCGCGGCGCCCTGCGCGGCCAGATCCTCGCTACCCAGCGCGCCGCCAACGGCGCCCTGCTCGCCGCCACCGGCGTCCAGACCGCCGGCGTCCTCGACGACCTCTACGCGGCGAAGGCGACCCGCGCCGACCTCGGCCCCGTCTTCCGCCACGGCCGCCCCACCCTCTCCCTGTGGGCGCCCACCGCGCAGTCCGTCGCCCTGGAGATCGACGGCAGGACCGTGCCCCTGCGCCGCGACGACGCCTCCGGCGTCTGGTCGGCCACCGGCCCGAAGTCCTGGGCGGGCAAGCCGTACCGCTACGTCGTGAAGGTCTGGGCCCCCAGCGTCGGCAAGGTCGTCGTCAACAAGGTCACCGACCCGTACTCGACCGCCCTCACCACCGACTCGGCCCGCAGCCTCGCCGTCGACCTCACCGACCCGGCCCTCGCGCCGAAGGGCTGGAAGACGCTGAGGAAGCCGGCCGCCGTGCCGCTGCGCGACGCCCAGATCCAGGAGCTGCACGTCCGCGACTTCTCGATCGCGGACCGCACGGCGAACCCCGAGCACCGCGGCACCTTCCTCGCCTTCACCGACAAGGACAGCAAGGGCTCGCGGCACCTCAAGGCCCTCGCCGACTCCGGCACCTCCTACGTCCACCTCCTCCCGGCCTTCGACATCGGCACCATCCCGGAGGACGAGGACGCGCGGACCGAACCCGCCTGCGACCTGAAGGTCTACGCCCCCGACTCCGAGGAGCAGCAGGCGTGCGTGGCGGCGGCCGCCGCCAAGGACGCCTACAACTGGGGCTACGACCCGCTGCACTACACCGTCCCCGAGGGCTCCTACGCCACCGACCCGAACGGCACCCGCCGCACGGTCGAGTTCCGGCAGATGGTCCAGGCCCTCAACGGCCAGGGCCTGCGCACCGTCATGGACGTGGTCTACAACCACACCGTCGCCGCCGGACAGTCCGACAAGTCCGTCCTCGACAGGATCGTGCCCGGCTACTACCAGCGCCTCCAGGCCGACGGCAGCGTCGCCACCTCCACCTGCTGCGCCAACACCGCGCCCGAGAACGCGATGATGGGCAAGCTGGTCGTCGACTCGGTCGTCACCTGGGCCAAGGAGTACAAGGTCGACGGCTTCCGCTTCGACCTCATGGGCCACCACCCCAAGGACAACATCCTCGCCGTGCGCAAGGCGCTGGACGCGCTGACCGTCGAGAAGGACGGCGTCGACGGCAAGGCGATCGTCCTCTACGGCGAGGGCTGGAACTTCGGCGAGATCGCCGACGACGCCCGCTTCGTCCAGGCCACCCAGAAGAACATGGCCGGCACCGGCGTCGCCACCTTCTCCGACCGGGCCCGCGACGCCGTTCGCGGCGGCGGCCCCTTCGACGAGGACCCCGGCGTCCAGGGCTTCGCCTCCGGCCTGTACACCGACCCCAACACCTCGGCGGCCAACGGCTCCCCGGAGCAGCAGAAGGCCCGGCTCCTGCACTACCAGGACCTGATCAAGGTCGGCCTCTCCGGCAACCTCGCCTCCTACACCTTCACCGACACCTCCGGGCGTACGGTCAAGGGCTCCGAGGTCGACTACAACGGCGCCCCGGCCGGCTACGCCGCCGCACCCGGCGACGCCCTCGCCTACGCCGACGCCCACGACAACGAGACCCTCTACGACGCCCTCGCCTTCAAGCTCCCGGCCGACACGTCCCCGGCCGACCGGGCCCGCATGCAGGTCCTCGCCATGGCGACCGCGACCCTCTCGCAGGGCCCGGCGCTCTCCCAGGCGGGCAGCGACCTGCTCCGCTCCAAGTCCCTCGACCGCAACTCGTACGACAGCGGCGACTGGTTCAACGCCATCCACTGGGACTGCCGCGACGGCAACGGCTTCGGCCGCGGGCTGCCCCCGGCCGCCGACAACAAGGCCAAGTGGTCCTACGGCAAGCCGCTGCTCACCGACCCGGACCTGACGGCCGGCTGCGCCGAGATCGACGGCGCCTCCGCCGCCTACCGGGACCTGCAGAAGATCCGTACGACCGAACCGGTCTTCTCCCTCGACACGGCCGCACGGGTCCAGGACGCCCTGTCCTTCCCGCTGTCCGGGCGGGACGAGACCCCCGGCGTGATCACCATGCGCCTGGGCGACCTGGTCGTCGTCTTCAACGCCACCCCGCAGGGGCAGCGGCAGACGGTCGGCGCCCTGGCCGGGAAGGGCTACCGCCTCCACCCGCTCCAGGCGAACGGCTCCGACCCGACGGTCAGGTCCGCCGCCTACGAGCCGGAGTCGGGCACCTTCACCGTCCCGGCCCGCACGGTGGCGGTCTTCACGGCCCGCTAGACCCCGCCCGACCACCAGGCCCTGGTGCGAGGAGCGCCTCCCTCCTGTGGGGGCGCCCCCCTCGCACCAGGGCCTTCTCCATGAGCGTCACCGCGTACCGCCGGCCGTCCGCGGGCGTCCGCCTGCCGGAAGGTCACTTGTGCCGTCATGACCCGCACCGTAAGGCTGTGGCCAGACATCCGGACCTCCAGGAGCGACCCCATGCCCCAGATCGTCGTCGACTACTCCGCGCCCCTCGACCGGCGCGGTTTCGCCCGCGCCCTGCACCCGCTCGTCGTCGAGACGGTCGACGCGGGACTCGACGCCTGCAAGACCCGCTTCCGCGAGGTCGAGGAGCTCGTCGTCGGCGACGGCGGCACCCACGACGTCATCGTCCACGTGGAGATCGCGCTGCTCGCCGGCCGCACCGAGGAGGCCAAGGCGCGCCTGGCCCGGGCCGTGGTCGAGCTGGTGCCCGCGTACCTCAAGGAGCGGGAGGGCGTGCACATCTCCGCCGAGGTCCGCGACCTCGACCCCTCCTACGCCAAGCGCTGACCCGGCACCTGCGGGACGAGGGCGACGAGCCGGGCCACCAGGTCGCCGAACGGGCCGTCGGCCGGCTCGTCGGCGAGGATGCGGACCAGGATCTCCGCCATCTCCGGGTCGTACGCGGCGCTCACCGCCGCCAGTGCCGCGAAGTCGTGCACGAGCTGCAACTCCAGCTCGGCGCGCGGCACCCGGCGGCCGTCCAGCCACAGCAGCGCCGTCGACTCGGCCAGCGACACCCAGGAGCGGACGACCAGTTCGAGCCGCGCGGACGGCTTCCCGATCTCCAGATGGGCCAGGATCTGCTCGTAGGCGGCCTGCCGCACCTCGTCGATCATCGCGTGGGTGGTCGAGGAGCCGACCGCGGGGCCGCCCCGCATCAGCGCGGCGAAGCCCGGGCCGTGGTCGTCGACGAAGTCGAAGAACCGGCCCATCACCCGCAGCAGGCGCGCGCCGAGCGGGCCCTGCGGCGGCTCCAGGAAACGGGCCGCCAGCTCGTCGGCCGCCCGGCGCAGCGCCGCCTCGTACAGGGACTGCTTGCCGGGGAAGTAGTGGTAGACCAGCGGCCGGGAGATGCCCGCGGCGGCGGCGATCTCGTCGATGGAGACCTCGTCGGGGGAGCGGTGGCTGAACAGCTCGAGGGCCACCCCGATCAACTGCTGTTTGCGCTCCTCGACGCCCATCCTGCGGCGTACCCCGGTCGTCATGCGAACAGCCTAACGGGAGTCCGTTACGCTCCCGGCACATGAGTGCTTCTGAGCAGGACACCCCGGAGACCGAGGCCGCGACCGAGGCCGACGAGCTGGCCGAGCGCACCGGGCTCACGCCCCGGCAGGCCCGGCTGCTGCGCGTCGTGGTCGGCGCGGTCCTGCTCGTGGTGATGGGCGTGGTCCTGGCGGTCCGCCTGGCGGCCCACACCTCGGTCCTCGTCGTCGGCGTGTACGGACTCGCCATGATCCTGTGCGGCGTCGTGATCGAGCTCTCCCGCAACGGCCGCACCCGCCTGGCCACCTGGCTCCTGGCGGGCGGCCTCCTCACGGCCCTGGCCCTGGACTGGCTGGTCCTGCCCTAGGGCCTCTAGAGGTCGAGTACGAGCCGCTCGCCCGCACACCGCGAGACGCAGATCAGCATCGAGTCCGTCCGCTCGGCGTCCGTGAGCAGCTCGTCGCGGTGGTCGATCTCGCCCGCCAGGACCCGCTGCCGGCAGGTCCCGCAGAAGCCCTGCCGGCAGGAGTGGAGGACGCCCGGCACCGCCTCGCGGACCGCCGAGAGGACCGACTGGTCGGCCGCCACCGTCACCGTCCGCCCGGTGCGCCGGAGTTCGACCTCGAAGGGCGCCCCGCCCTCGGTGCGGGCGGCCGAGAAGCGCTCCAGGCGCGGCACCCGGCCCTCCGGCAGGGCGGCGCTCACGGCGTCCATCAGCCCTTCGGGGCCGCAGCAGTAGACGGCCGTCTCGGCGGGGGTCGCGGCGAGGAAGGACAGGTCGGGCAGCCCCTCCTCGTCCTCGGTGACGACGGTCGTCCGCCCCCGCCCCAGCGTCTCCACCTCGTCGAGGAACGGCAGGGTGGCGCGGCTGCGCCCGCAGTACAGCAGCCGCCAGTCCGCCCCGGCCGCCTCGGCGGCCCGGACCATCGGCAGGACCGGCGTGATGCCGATGCCGCCGGCGACGAACACATAGGCGGGCGCGGGGGCGAGCCGGAAACGGTTGCGGGGGCCGCGGATCTCGATCTCCGTGCCCACGTGGAGCTGTTCGTGCACCTCGCGCGAGCCGCCCCGCCCGCCCGCCCCGGCCTCGATGAGCCGGGTGGCGACGGTGTACGCGTCGCGGTCGGCGGGATCGCCGCACAGCGAGTACTGCCGCACGGCCCCGGAGGGCAGGACGAGGTCGATGTGCGCCCCGGGCTGCCAGGCGGGCAGTCCGGTCCCCTCCAGGCGGAGCCGGACCACACCCTCGGCGGGCTCGGTGCGCGCGGCGACGAGGACGCGCCGGGTGACGGTGGACTGCCGGCCGCGGCCGGAGACCGGCTCGTCGAGCGCGGGCATCGGCCACAGCGGCGAGGCGCTGATGCGGCGCCGCAGGGCCCGCCTGGCGAGCAGCGCCGCCCCGGCGACGAGGACGACGGTACGGAGTCGGGTGCGGCCCATCAGATCCGGCCTCCCTTGGCGCCGGGTGAGCTCGCGAGGTAGGCGACGGCCTGCGCGGTGGAGCCCTCCTGCGAGGGGTGGTAACTCCGGCTCAGATAGCGGGGTATGGAGCGCAGCATGTCCGGCGTCGAGGGCAGCAGGCCCTCGCGGCCCTTGCGGACGAGCCGGCCGATCGACGGCTTGGCGTCGAGGAGCGTCGGGTCGTTCTCCATGAAGAAGCGGACCCCGCGCTGCCACAGGAAGACGAGCGCGGTGAACGCGGTCGCCCAGGTGCGGGCCCGCCGCCGGTAGCCGCCGTCCAGGTGCTGGAACAGCTCGAAGGCGACCGAGCGGTGCTCGACCTCCTCGGCGCCGTGCCAGCGCAGCAGGTCGAGCATGACCGGGTCGGCGCCGGCCCGGTCGAGCGCGTCGGCGTTGAGCACCCAGTTGCCGAGGAAGGCGGTGTAGTGCTCGATGGCGGCGATCAGCGCGACCCGCTCCATCAGCCACCATCGGCGCGGTCGGCCCGGCGGCAGCGTCCGGTCGCCGAGCAGCTTCTCGAAGAACCAGTCCACCTGGGCGGTGTACGGGGTGGGGTCGAGCCCCAGCTTCTTGAGGTGGGGCAGCACGTCGTCATGGGCCTGGGAGTGGACCGCCTCCTGCCCGATGAACCCGATGACGTCCGCGCGCAGCCGCTCGTCGGTGATGTACGGCAGGACCTGCTGGTAGACGTGCACGAACCAGCGTTCGCCGGCCGGGAGGAGCAGGTGCAGCACGTTGATGGTGTGGGTGGTGAACGGGTCGCCGGGAACCCAGTGGAGCGGTGTCCCCTTCCAGTCGAAGGAGACCTTGCGGGCCTTGAGCTCGATGCGCTCCGACGCCACCGGTGCGGGCTGCGTATTAGACATGGCGTCAATGTACTGAGGGGTAGGCGAGGCGACCAGGGTCGTGCACGCCCTTTTTCCGTTGCGGGCCGCTGTGGGCGGCCCGTCACCGCAGGGCCCGCACCCGCGTCCCGTCCCGCAGCGTGCCCGTCAGCTCCGCCCGGCTCCCCGGCGCCGCCTTCACGGCCAGCAGGCGCCCCTCGGCGCGCTCCTCCACGCCGCCCGTGAGCGCCAGCGACGCGAAGTCCTCCGTCCCCGCCGCCAGCACGTACCACTGCCCGCTCTTCGCCTGCCACACCGCTCCCGCCAGCACCCGCGGCTCCCGCGGCCCGCAGGCCGGCGAGCCGTCGGAGCGGGCCGCCGACGCCGCCGGGCCCGTGGCGCCCGGTGCGCGGAACAGGGCCAGCACCCGGCTGCCCGTGCCCCGCCAGGTCTCCGCCCGCGCGCACAGCCACTGCGCGCGGCCGGCGCCCTCGGGCAGCCGCTGGGACGCGTACGCCCAGGAGTTCACCGTCCGCACGCCGTGCGAGCGCACCACCGCCAACTGGCAGGCCACCCGCGCCCATTCCTCCCGCTCCGCCGCGCCCGTCACGTCCGCGGGCCGGCCGGGCGGGCCCGAGGTCAGCCGGGCCGGGGCCAGCTCGCCCAGGTCGCTCAGGAGCCGCGTCCCGGTCTCGTCCCGTACCTGGAGCACGCTCCAGCGCGTACAGCCGGGGGCCGTCGCCGGACTCGGGATCGGCTCCGTCACCCCGTACGCGTCACGCGTCAGGACCCGCGGCTCCTTGTCCGGGAGCAGCAGGTCCCGTACCGCCGCCTCCCTCACCCACGGGGCCGTCACATAGCGGACGTTGCCCGCCGCGCGGGAGACCACGAGCGCCGCCGAGCCGACCGCGTCCGCCCCGTCGGTCCGCGCGAAGTCCAGCGCCGCCCCCTTCGTGCTCCCGGCCGGCTCGGCGTACCGCACCACCCGCAGCCCGTCGAAGAACAGCACCACGTGCGCCGCGTCGACCCGGCCCGCGAACAGCAACTGCGGCGATCCCATCGGCGGTCCCGGCGGCGTCCCGGGTGTCGCCGAGGTCCGCACGGTCGGCCCCGGCCGTGCCCACACCGCCAGGGCCCGGCGCAGCAGCGCCGTGTCGCCGGTGAGGTCGCCGCGGGCCGGCCACACCGAGAAGTCCGTACGCGACGACAGCCGCCACCCGGCGGCGTCGACCCGCTTCAGGGCGTCCGGGTCGAGCGCCGCCTCCGCGGCCGGGTTACGGGCGTACGAGGGCGCCGCAGCACCGTTTCTGCCCCATCCGTCGCCCGGCGGCCCGAGCAGCGTCCCGCACACCACGACCGCGGCCGCCGCGGCGAGCGCGGCCTTGCCGTGCTGGCGCCGCCGCATCAGGTCCGTCGGCCGGGCCTGGAGCGAGCAGGGGTCGAACTCGGCCGACTCCAGGAGCACGGCCCCGCCGAATCCGCCCGGCGCCTCGACCCCGTCCGCCTCCGCGAGCGCCGCCTCCGGGTCCTCGACCCCGGCGGCCGCGAGCACCCGCAGCACCTCCGGGTCGCCCTGCCGCTCCAGACCGCGCAGCACGTACGCCGCCCGGCCCGGCCCGGAGAGCGCGGAGAGCCGCTGGTCCAGGGCCAGTTCGTCGGCGCCACCGGCCCGCGGGAACAGCCGCAGGCCCCACACCTGCGGCAGCAGCGGCGGGAACTGCGCCCGCCGCGGCAGCGCCCGGCGCCGCAGCGGCAGCCCGGCCACCAGCGCCTGCCGCAGGACCTCGCCCCGTACGTACGCGTAACCCGGGTCGACCGCGTCCTCCGCCCGGCGCGCCCCGGGGATCGCCCCGGCGGCGAGGGAGGTGCGGCGGCGCGGCAGCGAGCGCTGCGCGAGCGCGTGCGCGGTGAGCACCCGGCGGTTGCGCCCGAGGGAGGGCGGCAGCACCAGGTAGGCGATCCGGACGAGCCGCGGATAGTGCTCGACGAGCGCGGCCTCGGCCTGCTCGACGTCGACCGGGGCGGGGGAGCCGTCGGGGGCGGGGGCGAGTTCCTGGGTGCTCACGTTCAGCAGAACGAGCGAATGATGCGATGGTCACCCCGGTCGGGCGGGTCGCCCCCCGTCACGTCGTCGCCCCGGTCGCGTCGCCGCCCCGGTCGCCCCGGCCCGGCCCGCCCGCGTGGGACGACCGGTCCGGTGTCAGGCCGCGTACACCGTCAGGCGCTCGCGGATGACGTCGGTGACCTCGTCCGGCACGCCGAGCCCCTCCCGTACGTACTTCTCCATCGAGCCGTGCCGCACCGCCACCTCGTCCAGCGCCGCCTCCAGGTACTCCGGCACCACCCCGATCAGCGCGAGCGCCAGGTCCGGGTCGCCGCCCTGCGCCGTGAAGCCCTCGATCAGCGGCGCGAACGCCTGGCGCGCTCCCGGGTTGACCGCCAGGTACTCCGTCATCACCGTCTCCTCGTCCGCGCCGAGCAGGGAGAGCACGAGCGTCGCCGCCCAGCCGGTCCGGTCCTTACCGGCCGTGCAGTGGAAGAGCAGCGGACCGGTGGCCGGGTCGCCCAGCTCGGTGAGGAAGGCCCGGTAGGAGGCGCGCGCCGACTCGCTGGTCACGAAGGCGCGGTACGTCCGGGTGAAGGCATCGAGGACCCGGCCGCCGCCCAGGTGCTTCTCGGCGAGCGCCGGATCGGAGAGCAGGGTCTTCAGACGGGCGGCGGGCGGCAGACCGCTGGTCGCCAGGTAGTCGGCGAGCACGTCCGCGACGAGCAGCCGCCCGCCCGGCGGCACCCGGTCCGGCCGCTCCGCCCGCTCGCCGGCCGTGCGGAAGTCGACGACGGTACGGATCCCCAGCGCGGCCACCACGGGCTCGGCCGCGTCGAGCCGGTCGAGCTGCCCGGAGCGGAAGACCAGACCCTCGCGGACGCTGCGGCCGTCGCCGAGCGGGAGGGTGCCGAGATCGCGGAGGTTGGCGACGCTGGCTGCGGGGATGGCGGGCATACGTCGACTCCTCCGAAAACGGTATGAATCATGCTTTTTCTACGAACCGTAGCCGAAACCCCGGCAGGCGGTCTTACCGGTGCGGCGCCGGGATGAAACGATGGCGTCACCATGACGCACACCTGGTCGCCCTTGCGCGCCTTCCGGGCCGCGCTCTTCGCGGCGGTGTGCGTGACTTTGGCAGCGGTGGGGCATTCGTCCATGTCTGCCCACGCCCTCCCGCCGGGCTCCCTCCTCACCGCCTTCGGGGTGACCGCCGCCCTCGCCTGGACCGCGGCCGGCCGCCGCCGCGGCCCCCTCGCCGTCGCGACCGGCCTGGCGGCCGTCCAGGGCGTGCTGCACCTGATCTTCGGAGCGGGCGGGCGCGTCGGCGAGCGCGTCGGCGATCAGGCGGGACCGCCCGGGGCGGGGATCCCGTCCGATGTGCTCGCCGACCTCTATCCGACGCACGCGGCCCATGCCGCCGACGCCGCGTACGCGGGACACATGGCGCACGGCATGGCCCTGGGCGGCGGCGCGGACGGTGCCGGTTCCGGCGCCGGCATGCTCGCCGTCCACCTGCTCGCCGCCCTCGTCTGCGGCCTGTGGCTGGCCCGCGGCGAGGCCGCGCTCTTCGCCATCGCCCGGACCGTCGGCGCCCGCGCCGCCGCCCCGCTGCGGCTGCTCCTGGCCGCCGCCGGGGTCCTGGTCCCCGCCCCGCCGTCGCGGCGCTCCGTGCGCCCGCGCCCGTACCACCGCCGCCCGCACGGCGTCGTCCTCGCGCACTCCGTCTCCCGGCGCGGCCCGCCCCGGCCTGCCGTACCCCGCGCCACGGCCCCCGGAGTCCGGATCGCATGACCTCATGACCGTTTGACGTCATGACCTCATGGCTGTCCGTCCGTCCGACCGACCTGGGGGTCGCTTCCCCCTGTCGACACACGACTCCTAGGACCGTCATGACCATCGACGACCTCGCGCGCCCCGGAGCGGACGCCGCGACACCCGATCCGACCACCGCGCAGGACCCGGCCGACCCGACCGACTCGCCCGACGCGCCCCGCAGACCGCGCGGCTGGGCGGCCCTGCGCCCCCTCGTCCTGCGCCTCCACTTCTACGCGGGCGTCCTCGTCGCCCCGTTCCTCCTCGTGGCCGCCCTCAGCGGACTGCTCTACGCGCTCTCCTACCCGGCCGAGAAGCTGGTGTACGCCCACGAGCTCGAAGTCCCGGTGCCGGACGGCGCCACCGCCCTGCCGCTCTCGCGCCAGGTCGAGGCCGCCCGCGCCGCCAACCCCGACGGCACCGTCACCGCCGTCTGGCCCGGCGCCGAACCCGGCGCCACCACCCGGGTCCTCATGGCCGACCCGGACGCCCCCGAAGGCTCCTCCATGGCGGTCTTCGTCGACCCGTACAGCGGTGAGATACGCGGACAACTGCCCAGCTACGGCAGCAGCGGCGCGCTGCCGCTGCGCACCTGGATCTCGCACTTCCACGTCGACCTGCACCTCGGCGACCTCGGCCGCAACTACAGCGAACTCGCCGCCGCCTGGCTGTGGGTGGTCGCCCTCGGCGGTCTGCTGCTGTGGCTCGGCCGCCGCCGCAGGAACCGCCGCGCCCTCTTCCTGCCCGAGCGCGGCCCCAAGTCCCGCCGCCGCACGCTCTCCTGGCACGGCGCGGTCGGCCTGTGGGCCGTGACCGGCCTCGTGGCGCTCTCCGCCACCGGCCTGACCTGGTCGAAGTACGCGGGCGAGAACATCGGCACCGTCCAGGACCGGCTCGGCGGCGCCACGCCCACGCTGTCCTCGGGCCTCGCCGGCGGAGCCGCCGGCGGTGAGCACGCGGGCCACGGCGCGGGCCACCACCCGACGCCGCCGGCCGCCGCCCCGGGGACGGACATCGGCATCGACAAGGCCGTCGAGGCGGCCCGCGCGGCCGGGATCGACAGCCCGTCCATCTCCGTCACACCGCCCGCCGAGGGCGCCGGCTACGTGGTCAAGGAGACCGACAAGCAGTTCCCGGTCGAGCTGGACTCGGTCGCCCTGAACCCGGCCGACGGCACGGTTCTGGACGAGCTCCGCTTCGCGGACTACCCGCTGCTCGCGAAGCTGACCCGGATCGGCATCGACGCCCACATGGGCCTCTTCCTCGGCCTGGTCAACCAACTGGCGCTGGCCGCGCTCGCGCTCTCGCTGATCCTGCTGATCGTCTGGGGCTACCGCATGTGGTGGCTGCGCCGGCCGGGCCGCCCGGCCGCGCGCGGCGCGTGGCGCAAGGTCCCGCCGGCCATGCTGCTCCCGCTGCTCGCCGCGACCGCCCTGGTGGGCTGGTTCCTGCCGCTGCTCGGCATCAGCCTGGTGGCGTTCCTGGTCGTCGACCTCGCCCTCGCGGTCGTCGCGAAGGCGAGGTCGAGGTCCACGGCGCGGGCGGGGACGGGCGCGGGGACGGACGCGGGGACGGACGGAGGGCCGGGGGTGACGGCCGGGTAGCGGCCGGCCGGCCGCTCAGGGCGTGTACTTGTAGCCGACCCGCCGCACGGTCTGGATCGTGTGGCGGTGCTCGGCGCCCAGCTTGCGGCGCAGCCGGGCCACATGGACGTCGACGGTCCGGCCGTCGCCCACGTGCCCGTACCCCCACACGGTGGTGACGAGCTGGTCGCGGGTGTGCACCCGGTACGGGTGGGCGACGAGATGGGCGAGGAGCTCGAACTCCAGATACGTCAGGTCGAGCGCCCGCCCGTCGACGCGGGCGACCCGCTGCACGCCGTCGATGACGACCGGCCCCTGCGCCGGCGCCACTACGGACAGGGCTACCTCTTCGCCCGGCCCATGACCGCGCGTCAGGCGGAGACCTTCCTGCACCGAAC
>NZ_JBEXQW010000052.1:0-53024 GCF_040612775.1 Streptomyces sp. NPDC006339
CCTTCTCCTCCTCGCACACACGCGGCCCGGACACCCGGGCCACACCCCATTCTCGCGCCCCTGCCGACATGCCCTCCGGCTGGTTCCTGCCCAACGACGGCTACGGCTGCGGCTACACCGCACCCCTCAAGAGCACCGTCGACGCCCTCAAGGCACGGGGCTTCCAGACCGGACTGTGGACCTCCACCGGCCTCGCGAACATCGGCCAGGAGGTCGGCACCGCCGGCACCCGCGGGGTCAAGACCGACGTCGCGTGGATCGGCTCCGGCTACAAGTACGCCTTCGACGGCGTCCAGCAGGCCGTCGACGGCATCGAGAAGAACTCCGACGCCCGCCGTTACGTGTGGACCGTCGACGGCTGGGCCGGCACCCAGCGCAACGCCGTCGTCTGGACCGGCGACACCTCCGGCACCTGGGACGCCATGCGCTGGCACGTCCCCGCCATCACGGGCGCCGGCCTGTCCGGCTTCAACTACGCCTCCGGCGACGTCGACGGCATCTTCGGCGGCAGCCCCAAGACCTATGTCCGCGACCTCCAGTGGAAGGCGTTCACCCCCGCCTTCATGACCATGTCGGGCTGGGGCCCCACCAACCCCTCGGCCGGCTACCAGGACAAGCAGCCCTGGCGGTTCCCCGACCCGTACCTCTCCATCAACCGCACGTACCTCAAGCTCAAGATGCGGCTGATGCCCTACCTGTACTCCGCCAGCCGGGTCGCCCACGAGACCGGCGTCCCCTCCACCCGGGCCATGGTCCTCGAATACCCGGACAACCCGGTGGCGCGCGGCAACCTGACCAGCGGCCAGTTCATGTCCGGCGACTCCTTCCTGGTCGCGCCCGTCGTCTCGGACACCACCACCCGCGACGGCATCTACCTGCCGGCCGGCACCTGGACCGACTACTGGACGGGCAGGACGTACAGCGGACCGGGCTGGCTCAACGGCTACGACGCCCCGCTCGACACCCTGCCGCTCCTCGTCAAGGGCGGGGGCATCGTGCCCATGTGGCCGCAGATGAACCACACCGGCGAGAAGCCCGTCTCCACGCTCACCTACGACATCTACCCGCGCGGCTCCTCCACCTTCACCCTCTACGAGGACGACGGCCTGACCCGCCGGTACCAGAACGGCGCCTACGCCAAGCAGAAGGTGGACGTCACCGCCCCGGCCTCCGGCACGGGCGACGTGCGCATCGCCGTCGGCGCGAGCACCGGCACGTACGACGGCAAGCCCGCCTCCCGCGGCTACGAGTTCAGCGTCCACGCGGCCGGCGCCCCGACGGCCGTCACCGTCGACGGCACCGCGCTGCCCGCGCTGAGCTCGAAGAGCGCCTACGCCACCGCCGCCTCCGGCTGGTACTTCGACCCGGCCGACCGCTCCGGCACGCTCTGGATCAAGGCAGGACCGAAGTCCGCGGCCTTCACCGTCACCGCCTCCGGCGTGACGCTGCTCCCCAGCACCCCCGTCGCGGGCACCTCCGGCACCCCGATCCCCAAGACCGACTGGAAGGTCGTCCGCGCCGACAGCGAGGAGACCTCGGCCGAGAACGGCGCGGCGGCCAACGCCATCGACGGCGACCCGGCCACGCGGTGGCACACCGCCTACTCCGGTACGACGGCACCGCTGCCCCACGAGATCCAGATCGACCTCGGCGCCCGCTACGACGTCGACGGCCTCCGCTACCTCCCGCGCCAGGACGGCGGTGTCAACGGCCGGATCGGCGGCTACGAGGTGTACGTGTCGGAGACCACCGGCGACTGGGGCAGCCCCGTCGCCACGGGCACCTTCGCCGACACCGCGACGGAGAAGACGGTCGCCACGGCCGCCAAACGGGGCCGCTATCTGAAGCTGAGGGCGCTCACGGAGGCCGGCGGGCGCGGCCCCTGGACCAGCGCGGCCGAGATCTCCGCCCTGGGCAGGACGGTTCCGCTCCCCGTCGGCGCGACGCTGGTCAACGGAGCGTCCGGGAGCTGCGTCGACCTGCCGTACAGCGCGACCACGCCGGGCACCGAACCGACGCTCTACACCTGCCACGGCGGGGCGAACCAGCGGTGGACCTTCACCTCCGCGGGCACCCTCACCGGCAAGGACGGCGTCTGCCTCGACGGTTCGGCGAGCACCGTCACCATCCGGGGCTGCGACGGCTCCGCGACCCAGAAGTGGCAGCTCGGACCCGAGCTCTCGGTGACGAGCGGCGGCCGCTGCCTCGCCCCGGTCCGCTCCGGCACGGCCAACGGAACCAAGCTGGAACTCGCCGCCTGCACCGGCGGCGCGGCCCAGCGCTGGACCCCCACGGCCTGACCCGGCGCACGCGCCGTACGTCGTCCGCGTCTCCGGCCGGGCCCGGCCCTCCGCCCGGCCGGAGACGCGTCCCTGGGTGAGAAACGGCACAGATGACAGCACGTCAAGGGGCCGAAGGAGTGAAACCTTCCCGTCGCGTTTCCCGTCCTCCGGTGCAGAGACGGACGAGAACCTGCGGGGAGTGGGCATCCATGGGGCTGAAGGGCACGTACACCGCGCGCATGGCCGTGGCGGCTTCGGCGGTCGGACTCGGCGTCGCGGTATGGGGCGCCGCGGTCCTGACGGACACCGAGGCCGCCGCCGGGGACGCGGCGACGCCCACGCGGCAGGCCCCGGCCGCCGGCGCCCAGGAGCCGACCCGGGTGCCCCCGGTGAAGACGCCCGAGAGCATCGCGCACGCCGCCGAGAAGGGCGGGAACGCGGTCAACATCACCATCGACGACGGCCCCGACCCGCGGTGGACCCCCAAGGTGCTCGACATCCTCGAGGAGCACGGCGTCAAGGCCGTCTTCTGCATGGTCGGCCCGCAGGCCGCGCAGCACCCCGACCTGGTCAGGCGGGTCGTCGCCGACGGACACCGGCTCTGCGACCACACCGTCTCCCACGACACCACGATGGACAAGAAGCCCGTCGCCTACCAGCGGCAGCAGATACTCCAGGGCAAGAAGATGATCGAGGACGCGGCCGGGGGAGCGAAGGTGGAGTACTACCGGGCCCCCGGCGGCGCCTTCACCCCGGACAGCCGGCGGATCGCCGCCGCGGCGGGGATGCGGCCGCTGGGCTGGAACGTGGACACCAAGGACTTCGAGCGGCCGGGCACCGCCGCGATCGTCCGGACGGTCAAGACCGAACTGGGCAACGGGCCGACGATCCTCTTCCACGACGGCGGCGGCGACCGCCGTCAGACCGTCGCCGCCCTGCGTCAGGTGCTGCCGTGGCTGAAGGACCAGGGACGCACCTTCAGCTTCCCGGTGCGGACGACCCCTTGACCCCCTTCCCGCCCTCGGGCGAGACCGGGGCCGAGCCCCGCTCGGTGAGGGTGATGGCGGCCGCCGGGCACACTCCGGCGGCGACGCGGACCGCCGCGCGCCGGTCCTCGGCGGGGCGGGCGTCGAGGAGGACGACGAGCCCCTCGTCCTCGTCCTGGTCGAAGACGGCGGGCGCGGTCAGGGCACACATCCCGGCACCGAGGCAGCGGTGGCGGTCGACACGGACGTCCATCGCCGGTCAGCCCTCGGCCCCGTCGTCCCAGGTGACCGGAAGCCGGTGCACGCCGTAGATGTTCATGTCCGTCCGCAGCGGCACCTCCTCCGGCGGTACGGCGAGACGCAGCGTGGGGAACCGCCTCAGCAGGGCGGGCAGCGCCACCGTCAGCTCCACACGGGCGAGTTGCTGCCCGAGGCACTGGTGGGCGCCGTGCCCGAAGCCCAGATGTCCCGTGGCCTTGCGGTGCAGGTCGAGGACGTCCGGCTCGGGAAAGCGCGCCGGGTCGCGGTTGGCCGCCTCGAACGAGAGGGTGACGCTCTCGCCCGCCCGGATCAGTCGCCCGTCCAGCTCGATGTCCTCCAGCGCGGACTTCACGCTGGTGTGGGCGACCGTCAGATAGCGCATCAGTTCCTCGACGGCCTGCGGAGCGAGGTCCGGATCGGTGCGCAGCGCCTCGGCCTGGGCCGGGTTGCGGAGCAGCGCGAACGTGCCGTGGGCGATCATGTTGGCGGTGGTGTCGAGCCCGGCGGCCAGCAGGAAGCCGCCGATGCCGACCAGTTCCTCGTCGGTGAGGTCGGAGTCCCGCGCCAGGTCGCCCAGCAGGTCCCCGTCCACGTCGCCGTCCACGTCCCCGTCCGGGGCGCCGTCCGGGTCGCCCGCCGGGGCGCCGGAGGGCCCGGCACTCGCCGCCCCGGCCGCCGTCCGCTTGGCCGCGACCAGCTCGACCATGTAGTCCTGCAGCCCGGCGAAGGCGGCGTGCCGTTCCTCGAGCGTCACGTCCATCGCCATGAGCGTGTGCGCGTGGTTCTGGAAGCGCTCGCGGTCGGCGTAGGGCACCCCGAGCAACTCGCAGATCATCAGTGCGGGAAGAGGGCGCGCGAACGCCTCCACCAGGTCCGTGCCCGGCCCGCGGCGCTCCATCGCGTCCAGGTGCTCGGCGGTGATCTCCTCGGCGCGCGCGGCCAGCCGCCGCATCCGGCGCACGGTGAACCGGCCGGCGAGGAGTCGCCGTAAGCGGGTGTGCTCGGGCGCGTCCATCCCGGTCATGTCCCCGACCGGGGCCGGCGGGAGCGGGCCTTCGGGGCCGCCGGGGAAGGGGTGGTGCAGCAGCTCGTAGCGCGAGCTGAAGCGCGGGTCCCCCATGATCGCGCGGATGGTGGCGTACCCGGTGGCCAGCCAGCCGACGTGCCCGTCGGGATAGGTCATCCGGGCCAGCGGCCGCTGCTCGCGTATCTCCGCCAGGCCGGCGGGCGGGTCGAAGGGGCAGCCGGCGGCGCGCCGGGTGGGAAGCGTGACCGGCTCGGCGGCGGGCAGGTCGGGAGCGGACGGTTCGTGCTGCACGGTTTCCTCCAGAGGAGAGGCGAAGACAAGTGATGCCGTCCGTGCCATCATGGCGCCACTATGGCGCCATGGCAAGTCATTCTGGTGCCATGTGATGGCGCCTCGGTGATGCGTCCCCATCGCGCCGACCCCCTCCGCGGCCGTTGCGTGAGCGATCTTGAGCGGGCAGCATGAGCCACCGACCGGGCGCCGCGCTCATCAGGGACGCGCGGCGAACGGCACGGAAGGGAAGCATCATGATCAGGCTGTCGGACGGCCCCATGACCTGGGTGGCGACCGGGGACAGCATCACCCAGGGCGTCCTGCACACCCACGGCGCCCGGAGCTGGGTGGAGCACCTTCAGGAACGGGTCCGCTGGCAGTTGGACCGGCTGACCGACATCGTGGTCAACAGCGGTGTCTCCGCGTGGCGGGCCGTGGACGTGCTCGCCGCCCACGAGCGGCTGATCGGCCGGTTCGCCCCCGACGTGCTGTCCGTCTCGCTCGGCACCAACGACTGCCTCGCCGGACCGGACGGGCTGCCCGAGTTCCACGACGCGATGCGCCGGATCGTCGCCGCGGCCGGTCCGCGGACGCAGGTCGTCCTGCACACGCCCGTCCTGGTCAGCGCCTCGGGCCGGGAGCGCCGCGCCGCGCTGCCCGACTACTGCCGGGCGGTGCGCGAGATCGCCGAGGACACCGGGGCGCTGCTGGTCGACCACGAGGCCGACTGGCGGGAGCACTTTGGCTCGGACGACCCGATCCCCTGGCTCGACGACCCGGCGCACCCCAACGCCGTCGGCCATCTGCGGATGGCGAACCACACCCTGCGCACCCTCGGCCTGGGCGAGCTGGATCCGCTCTGATCGGGACCGGGGGACGGGAGCCCGGGACCGGACCGGTCCCGGCTCACCGCAGGCTGGCGCCCTGCGAGCGCAGCTCCCGCTGGACCGCGTCGGCCGAGATCTCGCGGGGCAGCCGGCCCCCGGCCGAGGCGAGCGCGGCGCAGACACCGGCCGCCTGACCCGTCGCCATGGAGATCGGCATGACGCGGTACGAGGAGTGGGCCACGTGGTCCCCCGAGATGCAGCGGCCGGCGACCAGGACCCGGTCCACGTCCCTCGGGACCAGGCAGCGCAGCGGGATGTCGTACGACGCGCCGCGCGGGAGCCGTCGGAGCGTGGTGCCGCGGCCGCTCGGGTTGTGGATGTCCACGGGATAGGCGCCGCGGGCGACGGCGTCGTCGAAGGTGCGCGCCGTCAGCACGTCCTCCCCGGTGAGCTCGTACTCGCCCAGGATCCGGCGCGTCTCGCGGACCCCCACCTGGACCCCGCTCTGCACCACGTACGACTGTCCGAAGCCCGGTACGCGCCCGCGCAGGAAGCGGGCGATCTGCTCCATCTGGCGGTGGGCCGCGAACTCCGCGCGGGTGAGGTCCCAGACGCTGGTGCCCAGCACCTCCGTGACCCGGGTGGAGTTGACCGCGACCTCGCCGGTGTTCGGGGTGGCGAAGAAGAGCATGTCCTCGCGGGGCAGGTCCAGTTCACCGGCGTCGGTGGCCGCGCGGACCAGGTCCCACAGACCGTGCACGCCCTTCCACTGGTCCGGGTGGGACCGGGCGTACCCCGCGAACTCCTCCTGGTCGAAGCGGACCATGCGGAACATCAGCGTCATGGGCTGGGTCCAGCCGTCCTCCGGGCGCCCGATCTCGTACGCGGCCCCGGCCGCCGCGGCGATGTCCCCGTCACCGGTGCAGTCGACGATCACGTCGGCGTCGATGACGAGCGGCCCGGACTTGGTCTCGAACACGGCCCGGGCCCGGTCGGGCATGGGGACGACACCGGAGGCGAAGGCGTGCAGCAGCGTGCGCACCTCGTGCGTCTCCAGGAGGTCGTACACCACCAGCTTGAACAGCTCGGCGTCGAAGGGCACCGTGTAGCCGGTCTCGACCGAGGGCCGGATCGCCGCCCCGGCCCGCACGAGCTGTTCGAGCAGCACCCGCAGCACCCCGCCCACGACCGGCTCGCCCTCGCCGTGGTCGGGCGGCAGCAGCCGCGAGGCGTCCCCGACGACGGCCTGCTTGACCTCGTTGTGGAAACTCATCAGCGGCATGACGAGCGCGGCCGTGGCGTTGCCGCCCAGGAAGCCGTAGCGCTCCACCAGGATGACCTCGGCACCCGCGTTGGCGGCGCCGAGAGCCGCACCGATCCCGGCGGGCCCGCCGCCGACGACCAGCACCTGGGTGGAGCCCGCGTGCAGCGCCTGCCGCGGCGGGAGCTCCACGTTCCGGGGGACTCGGGGCGGATTCAGGTAGGTCACATGATCTCCTGGGAGCCAGGACGCGGACGATGGCGGGCGGCGTCAGCCGACCGGTGCCAGCGGCGGTGTCGACGGATCGGAGAGCAGCGGCGGCGGAGCGATGCGGTCCAGATAGGCCAGGAAGCGTTCGGCCGTCACGTCCGCCCGCAGCCGCAACGCCGCCGTCCGCGCGGCCGTCTCGGCCAGACGGGCCGGCCGCTCGTCCCACAGCCGGTCGACCTCGGCCAGGAGCAGACCGACGTTCTCCCGCACCACACCCCGCAGGGCGGGCGCGCCGACCTGCTGGGCGAAGTCGAAGACCTTGCCCGCGTACGGCAGCGGCAGCAACGGCACCCCGGACAGCGCGGCGAAGATCAGGAAGTGCAGTCGCATGCCGATGGCCAGATCCAGGTGCTTGACGATGTCGAGCACCTGCTGCGGACGGGAGGCGCCCCGCAGGACCGTGCACGCGCCCGCGTCGGCCATGTGGGAGGCCACGGCGTGCGCGTGCCGGATGTCGTCGCGCTCCATCGGGACGAAGACGACATGGGCCTCCAGCCGGTTGACCAGGAAGTCACCCACATGGGCGAGCAGTTGGTGGTACCCCTCCTCGTCGAGGTGCTCGGCCGCACGGCCCGGCTCCCGCACGCTCATCCCGACCAGCCGCACCCCGCTCGGCACCGCCTCGGCCCGCAGCAACTCCTCCCCGCCGTCACCCGGCCGCAACAGCAGCGCCGGGTCGGCGGTGACCGTGATGGGCCGCTCGAGGCCGGCCTCTTCGAGGACCACCTTCGACTCCTCGTCGCGGACCGTCACCTCGGCCGCGTCGCTGAGCGTGGTGCGGACCCAGTTGCAGTCCACCTCGTCGGTCAGCGGACCCGCGCCCACCGCGTACGTGAAGACGGGGACGCCGTAGCCCTGGGCGGTGCGCACCAGCCGCAGATAGCGGCGCGCCTCGGTGTTGTAGAGGATGCCGCCGCCGCCCAGCACGAGCACGTCGAGCCGCCGCAGGTGCGCGGAGGTCCGTTCCCTCGTCAGCCCCTCCCAGCCGACCACCTCGACGTCCGGTCGGACGCTGCGGCTGTAGTCGGGGTTGCGGGAGAAGACCACGACACGGACATCCGGTCGGGCCGCCCGCAAGCGGTCCAGCATGGCGGTGAGGATCGCCTCGTCGCCCACGTTCCGTCCCCCGTAGGAGCCCAGCACTCCCACGGTGACTGCGCTGTCGTCGCCCATGATCGCCTCTCGTGCCCGGTGCGCGTACTCCTACACCAGTTCACCCCATCGCGAGATTTACGCATCTCGGGACGGGTCAGCCGCTCGGCGGCGGGAACTCCTGCTCCGCCCAGATGGTCTTGCCGCTGCGGCTGTAGCGGCTGCCCCAGCGGGTGGTGAGCTGAGCCACCAGGTAGAGGCCGCGGCCGCCCTCGTCGGTCAGCCGCGCCCGGCGCATCCGGGGGTGGGTGGCGCTGGGGTCGGAGACCTCGCAGATCAGCCGGCCCGCGCGGATCAGCCGTACCTCGATCGGCCCGCCGGCGTATCGGACCGCGTTGGTGACCAGTTCGCTCAGCACCAACTCGGTGGTGAACACGAGCTCCTCCAGCCCCCACGCGTGCAGCTTGGCGGTGGCCGCCTCCCGTACGGTGCCGACCGCCGCCGGATCGGCGTCGATCGTCCAGAAGGCCGCGTCCTCCGCCGGCACGGCCCGGGTACGGGCGAGCAGCAGCGTCACGTCGTCTGCGAGGCCGTCGGCGGGGCGGCCCGCGACGATCTCGCGGGCGAGTTCCCGCAGCGGTCGGGCGAGCGCGCCGGGGCGGGCGAGACGGGCGGCGAGGTCCGCCATGCCTCCGTCCAGGTCGCCGTCCCGCCCTTCGATCAGTCCGTCGGTGTAGAGGGCGAGCACGCTGCCCGGCGCCAGGTCGACCTCCGTCGCCTCGAACGGCAGTCCGCCGACGCCCAGGGGCGGTCCCGGGTCGACCGGCAGGTACGCCACCCGGCCCTCCGGGTCCGCGACGGCGGGCGGCGGATGGCCGGCGGACGCCACCACACAGCGCAGGGTCACCGGGTCGTAGACCGCGTACGCGCAGGTCGCACCGGTGGGGGAGGAGGCGTGACGGACGCCCCAGCCGTGGTCCTCGTCCTCGTCCTCGTCCCGGTCCTCGTCCTCGTCCCGGTCCTCGCCCGGGGTATCGACCCGGCCCTCGTCCCGGTCCCCGTCCCGGTCCTCGTGGTGCTCGCTCTCCTCGGGTTCGGCGAGCAACTGGGAGACGAGATCGTCGAGATGGGTGAGCAGCTCGTCCGGTTCGAGGTCGAGGTCCGCGAGGGTGCGGACGGCCGTGCGCAGCCTGCCCATGGTGGCGGTGGCCGCGAGCCCGTGACCGACCACGTCCCCCACCACCAGGGCCACCCGCCCCGAGGACAGCGGGATCACGTCGAACCAGTCGCCGCCGACACCGGTCGTCGTGTCGGCGGGAAGGTAGACGCCCGCCGTGGTCGCGGCGGCCGTCTCGGTCTGCGTGGGCGGCAGCATGCTGCGCTGGAGGCCGACGGCCGCGCGCCGCTCCCGGGTGAAGCGGCGGGCGTTGTCCAAGGCGAGCGCCGCACGGTCGGCGATCTCGCGCAGCAGGTCCCGGTCGGCCTCCTCGTACGGGCCGCGGTCGGCGTGCCGTCCCACGGACACCCGGCCGAGCAGGATCCCTCGGGCGCGCAGCGGAGCCTCCATGGCCACCCGGTAGCCGCCCACCCCCACCCCCGCCGCCCCTACGCCGGAACTGCCGGCACCCTCGCCGCCGGTGGTGTCCGCGGGCCGGCCCGCCACGACGGTACGGCGGAGAGGGAGCCGTCCCTCCGGGTCGGGGGCCGGCTCCTCGCCGAGGAACACCGCCTCCGCGATCTCCACGACGGCGAGGTCGGCGAGGCCGGGCACCAGCGCGGCGGCCAGCTCCCTGCCCGTGTCCCGGACCGACAGCGACCCCGCGACCCGGGCCGTGGCATGCTGAAGCAGCGCCAGCCGCTCGCCCGAACGACGCAGCTCCGTCTCGTCGGTGAAGAGCGCCGTCACACCCAGCACCTGCCCGTCGGGAGCCTGCAACCGGAACGCCGTGATCGCGATGACCACCCCGCCGGCGGGATCCTCCACGGTGCGCAGCAGCTCCTCCGCCCGGATCAGCGGCCGGCCCGTCCGCAGGACCAGGCGCAGCTTCTCCTCCACCGCCTCCGCGTCCCCCGGCCACAGGAAGTCCCCCAGCCGGCGGCCGCTCAGATCCGACGGCACCCCCGAGTACGGCAGCAGATGGGTGTTGGTGCGCAGCAGCCGCAACCCGGGGTCGAACACCGCGAGCCCCACCCGGTCCTGGAGGAAGAGCTCCCTGACGAACGCGCGGTCCTCGTGCCAGCGGGCCGCCAGGGACGCCGCCGTGGCCAGGACGAGGCACCCCGCCCCGTCGCCCGCCGCCCCCTCGCCTCCGCCGCTCCCGGTGTCACCGCCGTTCGCCGTCCCGCCCCCGTCGAGGGCGAAGACGCGGAAGACGACGGGCACGTCCTCGCCCCGGCCCGAGCGCAGCACCGCCTCGCCGCCCCGGGCTCCGCGCGCGTACGCCTCCAGCAGCGTCGGCCAGGCCGCGGGATCCGCCAGCAGGGCACGCGCCGGCCGGCCCACGACCTCGGCGGCGGACCGGCCGAGGAGCGCCCCGGCCTCCGGGGTCCAGCCGCTGATCCGGCCGCGCCCGTCGAGCAGGACCCCGGCCGTGCCCTCCGGAAAGGGAGGGAGGCTGTCACCGGGGAAGGGCGTGCCGCTCAGGGGCGTGCCGCTCACGGCGCCCCCTCCTCACCGCCGCCGCCCTCGGCCTCCGCCAGGGCGTGGGCACGGGCGATCAGCAGCGCCACGTCGTCGTGGTCGTCCGGGCCGCGCAGCGCGCCCAGGAGCAGATCGCAGGTCTGCTCCAGGGGGAGCGAGGACGACAGGGCGAGCAGGTCGGTGAGGGCCGCGAGCCGGACGTCGATGTCCTGGTCGCGCGTCTCCACCAGGCCGTCCGTGTAGAGCACCAGCTCGTCGCCCGCCTCGAAGGCGATCTCCACGGTCTCGAAGGGGACGCCGCCGACCCCCAGCGGCGCGCCGGTGGGCAGGTCGAGCAGCCGGGGCGCCCGGCCCGCCGGGACGTGCACGGGCGGCGGATGACCCGCGTTGGCGAGGCGGCAGATCCTCCGCCGGGGGTCGTACACCGCGTACACACAGGTGGCCATCGCCTCGTCCAGACCGGCGACCGTGCGGTCCAGATGGGTGAGGACCACGGCCGGCGGCAGGCCGAGGGCGGCGAGCGTGCGGGCCGCGGTGCGCACCTGCCCCATGGTGGCCGCCGCGTTGATGCCGCTGCCCATCACGTCGCCGACCACGAGGGCCGTCTCGCCGCCCGGCAGCGGGATCGCGTCGAACCAGTCGCCGCCGACCTCGACCGCCGCGGACGCCGGCTGATAGCGGTAGGCCGCGTCGAGCCCGTTCAGCCGGGCCGGTCCGTGCGGCAGCAGATGGCGCTGCAGGGCGAGCGCCGCCTGGCTCTGGTGCCGGTACCAGCGGGCGTTGTCGATGGCCACGGCGGCCCGGGCCGCCAGCTCCCCGGCGAGCAGGACGTCGTCCCGGTCGAAGGGCAGGGAGTTGCGGGCCCGTTTGAGGTCCAGCACACCGAGGACGACGCCCCGGGCCCGCAGCGGCACGGCCAGATAGGAGTGGACGCCGGCCTGCCGGAGGAGCCGGGCGGCGGAGTCGGCCCGGGCGATGCGGGTCAGGTCGTCGTCGGTGACGCGCTCGACGAGCACCGGCCGGCCGGTGCGGGCGCACTGCGTGACCAGCCGCTCGGCGCCGTATCGGGCCGGTTCGCCGACCGGGTCGGCCGCCTCCTCCGCCGGAGTGGGGTACGCGGCCTTCACCGCGAGCGCGCGGAACACCGCCGGACCCGAGGTGCGCGTCCCCCCGTGATGCGGACCGCTCAGGATGTCCTCCAGGACGTCTACCGCCGCGATGTCGGCGAACTCCGGCACCACCAGGTCCGCCAGTTCGTGCGCGGTCAGGTCCAGGTCGAGCGTGGTCCCCACCCGCTCCGAGGCGTCCGCGATCACCGCGAGCCGGCGCCTGGCCCGCGCGGCCGCCCGAGCGGCGTGGTGCTGGTCGGTGATGTCCACGACCGAGGCCGCGACACCGACGACCCGCTGCGCCGAGGTCTCCAGACGGTAGAGCGAGATCGACCAGATCTGCTGTCGCCCGCCGGGACGCAAGGGGCCCCGCACGCTCCGGGACAGCAGGGGAGCCCCCGTCTCCAGCACCTCGCGGAGCGCCGACTCCACCATGTCCGCGTCCGGGGTCGCCACCGCCTGGCGGAACGTACGGCCCAGATGGGCGTCGGCGCTCCGGCCGGCGATCCGTTCCATCGCCGGATTCACCAGCACGAACCGGAGATCCATGTCCAGGACCGCGAGGCCGATCGGCGAATGGGCGACCAGCCGGGAGGACAGGGCGAGGTCCTGCTCCACCCGTCGGACGGTGGCCCCGTCCGTGGCCAGGCCGAGCGCGTAGCGGCGCCCCTGGGAGTCGAGGAGACGGGTGTTGCGGAACTCGACCGGGATCGTACGGCCGTCCTTGTGACGCACCGGGAAGACACCGGCCCAGGGGCCGCCGCCCGACATGACCTGCTCGAACAGGGCCAGCACCCGGTCCCGGTGCCGCTCCTCGACCAGCAGCCGCGCGGCCGGCCGGCCGAGGGCCTCGTGCGCCGGGTAGCCGAAGATCGTCTCCGCCTGGGGGCTCCACAGGACGATGCGCCCCGAAGCGTCCAGGACGACGGCGGCCACTCCCAGTACGTCGAGGAGCCCGCCGGGTTCCACGGCGAGCTCACCGTTCGCCGGGTCCGGGCCGGGAGGGGGAAGGGCCGCCGCGCTCATCCTCTCCATCATCGCGCCGCGGGAGCGGACCGCCAGTCGTCCGGGCATTCGCCGGGAGGATGTGAAGGAGTTCTGTCGGTCACGTGACTTTTCCGTTGGGGATTGCCCCGGCCGCAGGGTGTCGAACATCGATGCGCTTTCTACCAACTCGTCAGTAACCCCTTCCTGACCAGCAAGATCACCTCGAACGGGCGGTCGAGCGCCGGTGTCCGGAGACTTCAGAGCACCGATGTATGGTCGGGCCGCCCTGGAACAGGTGGGCGTGAAGGCGAGGCAATTCGAGGCGAGGCACACCGATGGAAGCTCCCACCACTCCGCCGTCCGGCGGAGAAGGCCAAGGCAGCGGCTGGTTCACACGGAACCCGCCGCGGACGTCCGACCCGTCCACCACGCCGGACGCACCCCACGCGCCGGGCACGTCCACGGGACCCCACCCGTCCGCCGGACCGGGTCCGTCCGCAGGATCAGGCCCGTCCGCAGGATCCGGTTCGTCCCCCGCGCCCGGGGCGTCCCCGAGACCGGCCCCGCCGGCCGCGCCGGACACCTCCCGTACACCGGACCCGTCCGCCCGGTGGCACGCCTTCACACCGAACAGGCCCGACACGACGCATACGCCGAGCACGACGAACACGCCGCACGCGACGCCTGCGCCGAACGGGGCCGGCACGCCGAACCCGGCGCCCTCCGCGCACCGGGCGCCCCAGGCGCCCCGCCCACCGGAGGAGCCGGGTTCCCCGGGCTTCCCGGGCACCCCGGCCGCTTCGGCCACCTCGGACGCCTCGGACACCTCGGACGCGGCGCTCCTGCGCCGCACCATGGCCGAGATCGAGCCGATCGCCGACCAGGTCACCTCGTACTTCTACGCCCTGCTCTTCCTCCGCCACCCCGAGCTGCGGGACCTCTTCCCGGCGGCCATGAACACCCAGCGGGACCGTCTCTTCAAGGCGCTGCTCACGGCCGCAACGCACGCCGACGACACCGCCACCCTGACCACGTACCTGACCCACCTCGGGCGCGGTCACCGGAAGTACGGCACCCGCCCCGAGCACTACCCGGCCGTCGGCGAGGCCCTGATCGGGGCCCTCACCCGTTACGCGCCCGCCGTCTGGGGGCCGAGGACCGAGGCCGCCTGGGTGGCCGCGTACACCGCGATCTCCCAGATCATGATCGACGCGGCGACCGAGGACGAACTCCGTTCGCCCGCCTGGTGGCAGGCGGAGGTGGTCGCCCACGAGATGCGGACGGCGGACATCGCGGTCGTCACCGTGCGGCCCGACCAGCCCTATCCCTTCCTCGCCGGGCAGTACACCGCCCTGGAGACCCCGTGGTGGCCGCGCGTCTGGCGGCACTACTCCTTCGCCTCCGCGCCCCGCTCCGACGGCCTGCTGTCCTTCCACGTCAAGGCCGTTCCGGCGGGCTGGGTCTCCAACGCGCTCGTGCACCGAGCCCGCCCGGGCGACGTCATCCGGCTCGGCCCGCCGGCCGGTTCCATGACCGTGGACCACAACTCCGACAACGGGCTGCTGTGCCTCGGCGGCGGCACCGGCATCGCCCCCATCAAGGCCCTCGTCGAGGACGTCGCCCGGCACGGCCGCCGCCGCACCGTCGACGTCTTCTACGGCGCCCGCGAGAACGACGGCCTGTACGACATCGAGACGATGCTCCGGCTGCGGCAGTCGCACCCCTGGCTCTCGGTGCGCCCCGTCCTGGACGACGCCCCCGGCGGCCTGCCCACCGGCGGACTGCCCGACGCCATCCGCGAACACGGCCCGTGGCACACCCACGACGCCTACCTGTCCGGCCCGCCCGGAATGATCCGCCGCGGTGTCGAGGCCCTGATGGGCGTCGGCATCCCCACCCACCGCATACGACACGACTCCATAGAGGAACTGGTCGGGGCAACCACGTGAGCACTTTCCAGCAGGACCCGAGAACCTTCGAACCGACCGGGCCGGGGGCGACGGCGCCCCTGCGCACCACCCGTCCGGGCAGCGACGGCGAACACCTCGTCCAACGGCGCCTCGGCAGCACCGAGCGCGCCGACCGCTTCTACGCCGAACAGGTCCTCGACCGGCTGAACGACCGCATGCGCGAGTTCACGGCCCGGCAGGAGATGTTCTTCCTGGCCACCGCCGACCGCCACGGAGCCTGCGACAGCACCTTCCGCGCCGGCCCGCCCGGTTTCCTCCACGTCCTGGACGACAGGACGCTCGCCTATCCCGAGTACCGGGGCAACGGCGTGCACGCCAGCCTCGGCAACATCGAGGAGAACCCGCACGTCGGCGTCCTGATGGTCGACTTCCTCCGCGACCGCATCGGCCTCCACGTCAACGGCCGGGCCAGGGTCCTCGCCGACGACGAGATGCGCCGGGCCCGCCCCGACGCCGGCCTCCCCGTCGACCCGGTGCCCGGCCGGCGGGCCGTCGTCTGGGTCGAGATCACCGTCGACGAGGCGTACATCCACTGCGCCAAGCACATTCCGCACCTCCAGAAGGTCCCCGCACGCGGCCCGGACCGGCCCTGGGGCACGGACGACGTCAAGCGCAAGGGCGGCGACTTCTTCGGCGCGGCCGCCGAGGCCCCGGAGCGCGGCCCCTTCCTGCCGCCGCCCCGCCCGGAAACGGCGACCTGGCAGGCCGACGCGCAGACCTGGCGCGCGGCGGCCGAGACGGTCCTGGCGAAGGCGGACTCGGCGGCCGGCACCCGGACGTTCAGCGGCTGGTTCAGCCGAAGCACGGAGTGACGGAGCGGGGGGTGCGAAGGGCAGCGGCCCGGGTGCTCGTACGCGGCGGGTGAACGGCGGCGGTTCGTCCGCTCCTGCGCGGAGGGCGGACGGCAGCGGTCCCCGCGCTGTGACGCGGCGGCCGAGGGGCAGCGGTTCGTGCGTCCCGCACGCGGCCGGTGAACGGCAACGCTCGTGCGCGCCCCTTCGCGGCGGCCGAGGGGCAGAGGTCCGCGCGCCCCACACGCGGCCGGTGAACGGCAACGCTCGTACGCGCCCCTACGCGGCGGGCGAAGGACAGCGGTCCAGGCGCTCCTTCCCGGCGGGTGAACAGCAGCGGCCCGCGTGCTGCTACGCCGCGGCCCGTGCCGTCAGCCGGTCCACGGCCGTGCGCCAGGCGGTCGTCACCGCGGCGTGGGCCTGGGCCGTACGCGTCGCGCCGTCGCCGGTCAGCAGCAGCGGCGTCCCGACGTGGACGTGCAGCCCCGGCCGCCGCAGCGGCGCGGTGGCGAGCCCGGCCACCTGCTTGGCCGTACCGCCCGAGACGACGCGGCGCGCACCCGCCTGACCGATCGGGACGACCGGGGCCCCGGTGCGGTCGGTCAGGCGGGCGATGCCGGTGCGGAAGGGCTCCGGCGGGGCCTCGCCCGCGTCCTTGCGCCGGGGGAGGCCGCCCTCGGCGTAGATGAGCACGATCCGTCCCTCGCCGAGCGCCGCCGCGGCGAGGTCGAGGGCGTCGGCGGCGCGAGTGCTGTTGCGGTGCACGGGGATGTGGCCCTCGCGGGCGAGCGCGGGCCCGAGCCAGGGGACGCGCCAGAGGCCCGCCGTCGCCGCGACGACCGGCTCGATGCCGAGGCGGTGCAGCGCCGCGAGGACGATCGCCGGATCGGCGAGCGAGGTGTGGTTGGCGACGACGATGCTGCCGGGGGCGAGTTCGACGCGCGGGTCCGTGGTCACGGCGAGGCGGCCCACGGTGGGTACCAGGGTCCTGGCGATACGGCTGAGCACGTGCTTCTCCCCGAGGTCGGCGACCGGATGTGCCCTCATGGTCCGAGGCGGGCGGCCCCCACGGCCTGAGCTCCGCTACTCACCCGCCGGCCGGGCCCGTACTCAACGCGAGCGCCGGCCCGGCGGAGCGACCCGCCGGACCGGCGCCGTGGGGCGGGACGCGTCAGCAGGCGTCGACCCAGTCGTGTGAGGACACGTTGTCGTTGACGAACTGGCCCTTGCCCGCGCCCTGGCCGAAGAACCTCAGCCCCGACAGACCGAGGTCCGGGATGGAGTGGCCCTGGTGGAGGCAGACCCACGAGCCGGTCCAGTCCAGACCGTAGAAGAGCCGGACGTCCTCGGCGCGGCCGGGGAAGCCGTTGTTCCACACGTCCGAGACCTTGTTGCGGCAGCCGGCCCAGTTGGCGTTGTTCGCGTTCCACCGGCAGTGGAATCCGCCGGCGTGCGGGTGCTCCCAGGCGTAGAGGAACCCGTCCGGGGCGGGTACGGCGGCGGGCGCCGTCACGGCCGGGGGAGCGGCGGCCTCGGAGACGGCGGCGCTGGCGCCGGCCCCGGGAGCGGTCAGCAGGGTGAGAGCGGCGACGGTGCAGGCCGTCACGAACGCGCGGGTGAGACGCATGGTGGTTCTCCTTCATGGTGGTGGTGGGGCCGTACCGCGGTGTGCGGCGCGGCCGTCGGACCGCCGGACGCCCCAAGGCCAGGGGCACACGGCGGAGTCGAGGGGGCGGGAGGGGGAGAGGGCCGGCGAGCCGGGCGGCCGGCTCAGGCTGTGCGACCAGGTCGGGCCAGGCCGGACGAGGCGGGGCCCGCGACCCGGGTGGCCGGCTCAGACCCGCTCGGGCGGCTCGGGCGACTTGGGCGGCTCGGGCCGGGGTGAGGTCGGGACCGCGTCCACGACCTGGCGGGCGCGGGGCAGTGCGGCGGCCCTCAGCCGTTCACGCGCCTCGACGTCCGCGCGGTACTCGCGGGCCAGGAGCGTGCCGTGGTGGTCGTCGAGCCGCCGAGCCGTGCGGGCGAGGCCCGATTCCCCGGCGCACCGCACCTCCGCCAGGGCGAGCGCGATCTCGCGGTCCCTGGCCGGCGGCCGGGTGACCGACAGCGCGGCGGCGCGGGCGGCGGCCGGAGTCGCGAACGCGTGCCCGGCGCGCCCCATGCACTGCCGCCAGCCGTCGAGCCGTTCGCGGTACGCGGGGTCGTCGGTGACGCGACCGCGGCGGATCCGCTCCAGCGCCTCCACCCGGGTCGAGGCCCGGAACCAGGCGCCGAGGTCCCCGTACAGCCGCCGCTGAGCCTCGGCGACACAGCCGCGGTCGCTGCGCCGCAGCGTTCCACCGCCCGGCAGGCGCACGGTCGGACCGTCCGGCGACGGGCCGTTGGCGGCGACCAGCGCCGCGGCCCTGCGGTCGGCCGGAAGGGCGGCGAAGTAGGCGCGGTTGGGGTCGCTCCGGGCCCGGGCGACCTGCCGGCGCCGCAGCTCGGCGCCGTACCCGTGCCGCCGGGCCCAGGCCGCGTCGTCCAGCACGTACACGAAGGCGTCGATCCCGGGATCGTCGTCGAGCGGGAAGACGTGGTACGTGAAGCCCTGCCGGCGCATGCAGTCGCGCAGCAGCAGTTGTTCGGCGTCGTGCAGCAGCCGGTCGTCCGCGGTGGGCGCCCGGCCGACGCCCGGGAGTACGGGGGAGGCGCGATCGGCCGGGCCAGGTCCATCCGGTCTGTCCGGTCCGCTCAGCATCGCCGCGGCGAGGGCGAGTGCGGCGCCCGTGAGTGCCACGGTGGTGGTGAGGAGCGGGCGGCGGGCACGGCTGGCACGAGGCATGGGAGTCTCCTGGGCGAGGGTGTGGGGGAGCGCTGCGTCGAGACCGACACGGTGACGGCGGTGCGGTCATGACGAGGCGTGAGGGGAGCCGCGCCGACGGGACGCGGGGCGTACCGGTGGGGTGTCGCCGTCGAACGGCGCCGTGGCCCGTGGCCGGACAACCGCAGTCTGTGCCGGTCCGGAAGCGGCTGGCAAGCGTGTCCCGGCCGCTTCGGCGAAGTCGGGATTCCCACCCCTCCGACCTGCGGAAACCTTGCTGTCCCGGGACAGGAGCAGGCCCGGGACGGAGCCCTGGGACGGCGGTCGTGACGCCCGTGGCACGGAGACCCGAGCCGCCCGCCGCGGTCGCGCAACGCGGCGGCGACGGCGTCGTTCTCGTGGTGTGCCCCCGCGCCTCCGTACGGCGCGGCGGGCGGAGACAAGGAGCCGGCGAGACGGCGAGACGGCGAGGAACGTCGTTGGAGCCCGTCGTCGTCGACGACGTCGTCGTCCGCGAGGCGCCACGCCCCCCACCGAAGGAGCACGGATCCGTGGACCATCACCACGACCACCACGACCACGACCACCACCGCGACCGGCGCGAAGGCGGACTCCTCCGCAGCGCACGCCAACTGACGGGCCGTTCGCGGGCCGCGCCCCGCCCGGGGGCCGTCGCCCTCACGGCGCTCGGCGTCGCCCTGTGCCTCGCCGCGCTCCCCGCCGGCGCCGCCCCCTCCGCGTCGGCCGCCCCCGCCCCCGTACCCGTATCCGCCAAGGCACCCGCACGCGGGCCGCTCAGCCCCGTCCTCGACCAGGACTTCGCAGACCCGGACGTCGTGCGGGTCGGCGGCGTCTTCCACGCCTACGCGACGAACGCCCACGGCCGGAACGTCCGGCACGCCACCTCCACCGACCTGGTCCACTGGACGGTCGACGAGAAGGACGTGCTGCCCGAGCTCGGCGCATGGGCCACGCTCGATCCGCCGAACCACGTCTGGGCACCCGAGGTCTTCGACAACGGAGACGGATTCACCCTCCAGTACACGGCCCGCGACCGGGCCGGCGGCCGTCAGTGCATCGGCGCGGCCCTGGCGGCCTCCCCGGAGGGGCCGTTCCGGCCGGCCGGTGACGGCGCGCTGGTGTGCCCGACCGAGGCGGGCGGCGCGATCGACGCGTCGAGCCACACCGAGAACGGCAGCCGCTACCTGCTCTGGAAGAGTGACGGCAACTGCTGCGGTCAGGACACCTGGATCCACCTGCAGCGCGTCTCCTGGGACGGCACCCGCGTCCTCGGGGAACCGGTCCGCCTGCTCAAGCAGGACCGCGCCTGGGAGGGCGGCCTCGTCGAAGCGCCCACGCTCGTACGGCGGAACGGCCGTTATGTCCTGCTGTATTCGGCCGGCGACTACCGCGGCGACGCCTACGCGACGGGCTGGGCGACCGCCGACGCCCTGACCGGCCCGTATGTGAAGGGGGAGACGCCCCTGATGACCACCGAGTCCTTCGGGGGAGCGGTCGCTGGACCGGGCGGCCAGGACGTCGTGACCGGGCCCGACGGACGGGACCGGATCCTCTTCCACGGCCACAGCGCCGACCGCGCGCGCCGGGTGCTCCACCTCGCCGACCTGGGCTTCGCCGACGGCGCCGGCGGCCGCCCGGTCGTCCGCGGCAGCCGGGTGCCGTACGAGGCGGAGCTCGCCCAGGTGCACCGGGCGACCGTCCGCGACGCGAGGGACGCGTGGGGCGGCCGGGCCGTCGGGCACATCGACGAGCCCGACAGTTTCGTGGAGTTCCGGGTCTTCGCCGCCGCCTCGGGTCCCCACACCCTGAGCGTGCGCTACGGCAACGGCTCGCTCGACGCCGTCGGCGCACCGGCGCCCGCGAGCCACACGCTGACGGTGAACGGCGCGCCAGCGGGCACGGTCGACTACCCGTACACAGGCTGGGACGCCTGGCAGCGGCGCGAGGTGACGGTGGAACTGCGCGCGGGATGGAACACGCTCCGTCTGGGGAAGGGGGAGCGCTTCACCGAACTGGACGCCGTGGAGGTGGCGTAGAGGCGGCGGGACCGCGTGACCGTCCGGCCGCTGGTCGGGCGGCCACCGGGCCCGCGCTGTTCGGCGTACGGGCGGACGTCAGGCCCGAGGGCGGCGTCGGCATCAGGTCCGAGGGCCAGCATCGGCATCAGGTCCGGAGGTTCAGGTGCGGTGCGCCGGCCCCGGCGGCGTCGGGCCCGGGGTCAGGCCCACTGCTGGCCCTTGGTCCGGTCGCACGGCAGCGGACGCAGGCCCTCCGCGCCGTCGTCCAGGCAGCGACCGGTCGTGGCGTTCCTGATCTCGACCGCCGCCTCGTCCCGCGCGCTCACGGTCCACCGCTGGGACGACGACGGGCCGCACGCCACCGTCCGCAGGTCGCCGCCGGGGTCGTGGTCCAGGCACTCTCCCGTGGCGTGGTTCCTGAGCTGCACGCTGCCGTCCGCCGTGGTGTGGACGGTCCAGCGCTGGTACGGCAGTCCGTTGCACGCGTAGGAGCGCGTGCCCTGGTCGAGGCTGTCGTCGAGGCAAGCACCCGTCGCGCGGCTCACGAAGATCCTGGGGGCGTCGGGCCGCCCGGCGGTCGCGCCGCGCGCCGCCACCGGCGCGTGCTCCCCGGCGGTCGACGGGTACGCCGGGGCGTCCGGCCGGAGGAGTACGGCGCCGGTGGCGCCGAGCGCCACCCCGAGCACGACCCCGGTCAGTCCCCACACCGTCCGCCCCAGCCCTCCCCGCTCCCTCTGCTCTCCCCGCCACCTCTGCTCTCCCCGCTCTCCCGGCTCTTCGTGCTGCCCGCGCTCTCCGCGTGACCCGCGCGCCTCGGGCGGAGGGCCGTCGTCCGGGGGCGGCGCCTGGACGACGGCCCGGCGCTGGCCGCGGTCGGCGGCCTCCCACAGGCTCCGGTACGCGGCCGGGTCGCCGCCGAGGGCCTCGCACAGGTCGCGCACGGTGCCCCACGGCGGGACGGTCGTGCCGCGGAAATAGCGGGACAGCGACGAGTCGCTGATGCGGACGCTGGTCTCCAGGGAGCGCAGGGTGCATCCGGAGCGCCGCTGAAGGTCACGCAGGGCCCGGCCCAACGCGCGGGCCGGATCCTCGTCGTCACGCCGGTCGGTGGCCATGGCGGCGTCCTTCTGTTCCGGGCGGCACATGAGGGGGCGGTCAACCGGCCCCGGGGGAGGGGCGGAAGCTGTTCCGGCAGGCCAGACCCTAGAGCGAGGCGGATCTTGGTGACAAACGGAACCACTCTCCCGGAGGATTCCGCGGCCCGCCCCGCTTGACGCCGATCCCGTATGCCTGGGGCCGCACATGCCGGTGGCCGCACATGTCGTTGGCCGCGCACGCCGGCGCCGTGCGGACCGGACGTGCCCGGCCCGCACGGCGTCGGTGCGGATGTCAGCCCGCGTAGGTCTCGAACTCGGCGACCTTCGGGGTACCGGTCGAGCCGGTGATCTCGAAGGTGACCTTGCCGAGCGAGGTCCGCGGGAAGGAGACGGGGCCCGCGCCGGTGCCCGAGGCCAGCACGGCGCCGGTGTCGGCGTTCAGGACCCGCCAGGTCCGGATCGTTCCGGCCGAGCCGGCCGCCTCCCGGATGGTGATCGCCGAGACGGAGACGGGGGAGCCCCACTTGATGGAGACGGAGCCGGTCGGGCCGGCCGGCGACCAGTAGGTGCTCATGTCGCCGTCGCGGACGTTGCCGTAACTCGTCCCGTCGGCCTTGCTGGAACCGTCGGAACCGGCGCCGATGCTCAGGTTGGTGCCGGTGGGCGGCGTTGCCGTCGAGGTCGGGGTGGGTGTCGGGGTCGTCTGCGTCGGCGTGGGGGCGGGGGTGGTCGCGGTCGCCGTCGGCGCCGGTGTCTGCGGCGTGCAGGATCCGTCCGACACCAGCAGGCCCTTGCCCGCGCCCGCCGTCCGGCTCACCACGCCCGGCACGCAGGAGGCCGCGTCGAGTGCGTAGGCGTACGGGATGCTCACCGTGGTGGTCGACCGGACGTCCGGACCGGCCGGCTTGTAGTCGGTGCCGGGGGCCGACCAGGTCACGTTGTCGAAGGTGTTGCCGCTCACCTGCCAGTAACCGGCCGCGTCGGTGTAGAAGGTCCCCAGGACGTCCTTGGAGTCCTCGAAGTAGTTGTGGTCCACCTTGGCGCGGGCGCCGGCGCGGGAGTTGATCCCGGACTCGTTCAGCCGCAGATAGTGGTTGTTGTACATGTGCGCGATGCCGCCGCGGAGCAGGGGTGCGCGGGAGTCGATGTTCTCGTACAGGTTGTGGTGGTACGTGATGAAGCCGTTGGACAGCTCGGTCTCGCTGGAGCCGACGAGGCCACCGCGGCCGGAATTGCGCAGGATGCTGTACGACAGGGTCACGTACTGGGTGTTGTCCTTCATGTCGAAGAGACCGTCGTAGCCCTCGGACTCCCCGCCCGACGCCTCCAGGGTGACGTGGTCGACCCAGACGTTGCGCACGCCGCTCTCCATGCCGATGGCGTCGCCGCCGTTGGAGACCGGCGAGCCGGACTTCTTGACGTTCCGGACGGTGACGTTCTGGATGATGATGTTGCGGGCCTCGCGGATGTGGATGCCGAGCTGGTCGAAGACGGCTCCGGCGCCGACGCCGACGAGGGTGACGTTGCTGATCTGCTTGAGCTCGATCACGCCGTCGGCGGTGTTGCAGCTACCGCCCGACACCTTCGCGGTGTTGGCGTGGTTGATGGTCCCTTCGACCTCGATGGTGATCGGGGTGCTGCTGCTCGCCCGGCCGCACAGCGCCGCGTGGATCGCGGTCCCGGTGGTGGCCCGTACGATCCGGCCGCCGGCCCCGCCGGTGGTGCCGCCGTTCTGCGTCGCGTAGCCGGTGGCGCTCCCCGCCACAGCAGCCGTGGCCGCAGTGGCCGCCGCGGAGGCCGATGCCGATGCCGAGGGCATCGCCACCACCACACCGGTCACCGCCGCCAGGGCCATCGTGGCCAGGCCCGCGGAGAGCCGTACTGCCACTGGTCGTCTCATGGTCGTCTCCCGATGCGTCGTCGAATGGGGCACGCCCCGCCGAGGATAGAAAGCGCTTTCTGTGCTGCGCGCCGACGATAGGGGCGACGCGGGCGGCTGACAAGACTCGGCGCACGGGGTGCCGTCCGTCGTCCGGCGCCGGGCCCACCCCGTTCGCCCGTCACACGCTTCCCGCCTGTCCGGGCTGTCCCGCCTGTATGGTCTGTCCCGCGTGTCCCGCCTGGGCGATGAGTTCCGGCGGCGGATCGGGTCTGTCCTGGTATGACGCGCATCATCGCCGACATCTCGGTCTCTCTCGACGGCTTCGTCACCGGGCCCGATCCCGGACCGGACAACGGTCTGGGCACCGGTGGCGAGGCCCTCCACACGTGGGCGTTCTCCGACGACCCCGGCGACCGCCGGGTCCTGCGCGAGGCGACCGCCCGCTCGGGCGCCGTCGTCCTCGGCCGCAGGCTCTTCGACGTGGTCGACGGGCCGCACGGCTGGGACGACACGTCCGGCTACGGTGCCGGCGAGGTCGGCAGGCCCGCTTTCGTCGTCGTGACGAGCTCGCCGCCGGAGTCGGTGCGGACCGTTGACCTCGACTGGACGTTCGTGACCACCGGTCTGCCGGACGCCGTCGCCGCCGCGCGCGAGCGAGCCGAGGCGGCCTCCACGGCCGGCGGCACGGACCTCGACGTCGTCCTCATGGGCGGCGGCGCCACGATCCGCTCGGCGCTGGAGGCCGGGCTCGTCGACGTGCTGACGCTGCACCTCGCGCCCGTCGTGCTGGGCGGCGGGACCCCTCTCTTCACCGGCGGAACGCCGCGCACGCTGGTCCAGCGGAGCGTGCTCCCGACCTCGACCGCGACCCATCTCACCTACGACGTCTCCCGGTGATCCGATGACCACGGTCCACGCCCGGGGGATCGACCTGGGCATCGAGTCGTTCGGGGACGAGGACGCGCCGCTCGTGCTGCTCGCGGGCGGGCCGACGATGCTCTCCTGGCCCGACGCGCTGTGCGAGCGTCTCGCCGCGGGCGGGCGCCGGGTGGTGCGCTACGACCTGCGGGACAGCGGGGAGTCGACGACCACGGACCCGGAGGCGCCCGCGTACACCCTGCGCGACCTCGCCGCCGACGCGGCGGCCCTCGCCGCCGCGCTCGGCGGGGGGCCCGCGCACCTCGCGGGGATCGGCATCGGCGGGATGGTCGCCCAGGTGGCCGTACTCGATCGTCCTGACGCGTTCTCGGCGCTCACGCTGGTCGGCACGCGCCCGGTCGCCCCCGGCCCGCCCGACGACGACCTCCCCGACCACGACCGGGCGACGATGAGCCGGCTGTTCGCGCGTCCGCTGCCCGACTGGGCCGACCGGGAGGCGGTCGCGGAGTTCGCCGCCGCCGGCGCGGAGATCCGCGGTGACGACCCCGCCGCCGCGCGCGCCGTCGCCGCGTGGATCTGGGACCGCACCCCGGGCACCGCGCCCCCGGTCCAGATGGCCAACCAGTTGGGCCTGGTCTTCTCCCGGCTCGACTGCGCGCCCCGCTGGCGTGAGCGCCTGCCGGACATCGAGGTCCCCACCCTCGTCGTCCACGGCCGCCACGACCGGTTCTTCCCCGTCGGCAACGGCGAGGCGCTCGCCCGCGAGATCCCCGGCGCACGGCTGCTCGTCCTGGAGGAGGCCGCCACGGCGATCCCCGCGGCAGCGGTCGGCCGCGTCACCGAGGCGATGCTCACGCTCGCATAGCGGCCCGCGTGCGCGGCCCTAGCCCCCTACCCGGGGCCGGCCACGCTCCCGCGATCGGCACGCGGACCGGGAGGGCCGGGGGTCGCGTGCGCGTCCGAAGGGCCTCGTCGTGACCGACGGTCGGCTCCCCGCCGGGCAGCCGGCACACCGCGACAGCGCCCGGCGCCCCCATGGCACTCCGGCGCGAACGCCCGGCGCGCCCCCCCGCGCCTCCGGCGTCCCGCGCTCGCCGCACAGCCCCCGCCGTACGGCCTCATCGCAGCTCAGGGCGCGGGCACCCGTTCGGACGGCGGAGGTGGGCCGGGTGGGGTGCCGTCGCCGAAGGGGCGGCCGGGGAGGGAGTCCCGGCCGTGCGGCGAGAGCCAGTGACGGGTGTCGGGGCCGCGCGGGACGATGCCGGTCGGGTTGATGTCGCGATGGACGACGTAGTAATGCGCCTTGATCTGCGCGAAGTCGATCGTGTCGCCGAAGCCCGGGGTCTGGAACAGGTCCCGCGCGTACGCCCAGAGCGCCGGTAGCTCGGTCAGTTTCTGCCGGTTGCACTTGAAGTGGCCGTGGTAGACCGCGTCGAAGCGCGCGAGGGTCGGGAAGAGCCGGACGTCGGCCTCGGTGAGGGTGTCGCCGACCAGATAGCGCCGGTCTCGGAGCCGCTCCTCCAGCCAGTCGAGCCGCTGCCACAGGCGCCGGTACGCCTCGTCGTACGCGGCCTGGCTTCGGGCGAAGCCGCACTGGTAGACGCCGTTGTTGACGTCCCGGTACACCTTCTCGGCCACGTCGTCGATCTCGTCGCGCCATCGCTCGGGGTAGAGGTCCGGCGCCCCGGCCCGCTGGTGGGCCGACCACTGACTGCCGAGGTCGAGGGTGATCCGCTCGAAGTCGTTGGTCGCCACCGCTCCGGTGGGAACGTCGACGATCGCCGGCACGGTGACGCCGTGCGGATAGTCCGGGTCACGCCGGAGGAACGCCTCCCGCAGCCGCTCGATGCCGAGCACCGGGTCCCGGCCGCCGGGGTCCAGATGGAAGGACCAGCCGCGCTCGTCGTGCACGGGCCCGGCGATCCCCATCGGGAGCGCGTCCTCCAGACCCATCAGGCGCCGGACGATCGCCGCCCGGTTCGCCCACGGACACGCCCGGGCGATGATCAGCCGGTAACGCCCCGGCTCCACGGGATAGCCGTCCCGCCCGTCCGCCGTGATCCGCGTCGTGAGGTAACTGCGGTCGCGCTCGTACGCACCCTCGCCACCGCCACCGCCGCCCCCACCGCTGCTGCTGTCACCGTCACCGGTCATGGCCTCGTGCCTTCCTCCTCCGCCTGCGGCCGGAATCCTGCGCGGGGCTCATCGCCCGCATGTCCTCCTCGTCCCACGAGCGGGTGTCACGCGGCTCGACGTACGGCTCCTGGTCCGGCGGCATGCCGCCGGCGACCGCCCGCTGGCGCTGCGCCTCGGCGTCGAACTCCAGGCCGAGCAGGACGGCCAGGTTGGTGATCCACAGCCAGATCAGGAAGACGATGACGCCCGCCATGGTGCCGTAGGTCTTGTTGTACGAGGCGAACTCGGCGACGTAGAGGGCGAATCCGGCGGAGGCCACCATCCAGATCAGCAGGGCGAGGGCGCTGCCCGGGGTGATCCACCGCCAGCCCTTGACCTTGGCGTTCGGGCTCGCCCAGTACAGGAGCGCGATCATCACGGTCACCAGCACCACCAGGACCGGCCACTTGGCGTACGACCACACCGTCAGCGCGGTGTCGCCGACGCCCAGCAGATCGCCCGCGCGGCGCGCCACGCCACCCGAGAGGACGACGATCAGGGCACTCGCGGCGGCCATGATCATGAGTGCGGCGGTCAGCCCCAGCCGGATCGGCAGGACCTTCCAGACCGGGCGGCCCTCCGGCACGTCGTAGACCTGGTTGGCGGCGCGCATGAACGCCCCGATGTAGGCGGAGGCGGACCACAGGGCGAGCGCCAGACCGACCACCGCCATGACGGCCCCCGTGCCCGTACCGCCCTGGAGGTTCTCCACGGCCCGGCCGAGCACGTCACGGGCCGGTCCGGGCGCCAGCTCGCGGAGATTGTCGAGCACCTTGTCGGTCGTCGACCGTCCGCTGAGCCCGAGCAGCGAGACGAGCACCAGCAGCCCGGGGAAGAGGGACAGCACGCCGTAGTACGTGAGGGCGGCGGCCCGGTCGGTCAGCTCGTCGGACGTGAACTCCCGCAGCGAGCCCTTGAGCACCGCGAGCCAGGAGCGTCCCGGCAGGGCGGTCGGCGAGTCGGGTGCGCGCTCCTCGACGGCGGGGCCGGGGCCCACGTCCTCCGGGGCGGGTGGCGTGTCGGGTGGCGAGTCGGGTGGCGTACGGGGTGGGCCGGCGTCGCCCGCGCTCGGGGCGTGCCGTGCCGCGCCGCGGTCGTCCGCCCCGCGGTCGTGAGCCGGACGGTCGTGCGCCGGGTCGTGCGCCGGGTGGTCCTGCGGCGCGCGCTCTTCATGAGGAGGATTCCGATCGGCCATGCCGGGGCGGCTACCCGCGTCGGCGCAGCGTACGCCCGGTGCGCCCCCAGCCGGGCGAAACCGGCGAAAAGGGGTGGATGCCCGGCCGGGCCTCGGGTAGTCGACCCCCAGACCCGCCGACCGGCAACGTCCCCGATCAACATCCCGACCAACATCCCGAACAACACCGCGAACGACGTCCCGACCAACAGCCCGAACAACATCCCCGAAGGAGCACCGGATGCCCTCCCCGGAAGAGTCCCGCCTCCCCGACCCGCAGACCCGCCACCCCCAGCCGCCGCAACCCGAGCAGCACCAGTCCCACCCGGGCGCCACCGAGGCCATGGAACCCCGCCCCGACCACGGGGAGGACTCCTACCGCGGGCACGGGCTGCTCTCGGACCGCGCGGCGGTGGTCACCGGCGGGGACTCCGGGATCGGCAGGGCCGTCTGCCTGGCGTTCGCGCGCGAGGGCGCCGACGTGGTGTTCACCCACCTGGCCGAGGAGCGCGAGGACGCCGAGGAGACCGCCCGGCTGATCCGCGAGGCCGGCCGCACGGCCGTGCCCGTCGCCTGCGACATCCGTGACGAGCGGCAGTGCCAGGAACTGATCGAGAAGGCGGTGGACGCGTTCGGCCGCATCGATCTGCTCGTGAACAACGCCGCCTACCAGATGGCGCAGCCCGACGGCATCGAGGCCATCACCACGGAGCAGTTCGACCGGGTGATGAAGACCAACCTCTACGGCATGTTCTGGCTCACGCGCGCGGCGCTCGCCCACATGCCGCGCGGCGGCAGCGTCATCAACACGACCTCGGTGCAGGGCTACCAGCCGAGCCCGCACCTGCTCGACTACGCGATGACCAAGGCGGCCATCATCTCCTTCACGCACGGCCTGGCCCAGATGGTGGCCGAGCGGGGCATCCGGGTCAACGCCGTCGCACCCGGGCCCGTGTGGACACCGCTGATCCCCGCCACCATGCCCGACGTGGAGGACTTCGGAAAGCAGGCACCGCTGGGCCGGGCCGCCCAGCCGGCCGAGATGGCGCCCGCCTACGTCTTCCTCGCGTCCTCAGGCGCGAGCTACATCACCGGCGAGATCGTCAACGCCACCGGCGGCACGCCCCTGCCCTGACGGCGCGCCGGTGCCGAAGGCACGGCGGTAGGCGGCGGGCGAGATGCCGAACGCGGCCCGCATGTGCGCCCGCAGCGAGTTCCCGGAGCCCAGCCCGGCCCGGTGCGCCACGACGTCGACCGGAAGGTCGGTGGTCTCCAGCAACTGCTTGGCCAGCTCCAGCCGCTGCGCCGTCAGCCACTGCCCCGGCGTCATGCCCACCTCGTCGCGGAACCGCCGGGTGAAGGACCGCAGGCTCATCCGGGCGTGCTCGGCGAGCCGGGCCAGGGGCAGCGGCTCCGCCAGGTGCTCCAGGGCCCAGGCGCGGGTGGCGCTGGTGCCGGCCAGGGTGGGCTCCGGGACGGGACGGTCGATGAACTGGGCCTGGCCGCCGTCCCGCCAGGGAGGGACGACACAGATGCGGGCGGCGCGGTTGGCGGCCGCGGCCCCGTGGTCGCGGCGGATCATGTGCAGGCACAGGTCGATGCCCGCGGCCACGCCCGCCGAGGTCAGCACGTCGCCGTCGTCGACGAAGAGCACCTCCTCGTCGACCTTGACCGCCGGGTAGGCCCGGCGGAACTCCGGGGCCAGGTGCCAGTGCGTGGTGGCGGGCCGCCCGTCCAGCAGCCCGGCCGCGGCCAGCACGTACGACCCGGAGCAGATCGACACGAGCCGGGTGCCCGGCCGGATGCGGGCGACGGCGGCGGCGACCGCAGGCGGCAGGGGGCCGCCCCGGCCCAGCTCCGGCATGGCGTGCGTGGGCGGGAGGACGACCGTGTCGGCCGCCGCGAGGGCTTCCGGCCCGGCCGCGGGCTGCACCGTGAAACCGGCGTCGCTGAGCACGGGCGCGCCGTCGGCCGTACAGACCGTGACCTCGTAGAGCGGCCGGCCGTCGGCGTCCATGGCGCTGCCGAAGACCCGGGAGGGGATGCCGAGCTCGAAAGGCGGCACGCCGGGGAGTGCCAGGACGGCGACGCGGTGGGGCCGCGCCGGCCCGGCGCCGGGCTCCGCCCGCCGGTCCCGCCCGCCCTGCTCGTCCCGGTGGTCCCGGGTGGCCGTTTCCGTGCGCGTACTCATGGCCAGATCCTGTCACATAGTGGCCGGGCGGCCAATACCATGGCGAGGCGCCGTGCCCGATCGTGGAGCGGTCGCCGCCGGAAGGGTTCCGGCGGCTGCCGACGAGACACGGAAACGAGGCAGACGGCATGCGTGCGGTGGTCGTGGAGCAGTGGGGCGGACCCGAGAAGCTGGTCGAGCGCGAGGTGGAGCGCCCCGAGCCGGGACTGAACGAGGTCCTGGTCCGGGTGCACGCCGCCGGAGTGAACCCGGTGGACTGGAAGACCCGCGCGAGCGGTGCCCTGATCTCCTGGAGCGACGTGCCCGTCGTCGGCTGGGACGTGTCCGGCACGGTGGAGGCCGTCGGCCCCGGCGTCGGCATCTTCCGGCCCGGCGACGAGGTGTTCGGCATGCCGCTGTTCCCGCGCCAGGCGGGCGCCTACGCCGAGTACGTGGTGGCGCCGGCCCGCCACCTCGCACCGAAGCCCGCGTCCCTGACCCACGTGGAGGCCGCAGCGCTGCCGCTCGCCGCCCTGACCGCCTGGCAGGCCCTCGTCGACACGGCGGACGTCCGCCCCGGAGAGCGGGTGCTCGTGCACGCCGCCGCCGGGGGAGTGGGGCACTTCGCCGTACAGATCGCCAAGGCCCGCGGGGCGTACGTGATCGGCACGGCGAGCGCGGCCAAGCACGATCTCCTGCGGGAGCTGGGCGCCGACGAGGTGGTCGACTACCGCGCGGCCCGCTTCGAGGAGGCCGTCTCCGACGTCGACGTCGTCCTGGACGGCCTCGGCGGCGAGACGGCCGAGCGCTCCCTGAAGGTCCTCCGCGACGGCGGCCGGCTGATCACCCTGCCGGGCCCGGACGACGTCCCCGCCGCGCCGGCGGGCGTGCGCGCGGGCTGGGTCCTGGTCGAGCCCGACCACCTCGGACTGCGCGAGATCGCGGCGCTGGTGGAGGACGGACGGCTGCGGCCCCTGGTCGACACGGTGCTGCCGCTCGCCGAGGCGGCGAAGGCCCACACCATCGGCGAACAGGGCCGCACCACGGGGAAGATCGTCCTGACGGTCGCCTGACCCTCACCCCGCCCCTGGCCCGGCACCCGGCCCCACCGCCTTCCCCTGGCCCGTGTGCCCAGGTCAGGGGGGCGGCGGCCGGGCGTGTCGCTCCTGGAGGAATGAGCTCCAAGAGAGGCGGGCTCCAAGAGGGGCGGGCTCCAAGGGAGGCGGGGGTGACGTAAATGCGTCGACAGCGCCCCTCGGCGCCCGGCAGAGTGGCCGTCCGTGACGAGCAGCGAACTGTGGACCCGTGCGACCGCCGAGCGCTACGACGCCGAGGAGACCGAAGCGTCCTCGGCTGCCGTCCTCGGACCGACTCTCGCCTTTCTCGCCGAGCTCGCCGGAGACGGCCGGGCCCTGGAGTTCGCCATCGGAACCGGACGAGTGGGGGTCCCGCTCCGGGAACGCGGCGTGCCGGTCGTGGGCATCGAACTCTCCGAGCACATGGCAGCGGTGCTGCGACGCAAGGTGGACGAGGACACGCTCCCGGTGGTCATCGGGGACATGGCCACCACCGCCGTTCCCGGTGAGTTCACCCTGGTCTATCTCGTCTACAACACCATCACGAACCTGCTCACCCAGGACGAGCAGGTCGCGTGCTTCCGCAACGCCGCACGGCATCTGGAGCCCGGCGGCCGATTCGTCATCGAGCTGGGCGTGCCGCCGCTGCGGCTCCTGCCGCCCGGCCAGGTCGCGGTGCCGTTCGATGTCTCCGAGCGGCATCTCGGCTTCGACACCTTCGACCTGGTCGAGCAGATTCTCGTCTCGCACCACTTCACCCGCGACGGCGACGACGGCCGCTACCGCCGCGACACCTCCCGCCACCGGTACGCCTGGCCGGCGGAGCTCGACCTCATGGCACGGATCGCCGGGCTCGAGCTGGAACGCCGCGTCGCGGACTGGGACGGGGCTCCCTTCACCCAGGACTCCACGAAGCACATCTCCGTGTGGCGCAAGCCCACCTGAGCCCTGCCCCCGCTCGCGGGAATTACCCAGCGTGATCGGTTGGTTCCAGGGAGTGTGGTCGACAGGCGCGTGCCGGTGCCCGGTGCCACCCTGAGACCACCCGTACCGGAGAAAGGCAACCGTCGTGATCACCACTGATTTCGTCGCCGGCTCCCCTTGCTGGCTGGACCTCGGAGCCCCGGACGTCCCGGCCGCCGCGGCCTTCTACGGTGCCGTCCTGGGCTGGGACTACGAACCCATGGGCGGGAGTGAGGGCCAGGGCGGGAGTGAGGACGAGGGCGCGGGGGAGGGGGCAGACATGGAGGGCGGGATGTTCCGGAAGGACGGCAAGACCGTCGCCGGACTCGGCAAGCTCACCGAGGAAGGGGCCCGCTCCGCCTGGATGATCTACTACATGGTCACCGACGCGGACGAGACGACCCGGGCCGTCGAGCGCGCGGGCGGCACGGTGCGGGTGGCGCCCAGGGACCTCGGCGAGTGGGGCCGGATGGCGCAGTACAGCGACCCGCTCGGGGGTCAGTTCGCCGTCTGGCAGCCCGGGACCGACAAGGGTGTCGACCTCGTGGACCAGCCCGGCTCCCTCTCCTGGGCGGAGCTGTACACCAGCGACGCCGCGGCGGCGAAGGAGTTCTACGGCGGAGTCCTCGGCTGGTGGTTCAGCGACATGGAGCTGCCCGGCGGCGGGGGCACGTACTCCCTCGTCACGCCCGCCGGACTTCCCGAGGAGCGCATGCACGGCGGCATCATGCAGGTCGGCGAGGAGGTCCTCGCGCTCGCGAACGGGCGGCCGTACTGGCACCCGGTCTTCGCCGTCGAGGACTGTGACGCCGCGGTCGCCAAGGTCACCGGGAACGGCGGCAGCGTGCTGATGGGGCCGGAGGACGCGGAAGGCGTCGGCCGTCTGGCCGTCTGCCTGGACCCGTCGAAGGCGGACTTCGTGGTGCTCACCCCCGCCGAGCGGAGCTGAACCGCGACGGGTCTCCCCGCCTGGCACCGCCGCGGCCGGCTGACCCGCGTTCCACGCGACCACCCCTCCTCTCCTACGGACCGGCGCCGTACGCGGCGCCGGTCCGTCGCGTCAAGGAGCGGGAGCGGGGCGGGAGGTGAGCGGGAGCAGAGCGGGGGGTGAGCGGGGTCTCATCGGGTCGGCCTTGCTATGCAACGAGGTGCATAGCAAGATCGGGCGCATGGCGCTCGACCACGCGATCCTCGTGTCCCTGCTCGAGAAGCCCGGGTCGGGATACGAGCTCGCCCGGCGCTTCGAGCGGTCCATCGGCTACTTCTGGACCGCCACCCACCAGCAGATCTACCGCGTGCTCAAGCGCATGGAGGGCGACGGTTGGGTCGACGTCCGTGACGTCCCGCAGCACGGGCGCCCGGACAAGAAGGAGTACTCCGTCGCCGCCGCCGGGCGGGCCGCGCTCTCCGCGTGGCTGGTCGCGCCGATCGAGCCCGAGAGCGTACGGCACGACCTCGCGGTGAAGATCCGGGGCGCCGCCTTCGACGATCCCGCCGCCCTCATCGGCGAGGTCGAGCGACACCGGCGGACGCACACGGACCGGCTGGCCCACTACCTCGCGGGCGAGGCCCGCGACTTCGGGGAGCCGCCGGCCGAGGACGGTCCGCTCGACGCCGAACGCGAGCTCCAGCACGTCGTGCTGCGCGGCGGCATCGCGTACGAGCGGATGATGATCGCCTGGCTCGACGACGTCCTTGCCACGCTCGCCCGGTTCGAGACCGGTCACTGACCCACCGCAGGTCCCAGGCCCCCGGGCGGGCGTCGGGACCGCGGAACGACCCGTACCACCCCCGCCCCCCGACCCCGTAGCACCTCCACCTCATCACTCACCACCTCTGGGCACCACCACCCCATCCCGCACACCACCACCCCTCATCCCGAGCCGGAAAGGCGGACGTCATGGCCGACACGCTGCTCTTCAACCCGCACACCTACGACCCGGCGCACTTCGACCCGGAGACCCGCCGGCTGCTGCGCGCCACCGTCGACTGGTTCGAGGCGCGCGGCAAGCGCCGGATCATCGAGGACTACCGGACCCGCGCCTGGCTCGGCGACTTCCTGGCCTTCGCGGCCGAGGAGGGGCTCTTCGCGACCTTCCTGACGCCGTCCTCCGCCGCCGGCGAGCAGGAGGGCGACAAGCGCTGGGACACCGCCCGCATCGCCGCCCTCAACGAGATACTCGGCTTCTACGGCCTCGACTACTGGTATGCCTGGCAGGTCACCATCCTCGGCCTCGGCCCGGTCTGGCAGAGCGACAACGCCGCCGCCCGCGCCCGTGCCGCCGAACTCCTCTCCCAGGGCGAGGTGTTCGCCTTCGGCCTCTCCGAGAAGTCGCACGGCGCCGACATCTACTCCACCGACATGCTCCTGGAGCCGGACGGTGAGGGCGGCTTCCGCGCCACCGGTTCCAAGTACTACATCGGCAACGGCAACGCGGCCGGACTCGTCTCCGTCTTCGGCCGCCGCACCGACGTCGAGGGCCCCGACGGCTATGTCTTCTTCGCCGCCGACAGCCGCCACCCGGCCTACCACCTGGTCAAGAACGTCGTCGACTCCTCCAAGTACGTCAGCGAGTTCCGCCTCGAGGACTATCCCGTAGCCGCCGCCGACGTCCTGCACACCGGCCGCGCCGCCTTCGACGCCGCCCTCAACACGGTCAACGTCGGCAAGTTCAACCTGTGCACCGCCTCCATCGGCATCTGCGAGCACGCGATGTACGAGGCCGTCACCCACGCCCAGAACCGGATCCTCTACGGCCGGCCGGTCACCGCCTTCCCGCACGTGCGGCGCGAGCTGACCGACGCGTACGTCCGGCTCGTCGGCATGAAGCTGTTCAGCGACCGCGCCGTCGACTACTTCCGCACCGCCGGTCCCGACGACCGCCGTTACCTCCTCTTCAACCCGATGACGAAGATGAAGGTGACCACGGAGGGCGAGAAGGTCATCGACCTGATGTGGGACGTCATCGCCGCCAAGGGCTTCGAGAAGGACAACTACTTCGCGCAGGCGGCCGTGGAGATCCGCGGGCTGCCGAAGCTGGAGGGCACGGTCCACGTCAACCTGGCGCTGATCCTCAAGTTCATGCGCAACCACCTCCTCGACCCGGTCGAGTACCCCGCCGTCCCGACCCGCCTGGACGCGGCCGACGACACCTTCCTCTTCCGCCAGGGCCCGGCCCGCGGCCTCGGCTCGGTCCGCTTCCACGACTGGCGTCCGGCCTTCGACGCGTACGGCCACGTGGCCAACGTCGCCCGCTTCCGCGAGCAGGCGGACGCGCTCTGCGAGTTCGTCCTCAAGGCGGCCCCGGACGAGGAGCAGAGCCGCGACCTGGACCTCCTCCTCGCCGTCGGCCAGCTCTTCGCGCTCGTCGTCCACGGCCAGCTCGTCCTGGAGCAGGCGGCCCTGACCGGTCTCGACGAGGACGTCCTCGACGAGCTGTTCGCCGTCCTCGTCCGCGACTTCTCCGCGCACGCCGTCGAACTGCACGGCAAGGACTCCGCGACCGAGCAGCAGCAGCACTGGGCACTCGGCGCGGTCCGCCGCCCCGTCGTCGACGAGGCCCGTTCGGCGCGCGTCTGGCAGCGCGTGGAGGCCCTGTCGGGGACCTACGAGATGGCTCCGTGAGGCGCTGACGGGGGTGGGGCCGGGCGGCGCCGGGCGGGGCCGGGCGCCGGCTTTCCCGGCCTCCGGGCCTCCCGGCCTCCGGGCCTCCGGGCCTCCGGGCCTCCCGGCCTCCGGGCCTCCGGGCCTCCGGGCCCCCGGGCCCCCGGGCCTCCGGGCCCCCGGGCCCCCGGCCTCCCGGCCTCCCGGCCTCCCGGCCTCCCGGCCTCCCGGCCTCCCGGCCTCCCGGCCTCCCGGCCTCCCGGGCTCCCGGCCTCCGGGCCCCCAGCCCTCCCCGGCCGTCCCGGCGCACGGGCCGCCGAGTGGGCCGGCGGCTCAGAGCTCGGGGGCGCTCGTCTCCTCCAGCGTTCCGTGGGCCAGGCGCAGCCAGCGGTTCACCCCGATCCCGGCGAGGAACCGTTCATCGTGGCTGACCACCAGGAACGCACCCCGGTAGGACTCCAGCGCGCTCTCCAACTGGCCCACGCCGACCAGGTCGAGGTTGTTGGTCGGCTCGTCGAGCAGCAGGAGCTGCGGGGCCGGTTCGGCGCACAGGACGCAGGCGAGGGTGGCCCGCAGCCGTTCTCCGCCGGAGAGCACACCGACGGGCAGGTGCGCCCGGGGGCCGCGGAACAGGAACCGCGCCAGCAGGTTCATCCGCTCCGCCTCGGGCCGCTCGGGCGCGAACACCGCGAAGTTCTCCGCCACCGTGCGGTCCGGGTCCAGCAGATCCAGGCGCTGGGACAGATAGGCGACGCGGCCCTCGCCACGCCTGATCTCACCGCTGTCGGCGGTGAGGTCGCCGGTGATCAGCCGCATGAGGGTGGTCTTGCCGGCACCGTTCGGCCCGGTCAGCGCGATGCGCTCGGGGCCCCGTACGGAGAGGTCGACGCCGGCCTCGCCGAACACGTCCCGTCCGCCGTGCCGGACCCGCATCCCCTCGCCGAGGAAGAGGTTCCGCCCGGCCGGCACCTGCGTGTCGGGCAGGTCCAGACTGAGGCGCTGCTCCTCACGCAGCGCCCGCCCCGCCTCGTCGAGACGGGCCTTGGCGTCGCCGACCCGGGCCGCGTGCGTCTGACCCGCCCGGCCCGCGGACTCCTGCGCGCCGCGCTTCATGGTGCCGGCGAAGATCCGCGGGAGCCCGGCGCTCTTGAGGTTGCGGGCGGCGTTGGCGGCACGGCGCTCGGCGCGTTCGCGGGCCTGCTGGAGCTCCCGCTTCTCCCGCTTCAGCTCCTGCTCCGCGTTGCGGACGTTCTTCTCGGCGACCTCCCGCTCGGCCCGCACGGCCTCCTCGTAGGCGGTGAAGTTCCCGCCGTAGAAGCGCAGTCGGCTGCTGCCGAGCTCGGCGATGCCGTCCATGCGGTCGAGCAGGGCACGGTCGTGGGCGACCACCAGCAGCAGTCCCGGGAAGTCCGCCAGCACGTCGTACAGCCTGTGCCGGGCGTCCCGGTCGAGGTTGTTGGTCGGCTCGTCGAGCAGCAGCACGTCGGGTCGCGCGAGCAATTGGGCGGCGAGGCCGAGCGAGACGACCTGGCCGCCACTGAGGGTGCCGAGGCGGCGGTCGAGGGCGAGGCCGCCCAGTCCGAGCCGGTCGAGCTGGGCGCGGGTGCGCTCCTCGATGTCCCAGTCGTCGCCGATCGTGGTGAAGTGCTCCTCGCTCACGTCACCGGACTCGACGGCGTCCAGGGCCCGGATGACCGCGTCCACGCCGAGCACCTCGGCGACGGTGAGATCACCGGTCAGGGGCAGGGTCTGCGGCAGATGGCCGAGCGTGCCGCCGACCGACACCGAACCGGCGCCCGGCCGCAGTTCACCCGCGATCAGCTTCAACAGGGTGCTCTTGCCCGAGCCGTTGGGCGCGACCAGGCCGGTGCTGCCGGCGGTCAGGGTGAAGGACAGCTCATGGAAGACGGGGGTGTCGTCGGGCCAGGCGAACGACAGGTCGGAGCAGACGATGGTGCCGTGGGACATGGAGGTGACCTCGAGAGACGGCCGGGAGCGGACAGAGCTCCGCCCCGGGCGGACGTACGGAGAAGGGGTCGACGAACGGGCCACTCCGGCACTGCGCTCCTCGGCGCGTCCGGTGGCCGTCAGATCCGGATCTCACCCGGAGATGTCGTCGTCACCCACCACGTCTGCGACTCCTCGATACACGGTCACGTCGTCGACAGATTAACAGCCAGTCCCTCCCCCCGCCCGGATTTTCTCCCCGCCCCGAGCCGCCCGCGCGCACCCCCACGGAGGCCGGGGGCGGGACCGGCGCCGACCTGATCACGCGTCCCTTCGGCTCCGCAGTCGCGGGCTCCGGAGTCGCGGGCTCCGGAGCCGTGGCCGACGGCGGCTAGAACGTGGCGAACGGATTGCGCGCCTTGACCACGCGCGTCGCCCCGGACAGCTTCACCGCGGTGCCCCGGGCGATCTCGAAGGCCTTTGCCGGATCGCCGCCCGCACGCCAGGGCTCGGCCCCGCACCACGGGCCGATCAGCCGGAACTGTTCCAGGGCGGCGTCGTACATCTTCGCCTCCAGCAGGGAGTGCGCCAGCAGATGACGCAGCGCGGGAAGGTGCTCGTTGTCGGGGGCGACCTCGGCGAGCGAGGCCGCGACCCGCTCCAGGGTCCTCTTCGCCGCCCGCGTGGTGCGCAAGGGCGAGGACTCCGCGTCCTTGGACCGCTCGTGCAGCGCGTGCAGATACATTCCGGCCAGCGGGCTGCCGGCCGGAGCCTTGCGGACCGCGTCCTCGGCGAACGACATCATCAGGCTGTCACTGCCGAACCACTTGGCGCACCAGTACTGGAGTGCCTGCCAGTGGCCCGTGTAGTGGAACGGCGCGCGGGAGACCAGCCCCTCCCAGAGCGGCCTGAACTGGTCGTGGTCGTACTGGGCTCCCCGGGCCGCGGTGACCATGACGACCCAGGGCCCCGGGTTGGCGGGGTCCAGGAGCGCCGCCTGCCGCGCCTCCGCGATCGCGGCCGGAAGCATCGCGCGGAAGCGGTTCATCCGCTCCAGCGATACCTTGTCGGCGTACTCGCTGCCGCGAATCTCCCAGGCCCGGTGCACCATCAGCGCGGCGTGAAGCGTCGCCGCGTCGCAGTTCTCGGGTCGCGCCGCGCGCCACGCGTCCAGCCAGGCGTCGTCCTCGCCGGCCACCTGCTGCAGGAGCTCGATACGGGACCAGCGCTCGTCCCAGTCGTCGCCGGCCTCCTCGACGTACGACTCGGCCACCTGCCACCGCCCCTCCCACGCGGCGTCCGCGACGGCCTGCATCTCCTTGAGCCGGTACGGCGCCGGGGGCGGCCCGGGCCGCCGCGCGTCGAGAGCCGCGCGGGGCGGGAGTCCGTAGTCGGCGGCCACGAAGTGCTCCTCGGCCCAGCGGGCGTGGCGACGGGGAGTGATGAAGAGTCGGTAGAGCACGCAGAGAAGCACGCAGAGCACAAGCGCAAGGAAGATCGTCACGGCCGGTCATCATCCATCACGCCCTCACTCTCCGCAATGGTCGGGCCAGGGCGCCCGGCCCGCTCGGAACATCGCGGCCCCGGCCGAACGGGGTTCCGGGTCCCCGGTCCCCGGTCCCGGGTCGCAGGTCCCGGGCCCGGGTTTCGGGTTGCGGGCTCCCGAGTCACGGCTTCCGGGTCCCGAAGGTTTCGGGTTCCGGTCCCGGGTCGGCAAATTCGTTTGAGCCTCGGCGGCGGCACCGGCAAGATCGGGTGACACCGATGAGTTCTTCCTGCCGCCGTGGTCTGTCCGTGTGTGCGCCCCCGCGGAGGACACTCACACAGACGGAAGGCACCATGCTCGCATCACAGACAACACCCACCCTCCCACCCGCCCGCGTCACCGCCGTGCTGCGGATTCTGGTGCTGTCCACGTTCGTCGTCCTCCTCAACGAGACGATCATGGTCAACGCGATCCCGCGGCTCATGCGCGAGTTCGAGGTCACCGCGGCGGCCGCCGGGTGGCTGTCCACGGCCTTCATGCTGACCATGGCCGTCGTCATTCCGGTGACCGGGTGGTTCCTCCAGCGCGTGACGACGCGGACCGCCTTCGGTCTGGCCATGGCCCTGTTCCTCACCGGTACGGCACTGGCCGCCGCCGCGCCCGTCTTCCCCGTGCTGCTGGCCGCCCGCGTCATCCAGGCCAGCGGCACCGCCGTCATGATGCCGCTGCTCATGACGACGCTGATGACCCTCGTGCCCCCGCACGACCGCGGCCGCGTCATGGGCAACATCACCCTCGTCATCTCCGTCGCACCCGCCCTGGGCCCGGCGGTCTCCGGAGTGCTGCTGCAGCTCGGGTCGTGGCGCCTGTTGTTCCTGGCCGTGCTGCCGATCGCCGGAGCGATGGCCGTCTTCGGCCTGCGCCGGCTGGTCAACATCGGCGAGCCGCAGGCCGGTCCGATCGACTGGCTCTCCGTGTTCCTCGCGGCGGCGGGCTTCGGCTCCCTCGTCTACGGTCTGAGCGGACTGGGCGCCGAGAACGCGGCCGAGGCCGCCGTGCCGCCGGCGGTCACGACCGCGGTCGGTGCCGTGCTGGTGGGCCTGTTCGTCTGGCGACAACTGGCACTGCAGCGCTCGTCCACGCCGCTTCTCGACCTGCGCAGCCTGACCTTCCGTCACTTCTCGGTGGCGCTCGGCCTGATGTGTCTGTCGTTCATGGCGCTGATGGGCGCGTTCATCCTGCTGCCGCTCTACCTGCAGGACGTGTGCGGCCTGAGCTCGCTGCAGACCGGGCTCCTGCTCATCCCCGGCGGCCTGACCATGGGCCTGCTCGGACCTCAGGTCGGCAAGCTCTACGACCGGCTCGGCGCACCCCGCCTGGTCGTGCCCGGAGCCGTACTGACGGCGTTGTGCCTCGCGCTGTTCACCTTCGCGGGCGAGGAGACCTCGCCGTGGCTGGTGCTGGCCCTCCACGTGGCCCTGAGCGTCGGTATGGCGTTCGTCTTCACCCCGGTCTTCACCTCCGGCCTGTCCGTACTGCCGCCTCACCTCTACGCGCACGGCTCCGCCATCCTGGGCTCGCTCCAGCAGGTCTCGGCCGCCGCCGGCACGGCCCTGGTCATCAGCGTCATGTCGGGACGCGCCGCCACCGCGGCAGCCGAGGGCGCGGACGCCACCGGCGCCCTGGCCACGGGCGTCCGCTGGGGATTCGGCGTCGGCGCGGCCCTCGGCGTACTGGCCGTACTGATCGCCCTGCTGGTCCGCACCCCGCCGGCCCCGCCGCAGCCCGCCGCCCCGGAGGCCGAGGACGAGAACGGCACCCCGACGGACAAGGCGGCCCACGCCTCCGGCTGACGGACCGGCCGTCCGCCCCGGTGGTGACGGTGCGCCCACGGTGACGGTCCCCGCCCCGCGCGGCGGCAGGGGCGGGATGGGCGGGATCGCGCCATGTGCGAATGGGGCCCGCACGTGCCTTCCGGGCTGCGCGGGGCGGCCCTATGCTCCTGCGCCGGACGTCGCGTTACCGCCGGTAAAGGGGTTGGGGCATGAACCGCAGGGGCAACTCACGACGCACCTTCGTGGCGGGCGCGGCCGCCGTGACCGGAGCGGTCGCCGTCGGGGGGACCGCCCTCGGCGCCGCACCGGCCGTCGCCGCCGGGCCGGCCGGGGCGCAGTCCGTGGCCGTGCTCGGCGGTGGCGTCGCGGGGCTGACCGCCGCCCATGAACTGGCCGAACGCGGCTTCCGCGTCACCGTCTACGAGCGCCGGGCGCTGGGCGGCAAGGCCCGCTCCATGGACGTACCGGGAAGCGCCCGCGGCACCCGGCGCCCGCTCCCCGCCGAGCACGGCTTCCGCTTCATCCCCGGCATCTACCACAACCTGCCCGACACGATGCGGCGCATTCCCTTCCCCGGGAACGCCAACGGCGTCTGGGACAACCTCGTCGCACCGGCGGAGATGTCGTTCGCCCGCACCGGCCGCGAGGACCTGCGCATCCCGCTCCCCTGGCCGGGCCACAGCCCCGCCGAGCTCACCCTCGACGAGATCCGCCGCGCGCTGACCGCCCTCCTGGACACCGCCCGCTCGATCCCGCTCCACGAGGCCGCCTACTTCGTCAACCGCTTCCTCGTCTTCCTCACCAGTTGCGACGAGCGGCGCGACGAGGAATGGGAGCGGACGCCCTGGTGGGACTTCTTGGGGGCGGCCCGGAGGAGTTACGACTACCAGCGCATCCTGGCCGTCGGGCTCACCCGCAACATCGTCGCGACGAAGGCCGAGGAGGCCAGCACCCGTACGGTCGCCACCCTCCTCGAAGCCTTCGTCTTCAACGCTCTGGGACGCGGCGCCGACGGCCCCCTCGACCGGATCCTGAATCTGCCCACGAACGAGGCGTGGATCGACCCGTGGGTGGCCCACCTGACGAGCCTCGGTGTGGAGTTCCGCATCGGATGGACCTTGCGGGAGCTGGCCTACGACTCCGGCACCGGCCGGATCGGCGCGGCCGTCGTCGAGGATCCGCAGGGCGTCCGCCGCTCGGTGACCGCCGATCACTACGTCTCCGCGATCCCCGTGGAGCACGCGCGGCGGACGTGGGGCGCGGCGCTGAGGGCGGCCGATCCGCAGCTCGCGCGGTGCGACAGGCTGGAGACGGACTGGATGACGGGCATCCAGTTCTACCTGACCGAGCGTGCGCCGCTGCTGGCCGGACACGCCAACTGCATCGACTCGCCCTGGTCCTTGACGGCGATCCAGCAGGCCCAGCATTGGCAGTCCCGCGACTTCCCGGCCGACTACGGCGACGGGGCCGCCGTCGACTGTCTCTCGGTGGACATCTCCGAGTGGGACCGGCCCGGCATCCTCTACGGCAAGACGGCCAAGCAGTGCACCCGTACGGAGGTCGCCCGGGAGGTGTGGGCGCAGTTGAAGGCCGCGTTCAACGAACCGGGCCGCACGGTCCTGAAGGACGGCACCCTGCACTCCTGGTTCCTCGACCCGGGCGTCGACGGCCTCGGCACCCCGAACCCGACCAACGAGGACCAACTGCTCATCCACCCGGTCGGTACCCTCCACAACCGACCGCAGGCCGCCACCAGGATCCCCAACCTGTTCCTGGCCGGCGACTACGTGGCCGTCGACATCGACCTGGCGACGATGGAGGGCGCCAACGCCTCCGCCCGCCAGGCCGTCAACGCCCTGCTCGACCGGACCGGCTCACCCGCCGCCCGCTGCATGGTGCGGCCCCTCTTCCGGGCCCCGGAGATGGAGGCCCACAAGCGCCACGACCGGCTGCGCCACCGCCTCGGCCTCCCCAACGCCCTCGACGCCGGCTGAGCCCGGGCAGCCCGGTGACGCGGACGCGACCCGGGCCTGGGGTGGACGCGCTCCACCCCGGGCGCCGTCGCCTCATCCTGCACACCATCTCGGAACCAGAGGGCCAGCGGGCCAACCGGCGACGTAGAGCAGAGAAGGCGCCACTCGCACGCCCCGAGTCAGTTGCCCGTCGCCTTACGAGCATCGTGAGCCCGCCCCGCGATGACCGCGCCGATCACGACGGCCAGTACGTACACGGTGATGCTCGCGGCGAAACCTCCTGGTAACCAGCCGAGCAGGCCGGCGTTGTCGTGGTCGACGAGTTGGCGAATCGCGCCCTGGGCGCCGAGGACGAGCAGCACCATGCCGAGCGCCTGGTAGAGGCCGTATTTCATGGGATCCTCTCAGTCTGATCGCGTTTTACCATGCGATTGCACTGTAACCCGACGGTGCTCGGTTTTGCCATGCGGTCGCATGGCAAAGGTTGCGAGGAAGGTGGCGGTACCGTGCCGAAGATCGTGGATCACGAAGCGCGCAGGACGCGCCTCGTCGAGGCCGTCTGGTCACTGGCCGTGCGCGGCGGCATCGAGCAGGTGTCGCTGCGCAAGGTCGCCGAGGAGGCGGGCGTCTCGATGGGCCAGGTCCAGCACTACTACTCCTCGATGCAGGCCCTGATCCGCGACGCCCTCGACCGAGCCGTACGGGCCGTCAACGCCACGATCGAGAACGCGGTCACCGCCGCCGACACGACCAGTCCGGAGGCCGTTCTCCGCGCCTGCCTCCACGCCCTGATCAGCCCGGCCGAGGAGAGCACCCGGCTGATGCGCTTCGCGCTGGCGGCCGCGGGCCGGGCAGTCTCCGATCCGACGATGGCCAAGGTCCTGGCACCGGGCGACGACGAGCTGCTCACCTTCACCGCCGGCCTCATCACGGCAGCCCGCGAGGAGCGGGGCAGCAAGCCGCGCCGCGAGGAACGCGCCGACGCCGACATCTGCTGGTCCCTCGCCACCAGCCTCGGCGTGGACGTCGCCCTCGGCTACCGCACCCCAGAAGCCGCCGAACGCCTCCTCGACCACCACATCGAGCAGGTCCTTCGCTAGGGCTACGTAGCGGACCTTGTGCCGCCCGGCCGATGTACGCCCTCCATGGAGCCCACCACACCATGCCGTCAGACCCGCCACCGACCGGGTGCGCAGGAGCGTGAGTACGGTCCACACGCCCAGGTGGACGGGGACAAGCAGGGCCGACAGGTTCCGCTTGGCCAGCCGGACCCGGTTGCGCGCCATCATCCGGAAGTAGACCGCGTGCCGGGCCGGGCTGGTCTTCGGGGGTTGGAGATTGGACGAGACGCGCCCGGCGCCTGTCGGGGCTTAGCCGGTCTGCGCTCCCGGCTCGGTGCCGGGCCGCGCGTAGAGGCTGCCGGCCTGGCGGCACGGTCTCGGCTCGGGCCTTCAGGGCCCCCGCTGAAGGCTGGGTCGGCGTCGGAGCCGGTAGTCAGGACATGGCGGCGGGCTCCGCTTCGTCCCCCGCGTCCCGCAGGGCGTCTTCCAGGCCGGTGAAGGTGGTCTCGGCAGGGGTGCCGACGGCCTGCAGGTCGAGGATGCTGGTGCCGCAGAGGAAGTCCGGGCGAGCAGGACGTCGGGGAAGCGAGCCTGGTCCTGTGCGAGGGGTGCCCCATAACTGGGCGTGGCCGGTTGGCTAGCGGGAAGGTTGCGGGCCCTGCCAAGGGCAGGGAACTGGCCACTCTGCGGTAACGGAGTGGCCAATCTCCCTTCCTGGAAGAGCAGTTGGCCGGTTCTGCCCCGGGTGGTATCTCCTGTCGGGCAGTATACGCAGCGGAAGTGATCAACTACTCAAAGCAACATGTGGGGGAGAGATGCAACGTAAGCCCGGTCTCGCCGAGATGGTCTCCATGCTGCACGCCGCCGTGCTGCATGGGGACCAGAGCCTGCGGGAGGCTCTCAACGAGAGCTTCGACAAGGTCGACAGCTCCGGTCGCGACGCCCAGGCGGCGACCTCCCGGGCCGTCACGGACGGGCTCACCCGGGTCTTCGACGAAGTCAACCGGTTGCGCAAGGACGTCAACGCCGCCGTCAAGCCCGCCTCCAGCGAATTTTTCACCAGCAAGACCGAGGAGGTCACCGGCCTGCTGCGCGCCGAGCTGACCGAACTGCGCACCACCCTCAACCAGCTCAACACCCTTGCCCTCACCCCGCCGCTTCCCGTCGCACCCGTGCCCTCCGCCTCTGGCTCCGAGAGCCCGGGCACGTCCCTTCAGCCGACGATCCCCGCTCAGCGCGGTCCCGACCAGGAAGACCCCGTCGTCGGCTCCCTCTCCGCCCCTGCGGCCGCGTCCAGAGCAGGGACCGGCGACGGGCAGGAGTTCGGGTCGCAGACCGTCGGCACGGCCGCAGCGGAGGAGCCGGAACAGGGCACGGCCGCAAAAGACCTGGTCCCCGAGACCGCGCTGGAGGTGACAGAGCCGGCGCTGTCGGAGGAGTCCGTGCGCCAGGCTGCCCGTGAGGTCTTCGCCCAGGAGTTTGCCCCCCTCATCGAGCAACTCGCCAAGGACGAGACCGCGGAGCAGGCAGGCGGTGACGCCGCCGAGCAACTGCGCGAGACGGTCCGCGAGGCCGCCGACCGGGTCAGGGAAGAACTCACCACCATGCTGGAGGAGACCCGCGCTGGCTTCACCGTCCTGACGCAGGAGCTCGCTGGACTGCGTACGGTCGTCGACCAGCTCCTGTACCGCCCCGCCGAGACCCCCGAGCCGGTACCGGTGAGCAAGGAGCACACCGCCCTGCTGCGGTCCGCGGCCCGGATCTCCTCCGCCGACCTGCGCTGCCACCGCGACACCTGGGAGTTCCTCACCACCCGAACCGCCGGCCACCCCCACTTCCGCGTCCCGCCCCGCGTCACCGACGAGGCCGACGAGCGCGTCTTCGCCCCGCTGTCGGGCCGTTCCCTGATCGCCCTTCTGATCAGCCTGCACACCGTCACCAGCACCACCCCGGACGGCAGCGGCGACCACGAACTCGCCGCCATGCTCTACGAGCGGATCGAACAGCGCCTGACCCGCCTCACCCCCGGCGACGGTGACCGCATCACCGTCACCCTCGACGACCGCGCCGCCCTCGAACCGGACACCGACGGCGACGACCAGGACGGCGAGGACAAGCCCCAGAACGGCTGGGCGGCGTAGAGGAAGCCCCGGACCGCGAGAAGCACTGGAGCAGCGGTCGGCGCCGGGCCCCTCCGGTGGCGGGGAGCGCGGCGCCGAACTGAGGGTGGGCGGCGAGCGGGCCTGCGAGGACGGTGCACGCGGCTTGGCCGAAGCCGATGGCGGCGATCAGCCAGGCGTACGCCTTGGTGCACGTCCCGACCGGGGCGTGGGCGTCCATGGTCAGAAACGAGCTGGTGACCAGGGCGGTTCGGAACAGGCCCGGCAGCGCCGAGACGGTGATGGCCGCAAGGGCTAGGAGCCGTCGGGCTCCGGCTCGTGGAGGGTGAGGGCCCCGGAGGGGCACAGGCCGACGGCCATCCGTGCGGCCGGGCGGTGGGCGGCGGGCGGCTCGGCGTGCAGCAGGAGTACGAGGCCGTCGTCCGGGTCCTGGTCGAATACCTCGGGTGCGGTCATCGCGCACATGCCGGCGCCGATGCAGCGTTCCCTGTCGGCGGTCAGCAGGGGGGCGCTCACTTCGCGTCCCAGGTGACCGGCAGGCTCTTGACGCCGAAGATGTCCGCCGTCTCCGGGCGCAGGGCGACCTCGGCGGCCGGCACGGCCAGGCGCAGGGTGGGGAAGCGGTCGACCAGCGCGCGGAACGCGACCCGCATCTCGACGCGGGCCAGTTGCTGCCCCAGGCACTGGTGGATGCCGTGGCTGAAGGCCAGGTGCCCGGAGGACTGTCGGCGGAGGTCGAGCGTGTGGGGGTCGGGGAAGCGGTCGGGGTCGCGGTTGGCGGTGTTGTACGACAGGACGACGGTCGTGCCGGCCTTGATGGTCTGCCCGCCCAGCTCGACGTCTTCCAGCGCCGTCCGGTGGAAGGTCTTCGCGACGCTCAGATACCGCAGCAGTTCCTCCACGGCCCCGTCGGTGAGTGCCGGATCGGCGCGCAGGGCGGCGAGTTGCTCCGGATGCTGGAGCAGCGCGAAGGTGCCGAGGGACAGCATGTTCGCGGTGGTGTCGAAACCGGCCGCCAGGAGGATGAGGCTGATCCCCTTCAGTTCCTCGTCGGTCAGATCGCTGTCGGTGAGTTCGCTGAGGACGTCGTCGGTGGGGTGGGCGCGCTTGGCGGCCACGAGCTGTGCGAGGTACTCCTGGGTCGCGGTGTAGGCCGCGATCAGCTCCTCGTCGCTGACCTCCCCGCCCATGAAGGCGTCGATCTGCTCCTGGAAGGACGCCCGGTCCTCATAGGGCACGCCCAGGATCTCGCAGATGACGATGGTGGGGATGGGCTTGGCGAACGCGGTCACCAGGTCCGTCGGCGGCCCCGTCTCCTCCATGGCGTCCAGGCAGTCGGCGGTGATCTGCTCGATCCGCTCGGTGAGCATCCGCATCCGCCGCACGGTGAACTTGCCGACCAGGGGCTTGCGATAGCGGCTGTGCTCCGGGTCGTCCATGAGGAGGAACTCGCCGGGCGGCGCCGGCGGAAGCTCGAAGTCGACCACGTTCATGAGGTCCTTGCGGGAGCTGAACCTCGGGTCCGCCAGCACCGAGCGCACCATGTCGTATCCGGTGATCAGCCAGCCGGGTTTTCCGCCGGGGTGGGTGTAGCGGCTGATGGGGCCGTGCCGACGCGCGTCGAGCAACTCGGCCGACGGGTCGAAGGGGCAGCCGCTGCGGCGCTCCGCCGGCAGCGTCGTGACGGTGTGGACGGACTCGCTCATGACCATTGCCTCATCTCGCGATATGACGTGTTCAGAACTGTTTGAAAGCTACGTTGCATTCATGGCTTCGTCAATCAATCGGGAACGGAACTCCACTTCAACAGCGCCAAATTGATGCAATGGCATGCCTCCGAATGCAACGGTGCGTTGCAATGGCTGGTGGCGAAGGCAATACTGGCTCCATGCCAGGAGGACGGTTGACCCAGCAGGAACGCCAACGGATCGCGGCCGGACTCGCCGACGGCCTCTCCTACGCCGAGATCGCCCGCCGGCTCGAGCGTCCGACCTCGACCATCAGCCGGGAGGTGTCACGCAACGGCGGCCCCGGCCGGTACAGGCCCCAACAGGCGCACCGGGCGACGGCCGAGCGGGCACGGCGCGGCGCCCCGGCGCACCCCCGAGAGGACCGGCCGTCGCGCAGCACCACGGAGGACGAGATCATCGAGCTGGCGGTGAGGTCGGGGATGCCCAGGATGATGGCGCGTGTCCACGCCGACCTGCTGCTGTCCGAGGACGGCAGGCGTACCGCTGCCGAACTGGTCCGCAGGCTGCGGGTCAGTCCCGCCTCCGTCTCCGTGGCCGTCAACTCCCTGGTCCGGTACGGATACGTCCGGCGCGAGCGCGATCCACAGCGCCGGCGCGACCTTTACATCGTCGACGACGAGGCGTGGTACCACTCGATCGCCATCAGCGCCCGGCAGACACTCGAATCGGCGCAGGCCGCGATCGCGGCGGCCGAGACGCTCGGCCCCGACTCGCCGGTGGGGCAGCGGCTGCTCAGGGCAGGCAGGTTCCTGGAGCGGGTCGTCGGGGACATGAAGGAATCCGCCGACCGCTGGCGCACCCTCCTGACATGAGGGGGCGATCACCCTGCCCTGCTCCTGTCGGCGCGTGCTGGGTGCCGACCGGGCTCCGTTGCGCCCCGACCCGCGTCAGGAATGCGTGAAGAGAAGGCGCTCGGGCGCAAAGAACCCGCCATGAACGGCGGAAGCCGTCCCGGTCAGGGCTCACGCTGAGCGGACATGAGTCCGAAGGAGTTCGCCCGCATGACCATCCTGACCACGGAGAAGGTCGCCGTACCCGGTGCCGAGGAGCCCCCGGACACCGGAGCCCGTCACAAGCTGACCGCCGTGACCGGTCTCGCCGCGCTCTCGCTGGACGCGATGGCGTCAGTGGCGTACGGGCCCGAGGCCATCGTCCTGGTGCTCGCCGCGGCCGGCGCTCACGGGCTCGGCTTCACGCTTCCGGTCACTCTGGCCATCGCGGGCCTGCTGGCCGTGCTGGTCGCCTCGTACCGACAGGTGATCGCCGCCTTTCCGGACGGCGGAGGCTCCTACGCCGTCGCCAAGGCCCACCTCGGCCGACGCAGCAGCCTCGTCGCCGCCGCCTCGCTCGTCCTGGACTACGTCCTGAACGTGGCCGTGGCCGTCACCGCGGGTGTGGCCGCCCTGACCTCCGCCTTCCCCGGCCTGTACGGCGACCGGCTGTGGATCTGCCTCGCAGTCCTCGTGCTCATCACGGCTGTGAACCTGCGGGGCATCGTGGACTCGGCCCGCGCCTTCATCGTCCCCACCGCCGTCTTCGTCGGCACGATCCTGGTGCTGATCGCCGTCGGTCTGCTCCGTGACGCCCCTGTCTCCTCGGCCGCGTCCGCCGGCCACGCCTCGGTCCTCGCCGACAACGCCACCACCGTGGGCGCTCTGCTCCTCCTGAAGGCGTTCGCCTCCGGCTGTTCGGCGCTCACCGGTGTGGAGGCGATCGCGAACGCCGTACCGTCCTTCCGGACTCCGGCCACCCGGCGGGCGATGCGGGCGGAGGTGGCGCTCGGCGCCCTGCTCGGCGTGATGCTGATCGGCCTCTCCGTTCTCATCTCCCGCTTCGGGCTCCAGCCGGTGGAGGGAGTGACCGTTCTCGCTCAGCTCGCGGACGCTTCCCTGGGGCACAACTGGGCCTTCTACGTCGTGCAGTTCGCGACCATGGTCCTCCTCGCGTTGTCGGCGAACACGTCCTTCGGTGGCCTGCCCGTCCTCCTGAAGCTCTTGGCGCGCGACAACTACGTACCGCACGTCTTCGGGCTGAAGGCCGACCGTCAGGTGCACCGGCACGGAGTCGCCTGGCTCTCGCTCGTCTCGGCCGCGTTGCTGGTCTTCTCCGGCGGTGACACCAACACCCTCGTTCCGCTCTTCGCGATCGGTGTCTTCGTCGGTTTCACGATCGCCCAGACCGGCATGGTCCTGCACTGGCGCAGGGAGCGCGGAACCAGGTGGGCCGGCAAGGCCCTGCTGAACGGAGTCGGGGCAGTGCTGACCGGCGTCTCCGCCGCTGTCGTCACGGCCACCAAGTTCCACGACGGCGCCTGGCTGATCGTGATCGCGCTGCCCCTGCTCGTGGCCGTCTTCGAGGCTGTCCATCGGGCGTACGGGCGGATCGGCGAGCGCCTGGGCGTGGGCCGGATCCCCGAACCGCCGCACCGCGAGCGCTCGCTCGTCCTGGTGCCGGTCTCGTCGCTGACCCTGCTCACCAGCGAGGCCCTCACCGCGGCCGTGTCCCTCGGCGACGAGGTCCGTGCGGTCACCGTCTGCCACCCGGACCCCGAGGACCGCGAGCGGACCGACGCCCTGGAGCGGGACTGGGCACTGTGGAATCCGGGCGTTCCGCTGGTCCGGCTGCCGGCCGAGCGGAGCTCGCTCGGCCGGCCCGTCAGCGCGTACGTACGCGAGCTGCGGGCGGCCGAGCCGCGCACCCGGGTGACCGTGCTCATCCCGGAGGCCGAGCCCGACCGGTTGTGGCAGCGGCTGCTGCAGAACCAGCGGGGCGCGGTCGTCGCCCACGCCGTCCGCAGGGACACGGACGCCGTGATCTGTCGGCTGAGGTTCCGGCTCAGGACGCGTTAGCCGCCTCGTCCGTCTCCGCCGGACAAGTCTCGAAGCCGTCGACGCTGGACGACGGCTTCGGCATCTGCTGCTTCCGCCGAAGCGGAGGAAGCCGGCGAGACCGCGTCAGCCGGGGTGAGGCGCCTGGCGGGTAGAAGCCCAGGTCAGGCGCCTCTTCTGATGCCCTCAGAAGAAGCCCAGCTTCTTCGGCGAGTAGGACACCAGCAGGTTCTTCGTCTGCTGGTAGTGGTCCAGCATCATCTTGTGCGTCTCCCGCCCGACGCCCGACTGCTTGTAGCCGCCGAAGGCGGCATGGGCCGGATAGGCGTGGTAGCAGTTGGTCCAGACGCGGCCGGCCTGGAGGGCGCGGCCGGCGCGGTAGGCGGTGGTGGTGTCGCGGGTCCAGACGCCGGCGCCGAGGCCGTAGGGGGTGTCGTTGGCCGTGCGGACGGCGTCGTCGAAGTCGGTGAAGGAGGTGACGGCGACGACCGGGCCGAAGATCTCCTCCTGGAAGATCCGCATGCGGTTGTCGCCCTCGAACACGGTCGGCTGGACGTAGAAGCCGCCCGCCAGCTCGCCTTCGTCGTACGTGATGCGCTGACCGCCCGTCAGGATCTTGGCGCCCTCCCGCTGCCCGATCTCCAGGTACGAGAGGATCTTGCGGAGCTGCTCTCCGGAAGCCTGGGCGCCGATCATCGTGGCCGTGTCCAGGGGGTGCCCCGGGACGATCCGTTCCGTGCGGGCGATCGCCGCCTCCAGGAACTCGTGGTAGTGGCCGCGCTGGATGAGGGCCCGGGAGGGGCAGGTGCAGACCTCGCCCTGGTTGAGGGCGAACATGGTGAAGCCCTCCAGGGCCTTGTCGCGGAAGTCGTCGTCCGCCGCCCACACGTCGTCGAAGAAGATGTTCGGCGACTTGCCGCCCAGCTCCAGGGTGACCGGCTTGATGTTCTCCGCCGCGTAGCCCATGATCAGCCGGCCCGTCGACGTCTCGCCCGTGAAGGCGATCTTGGCGACCCGCGGGGAGGACGCCAGCGGCTTGCCCGCCTCCTCGCCGAAGCCGTTGACGATGTTCACCACGCCCGGCGGCAGCAGGTCCGCCACCAGGCTCATCCAGTAGTGCACGGACACCGGCGTCTGCTCGGCCGGCTTCAGGACGACCGCGTTGCCCGCCGCGAGGGCCGGGGCCAGCTTCCAGACCGCCATCAGGATCGGGAAGTTCCACGGGATGATCTGGGCGACCACGCCCAGCGGCTCGTGGTAGTGGTACGCGACGGTGTCCTCGTCGATCTCGCTGAGCGCACCCTCCTGCGCGCGCAGCACCCCCGCGAAGTAGCGGAAGTGGTCGACGGCCAGGGGGATGTCCGCGGCCAGCGTCTCGCGGATCGGCTTGCCGTTCTCCCAGCTCTCCGCGACCGCCAGCGCCTCCAGCCGCTCCTCCATCCGGTCCGCGATCCGCAGCAGGACCCCCGCGCGCTCGGCCGGCGCCGTACGGCCCCAGGCCGGGGCCGCCGTGTGCGCGGCGTCCAGCGCGCGCTCCACGTCCTCGGCCGTGCCCCGGGCCACTTCGGTGAACGGCCGGCCGTCGACCGGGCTCGGGTTCTCGAAGTACCGTCCGCCGGCCGGGGCGACGTACTCCCCGCCGATCCAGTGGTCGTAGCGGCTCGCGTACGACATGAGCGAACCCTCGGTGCCGGGTGCGGCGTAACGGGTCATGGGCGGGGCCTCCCTCGGACGCGCCGGCCGTCCCTGACCGGCGTTCAGGGCCGATGGTGCACGGCCCGACGTTGCAACACCGTTGCGGCCGCCCCCAGTTCGGCGTCCAGAGCGGCCAGCCGGGCCCGTACGGCCGGAGCCTGCGCCGCCGGAACGGCCCCGGCCAGCGCCCGCCACACCGTCACGTCGTCCTCGCCCCACGCGCTGTAGGCCCAGTCGGCCAGCAGACCCGGATCGCCCCGGTCCACCAGGGCCGCCCGCAGCCGTCCGGCGAGCCGCTCCCGCAGCCGTACGACCGCGGGCGCCCGCGAACCCGGCAGCAGTGGGCCCGCGTAGGCGGCCATCGCCGCCGCGACGGCCCCCGAGGCCAGCCGCCGGTCCACCGTGGCGAAGTCGGCGTCCACGCTCCGGGTCAGGCGGTACGGGCGCGAGGCCAGCAGCGGGCCGCCCGGCTCCGCCCCGGCCAGCAGGCCGCGCAGCCGGGACAGTTCGGCCCGCAGCGTGACCGGGGTGACCGACTCGTCCTCGTACAGCAGGGTCAGCAGCTCGTCGCCGCCCACCCCCTCCGGCCGGTGCGCGAGGAGGCCCTCGGCGTTCCGCTGGTAGGCGTCGCGGAGGGTGGCGTAGTCGACGTGGCCGAGGGTGGGCAGCTTGGTGCCGGGGCCCATGGA
>NZ_JBEXQW010000053.1:0-52137 GCF_040612775.1 Streptomyces sp. NPDC006339
GGCTCGGCGGCGGGCGCGACGGGCGCGGCCTCGGCGGCCGGGGCCTCGATCGGCTCCGGGGTCGCCGTGGCACGGGTGGCCCGGCGGCGCGTACGGGGCGCCGGAGCGGCCTCCTCGACCGGCTGAGCAGCCTCGGCGGCGGGCGCGGCAGGCGCGGCCTCGGCGGCCGGGGCCTCGATCGGCTCCGGGGTCGCCGTGGCACGGGTGGCGCGACGACGCGTACGGGGCGCCGGAGCGGCCTCCTCGACCGGCTGAGCAGACTCGGCGGCGGGCGCCGCGGCGGGGGTGTCCTCGGCGGCCGGAGCCTCGGCCGGGGCGGTCTGGGGTGCGGTGGCCTTGCGAGTGGCGCGGCGGCGCGGACGCGCGGGCGCCGGCTCCTCGGCGGCCGGGGTCTCGGCGGCCGGAGCGGCCGGTGCGAGGGGGGTCTCGACGACCTCCGTGGGGGCCTCGGTGCCGGCCTCGGCCGTCACCGGCGGACCGGCCGGCCGGGAAGCGGCGCGGCGCCGGCGGCGCGGCGGCAGCTTGTCACCGGGTGCGTTGGTGTCGTTCTCTTCGAGCATGCGGGGTTCTCCCGTCACGCTCCCGGGCGCCGCGTCTGGTTCCGGTCCGGCGGCACGAACGCGCGAGTTGCGCGGTGCCGCCGTCCGGGGCGCGGGCGCCGCACGGGAGCTCTGTGTCTGGCTCGCCGGTTCCGTACGCACCGTGCGTACGGCCTGGCGAAAGTCTCCTGGTCAGTGCGCTGCCCGACCCAGGTGGCTCCCGAGTGCCAGGGCGGCGCTACAACGACCGCTCCCTACGCGGTGCCGTCACCCGGCGCCGTCGCTGAGGAGGTCGCGGCGGCCGTGGGTGGAGCGGCCGTGACTGCCTCGCGGTCGGGCGCGAGCGGGTCGGTCACCGTGCCGGACTCCTCGTCGAAGAGCCCCTGCGCCAGCCTGGTCACCGCTGCGGGGACCGGCGGCGCCAGGTCGGCCACAGCTCGGAGACCGGACAGGACGTCGTCGGGTCGCACGGCAGGTGTCACGTGCCGAACAACCAGCCGCAGTATCGCACAGGCGCTGTCCAGCGGCCTATCACCCTGGGGATCGCCCGGGGTGGGGGCCGCGGTCAGCTCCACGACGGCACCGCGGGTGTCGAACGTGCGCAGACCGTTCTTGGTCTTGCGCTGTACTTCCACGCTCTCGGCCGCGAGAAACGCGTCGACGGCCTTGCGAGCGTCCTCGACGTCGACGCCGTCGAGCCGCAGCTCCCACACGGAGGCGGTGAGCCGGTCGGCGAGGCCGGAGGTCCGGGCCTCGACGGCGTCGACGATGTCGAGGCCGCTCGGCATCGACTCGTCGAGCAGGGCGCGCAGGGTCTCGGGGTCGCGGGCCTCGGTGAGGGCGATCTCGAGGTATTCGGCCTCGGAGCCCGTACCCGTCGGGGCGGCGTTGGCGTACGACACCTTGGGGTGCGGGGTGAACCCTGCCGAGTACGCCATGGGCACCTCGGCACGGCGCAGCGCACGCTCGAAGGCGCGCTGGAAGTCACGGTGGCTGGTGAACCGGAGGCGGCCGCGCTTGGTGTAGCGCAGTCGGATGCGCTGCACCGCCGGTGCGGGCGGCGGGCCTTCGGGCTGTCGCTTGCCCAGTGGTTCTTCTCCTCGGTGCGGGGCGGGCGCGGGTGGCGCACCGCCCACGAGATGCGGGTGTGCCCTGGGGGGTCCGCCCGGTTCACCCCCGCGTCTGCGGGGAGATCTCGGGGGCGGGCGCCGCGCCGGGGACGTTCGTTGTACTACCCAGAGTACGCGCCCGGGCCACCTGAGGTTCCCCGGGCCGGTCCGACCGGGCCTCCCCGACCAGGGCGCGCCAGGTGTCGAGCCGGGCCCGACGGACGGCGTCACGGGCGGAGGCGAGGGCCGCCCGGGCCGCCTGCCGCCCCTCGGCGAGGGCCTTGCGGGCGGGCACCCAGACGGCGTCGCGCACCCAGTGGCCGACCGGAGTGCACACCTCGCGGTAGACCCAGGCGGCGGGCCGCACGAACAGGTTGCGGGCGACCCAGGCGACGGGACGCGCGACGAGATTCCGGGCGAGCCACGCGAGGCCGCGGCCGACGGCCCGGGACAGGAACCCGGCGGCGCGCCAGCAGATGGCGAGCGCGTCGCGGATCTCACGGCCGACGGGCGCCAGGACGCGCCGCCACAGCCAGACGGCCGGCCGGGCGATCCCGTACGTCACGAGCGGCACGAGCACGTACCGCCACGGCCACAGGACCAGCACGGTGAGGAGCCCTTGGGCGGCGGTCAGGAGCCCGCGGCCCAGCCGGCCGGCGCCGGTCGCGATGGCCCGCGCGAGCCCGGTGCACACCCACGCCAGGGCCCGCCCCGCACGGACGAGCACCCAGGCGATCCCGCGCCCCACCGGGGCCAGTACCGCCCGGTACAGCCAGACGGCCGGGACGGCGAACCCGTAGCGGGCGACGGGGACGAGGACGTACCGCCAGAAGGCGGAGAAGGGCAGGGCGAGCACCTTGCCGAGCAGCACCGCTCCGGCCCACAGCCCGCGCCCCAGCCACCCGAGGCCGGCGCCCAGCCCCCGGAACGCCCGGGCCAGCCCGCCCCACAGACCACCGAGCAGCCAGGAAAGACCACGCCAGAGGCCGCCGAAGACCCACGCCGACCCGCGCCACAGCCCACCGAACACCCACGCCAGCCCGCGCCACAGCCCGCCGAACACCCACCCGATGCCCCGGCCGATGCCCCGGGCGGCCCAGGTCAGGGCCCGGCCCGTCGGGGTCAGGAGGTGCTCGTACAGCCAGACGGCCGGGCGCTTCAGCAGGTGGCGGCAGAGCCAGGTGAGGGCCCGGCCGGTGGGGCGGAGCAGGGTGCGGTCGAGGAGGCGGCCGGCGGCCTTGAGGGCGTCCCAGGCCATGCGGACCGGGAGGACGAGGACCAGCACGACGAACCTGACCGGGATGCGGATCAGGGCGTGCGGGGCGGGCGGGACCGGCGCCGGGTTTTCCGTGCTCATGTCCCACAGGACGCCGACGGCCCGGCGGAGGGTTCACCCTCCGCCGGGCCGTCACACGATCGCCGTGCGGGGACTACTTGTTCACGACCGACAGCGGCAGCAGCTTCTTGCCCGTCGGGCCGATCTGGATGTGCGTGTCCATCTGCGGGCAGACACCGCAGTCGAAGCACGGCGTCCAGCGGCAGTCCTCGACCTCGGTCTCGTCGAGCGCGTCCTGCCAGTCCTCCCAGAGCCAGTCCTTGTCGAGACCGGAGTCCAGGTGGTCCCAGGGCAGGACCTCCTCGTAGGTGCGCTCGCGGGTCGTGTACCAGGCCACGTCCACGCCGAACTCGGGGAGGGTCTTCTCCGCGCACTCCATCCAGCGGTCGTACGAGAAGTGCTCGCGCCAGCCGTCGAAACGGCCGCCGTCCTCGTAGACCGCACGGATGACGGCGCCGACGCGGCGGTCACCGCGCGAGAGCAGGCCCTCGACGATGCCGGGCTTGCCGTCGTGGTAGCGGAAGCCGATGGAGCGGCCGTACTTCTTGTCGCCGCGGATCTTGTCGCGGAGCTTCGCCAGGCGCTCGTCGGTCTCCTCGGCGGAGAGCTGCGGGGCCCACTGGAACGGCGTGTGCGGCTTGGGCACGAAGCCGCCGATGGAGACGGTGCAGCGGATGTCGTTCTGGCCGGAGACCTTGCGGCCCTCGGCGATCACGTTCATCGCCATGTCGGCGATCTGGAGGACGTCCTCGTCGGTCTCCGTCGGCAGGCCGCACATGAAGTACAGCTTCACCTGGCGCCAGCCGTTGCCGTACGCGGTGGAGACGGTCCGGATCAGGTCCTCCTCCGAGACCATCTTGTTGATGACCTTGCGCATGCGCTCGGAGCCGCCCTCGGGGGCGAAGGTGAGACCGGAGCGGCGGCCGTTGCGGGTCAGCTCGTTGGCGAGGTCGACGTTGAAGGCGTCCACGCGGGTCGACGGCAGCGAGAGGCCGACCTTGTCGTCCTCGTAGCGGTCGGCGAGGCCCTTGGCGATGTCACCGATCTCGGAGTGGTCGGCCGAGGACAGCGACAGCAGGCCGACCTCCTCGAAGCCGGTCGCCTTGAGGCCCTTCTCCACCATCTCGCCGATGCCGGTGATGCTTCGCTCCCGCACGGGGCGCGTGATCATGCCGGCCTGGCAGAAACGGCAGCCGCGGGTGCAGCCGCGGAAGATCTCGACGGACATCCGCTCGTGGACGGTCTCGGCGAGCGGGACGAGCGGCTGCTTGGGGTAGGGCCACTCGTCGAGGTCCATGACGGTGTGCTTGGACACGCGCCACGGCACGCCGGACCTGTTCGGGACGACGCGGCCGATGCGGCCGTCCGGCAGGTACTCCACGTCGTAGAACGCCGGGATGTAGACCGAGCCGGTCTTGGCGAGGCGGAGGAGGACCTCCTCGCGGCCGCCGGGCCGGCCCTCGGCCTTCCACCGGCGGATGATCTCGGTCATGTCGAGCACGGCCTGCTCGCCGTCGCCGATGATCGCCGCGTCGATGAAGTCCGCGATCGGCTCGGGGTTGAAGGCGGCGTGGCCGCCGGCGAGCACGATCGGGTGGTCGACGGTCCGGTCCCTCGACTCCAGCGGGATGCCGGCGAGGTCGAGGGCGGTGAGCATGTTGGTGTAGCCGAGCTCGGTCGAGAAGGACAGACCGAACACGTCGAAGGCGCCGACCGGGCGGTGGCTGTCGACCGTGAACTGCGGCACGCCGTGCTCGCGCATCAGCGCCTCGAGGTCCGGCCACACGCTGTACGTGCGCTCGGCGAGGACGCCGTCACGCTCGTTCAGCACCTCGTAGAGGATCATGACGCCCTGGTTGGGCAGGCCGACCTCGTACGCGTCCGGGTACATCAGCGCCCAGCGGACGTCGGCGGACTCCCACGGCTTGACCGTGGAGTTCAGCTCTCCACCGACGTACTGAATCGGCTTCTGCACGTGCGGGAGCAGAGCTTCGAGCTGCGGGAAGACAGACTCGGCAGCAGACATCTCGAACCTTCGTGAGCTGGCAGGGGGCGACTCTCAAGCGTACCCCGGTGCTCAGTGGCTCAGTGCCGCCCGGATTTCCGGGGCCGAGGCCCACTCCCACAACTCCGGCAGCTCCCGCTCCCGCGCCTCCCCCGCCGCCGCCTCGCGGCCGTAGAGGACGCCCCAGGTGAAGGCGGACTCGCGGGCCGCGTGGGCCCGGACGGCGAGGTCGCGGAGGGCCGCGCGGGTGACGACGCTGTCCTGGTGGTCGCCGAGGCAGGACTGGACGGCCTTGACGCGTTTCACGAACCGTTTGGCGGGCTTGCCGAGGACGGGGCGGGCGGACTCGCCGGCGTAGCGGGCGCGCTTGGCGGCCTTGCGGGCCTCGTGGAGGGCGCGGTCGCGCTCGGGGCCCGGGCCGAGGGCGAGGGCGCGGTCGATCCGGCCGGCGAGGCGGTCGAAGTCCTTGCGGGCGGCGCGGGCGAGGACCTCGGGGGCGTCGTGGGCGGCCGCCTTGCGCAGCGGCGGGTCGGCGAGGAGCGCGGCGAGGCGGTCGAGGAGGGCGAGGTGGCGGTCGGAGTCGAGGGCGGCGAGCACCGTGCGGCGGGCCTCCTCGGCGCGCTTCAGGCCGTGGACGCGCAGCCGGGCGTGGACGGGGCCGAGGAGGAGGGTGTCGGGGAGCGCGTCGAGCCGGTCGGAGAGCCGCTGGTGGAGCACCTCCTCGTCCCGGGCGACGCCGAGCTCGCCGGCCAGCCACTTCAGCTCCTCGCCGATCGGGTCGGTGACGCGGCGGTCGAGCACCTTGCGGTAGGTCTTGAAGGCGCTGCGGAGCCGTCGGGTGGCGACGCGCATCTTGTGGACGGCGTCGGGGACCTCGCGGCGGACGGCGGGGTCGTGGGCGACGACGGCCTCGATCTGTTCCCGTACGTACGCGAGGACGGCGTGGCCGGCGGTGCCGGGGGCGGCGGCCGGCGGGGGCTCGGTGGGGCCGCCGCCGGTCTCGGCGAGGGCGCGGGCCAGTTTGGAGGGTGCGTGCGAGGGGCGGATGCCGGCCTTCTTGAGGCGTTTCTCGACGGCGTCGAGGACGGCCTCGTCGGCGTCGTCGGCGAGTTCGACCTCGATCTCGGTCCAGGCGGCCTTCCCGCCGCCGGTGAGGCGGTCGGCGTGGACGGTGTCCACGGAGAGTTCGGCGAGCAGGGAGCCGTCGGCGTCGAGCAGGTGGCGGACGTCGCGGCGGGAGCGGAGGCGGACGACGGGGACGACGTCCTCGCGGCGGACCCGGGACCGCAGGAGTCGCTCCAGGGAGCGCGGCAGCGTGTCGGCGAGCGGGGCTCTGATCTCGTCGCGGGTCCCGGGGGCGACGGGGAGCTTCAGGTGCCAGCCGGCGTCCGAGCCGCCGGTGCGCCGGCGCAGGGTGAGCGCGCCGGCGGCGAGCCGCAGGTCGGGCGTGTCGTAGTAGACGGCGTCGAGTTCCATGACGCCTTCGTCCCGGACGGCGGCGACGCCCGGGATCCCGTCGAGGTCCGGGACGGCGGCCTGTTCGGCGGCCTCGTACTTCCGCTCGATCTCGCGCTTGGTGTCCTCCATGCATCGAGCCTAGAACGCGAGGCGGGTGCGGCGGCAGTGCGCGTCAGGCCGTCATGGGGCGTTGCGCCCTGATGGACTGCAGGAGTCCGATCGCGATCCACACGGCGAACATGGACGAGCCGCCGTAGGAGACGAAGGGCAGCGGCAGGCCCGCGACGGGCATGATGCCGAGCGTCATGCCGATGTTCTCGAAGGACTGGAACGCGAACCAGGCGATGATGCCGGCGGCCACGATGGTGCCGTAGAGCTCGGTGGTCTCGCGGGCGATGCGGCAGGCCCGCCAGAGGATCACGCCGAGGAGGGCGAGGATCAGTCCGGCGCCGACGAAGCCGAGCTCCTCGCCGGCGACGGTGTAGATGAAGTCGGTCTGCTGTTCGGGCACGAACTGGCCGCTGGTCTGGTGGCCGTTGAAGAGTCCGGCGCCGTACAGGCCGCCGGAGCCGATGGCGATGCGGGCCTGGTTGGTGTTGTAGCCGACGCCGGCCGGGTCGAGTTCGGGGTTGGCGAAGGCGGCGAAGCGGTTGATCTGGTACTCGTCGAGCATCCCGAGCGTGGTCACCAGGACGGCGCCGAGGACGCCCGCGCCGATCAGGCCGAGGACCCAGCGGTTGGAGGCGCCGGAGGCGAGCAGCACGCCGAGCACGATGACCGCCATGACCATGACGGAGCCGAGGTCGGGCATCAGCATGACGATGCCCATGGGCAGGGCGGCGAGCGCGAGGGACTTGGCGACGGTGCGGTGGTCGGGGTGGATCTGGTCCCCCGCGTCGACCTTCGCCGCCAGCAGCACCGCCATGATCAGAATGATCGTGATCTTGACGAACTCGCTGGGCTGGATCGAGAAGCCGCCGCCGAGCTGGATCCACGCGTGGGCGCCGTTGATGGTGGCGCCGAGCGGGGTGAGGACGGCGAGGATCAGCAGGATCGAGATGCCGTAGAGGACCGGCACCGCGCCGCGCAGGGTGCGGTGGCCGAGCCAGATCGTGCCGATCATCAGGACGAGGCCGATGCCGGTGTTGAGGGAGTGCCGGAACAGGAAGGCGTACGGGTCGCCGCCGTTGAGCTCGGTGCGGTTGCGGGTCGCGGACCACACGAGCAGCGCGCCGAGGAACGACAGGGCGAGCGCGGACAGCAGGATCGGCCAGTCGAGCCTGCGCAGCACCGAGTCGCGGGCGGTGAGCCGGGCGAGCGGCCCGCGCTCGGGTGCGTAGCGGGAGACGGAGAAGCCGTGGGGGGCGGTCATCGGGTCAGTCCCTCAGGTACGGGGGCGGGCCCGCGAGCGGCGGCACCACGCCGCCCTCGGCGGGGTCGACGAGCTGCGACTTGGGGTCGTACGGCTTGACCTCGGGCGCGTCGATGGTGCCGTCGGGGTTGATCTTCGGCAGGGTCTTCTGCGGCTGGGGCAGCAGGGCCCGCTTGAGGTCCTGGTTGCCGGCGTCGTCGAGGCCGTAGATGGCGTCGTAGATGTTGCGCACGGCGGGTCCCGAGGCGCCGGAGCCGGTGCCGCCCTGGGAGATCGTCATGACGATGGTGAAGTCCTTGGTGTACGTCGCCAGCCAGGACGTCGTCTGCTTGCCGTAGACCTGGGCGGTGCCGGTCTTGGCGTGCATCGGGATCTTGTCCTGGGGCCAGCCGCCGAACCGCCAGGCGGCGGTGCCGCCGGGCTCGACGACGGACCGCAGGCCCTTGTCGAGGTCCTTGACGGTCTGGGCGTCGACCGGCAGCCGGCCGTGCGGCTTGGGCGGGATCTCCCGGATCCGCTTGCCGTCGGGGCTGATGACGGCCTTGCCGACGGTCGGGTTGTAGAGGGTGCCGCCGTTGCTGATGGCCGCGTAGGCGGTGGCCAGTTGGACGGGCGTGATGAGGACGTCGCCCTGGCCGATCGCGAAGTTGATGCTGTCGAATGCCTTGAGCTGGTTGCCTTCGAGGCAGCTCTCGTAGGCGATCTGCTCGACGTAGGTGCCGCCCTTCTTGCCCTGCTTGCACCAGGCGTCCTTGTTGGCCTCCCAGAAGCTCTGCTTCCACTGGCGGTCCGGGATGCGGCCGCTGACCTCGTTGGGCAGGTCGATGCCGGTCTCGCTGCCGAAGCCGAAGTCGCGGGCGGTCCGGTAGAACCAGTCCTTGGCGTCCTTCTTGGGCTTGAGGCCGCCGTCGCGCTGCCACTCCTGGTGGCCGAGCCGGTAGAAGACGGTGTTGCAGGAGAACTTGAGGGCGTCGCCGAGGGTGATGGGGCCGTGCCCCTTGGACTCGAAGTTGGCGAAGCTGCGGTTGCCCATGCTGTACGAGGCGCTGCACAGGTACTTGTCGTTGAAGTCGTGCCCGGCGCGCACGGCGGCGCTCGCCGACACCACCTTGAACACGGAGCCGGCGGGCGACTGGCCCTGGATGGCCCGGTTCAGGAGCGGGTAGTTGGAGTCCTTGCTGGTGAGCGCGGCGTAGTCCTTGGCGGAGATGCCGCCGACCCAGGCGTTGGGGTCGTAGTCGGGCTGGGAGGCCATCGCGACGACCCGGCCGGTCCGGGACTCCATGACGACGACGGCGCCCGCGTCGGCCTCGTACGGACGTCCGGTGATCTTGTCGGTCTCGCCCCGGACGGTCTTCATCGCCTGGTGGAGCTCGTACTCGGCGACGGCCTGGACGCGGGCGTCGATGCTGGTGACGAGGGTGGAGCCGGGCACGCCCGGGTCGGACTTGGTCTGGCCCATGACGCGGCCGAGGTTGTCGACCTCGTAGCGGGTGACGCCGGCCTTGCCGCGCAGCTCCTTGTCGTAGGTGCGCTCGATGCCGGAGCGGCCGACCTGGTCGGAGCGGAGGAAGGGCGAGTCGGTGTCCTTGGCCTTCTCGATCTCCTCGTCGGTGACGGGCGAGAGGTAGCCGAGGACCTGGGCGGTGCGGGCCTTGCCGGGCGCCGGGTAGCGGCGTACGGCGGCGAGTTCGGCGGTGATGCCGGGGAAGTCCTCGGACGCCTCACGGATCGTCAGGGCCTGCTGGGTGGTGGCCTTGTCGGTGACCGGGATGGGCTGGAACGGGGAGCCGTTCCAGCAGGGCTTGGGCGTCTCGGAGTCGCAGAGCCTGATCTTGTTCATGACGTCCTGGGGCTTCATGCCCAGGACGCCGGCGAGCCGGGTGAGGACGGCCTTGCCGTCGTCCTTCATCTTCATCAGCTCGGTGCGCGAGGCGGAGACCACGAGCCGGGTCTCGTTGTCGGCGAGCGGGACGCCGCGGGCGTCGAGGATGGAGCCGCGTACGGCGGGCTGGACGACCTGCTGGACGTGGTTGTTCTTGGCCTCGTCGGTGTACTCCTTGCCCTCGCGGATCTGGAGGTACCAGAGGCGTCCGGCGAGGGTGAAGAGCAGGGAGAAGACGAGGACCTGGATGACGACGAGCCGGATCTGGACCCTGGGGGTCCGTCCGGTCTCCGGGATGTTACTCATGCTGCCGGTACCCCCTCGGTCACAGTCGCTTGACTCCCTTGATGCGTCCGGCGCGTGAGGCGCGGGTCCGGGCGGCCTTGACGAGCAGGCCGCTGCGCTGGGTGCCGATCCTCAGGCCGGTGCCGGAGGCGAGCCAGCCGGAGGAGACGTCGGCTCCGTTCCCCCCGGTGGCCTCGGCGATCGGGTCGTTCTCGGCGCGCCGGGCGATGGCCATGATGAGCGGCACGGTGAACGGCGCGAGGAGCAGGTCGTAGAGGGCCGCCGTGAACAGCAGGAAGCCCAGGCCGACGTGGCGGGCGGCGGTGTCGCCGACGAGGGCACCGACGCCGGCGTAGAGGAGGGTGGAGCCGACGGCGGCGACGGCGACCACGGCCATGGGGCCGGCGGCGGACTTGAGCCGGCCGTTCTCGGGGCGGGCGAGGCCGACGAGGTAGCCGACGACGCAGAGCACGAGGGCGTAGCGGCCGGCGGCGTGGTCGGCGGGCGGGGCGAGGTCGGCGAGCAGGCCGGCGGTGAAGCCGACGAGGGCGCCGGTGACGTGTCCGTGGACCAGCGCGAGCGCGACGACGGTGAGCAGGACGAGGTCGGGGACGGCGCCGGGCAACTGGAGGCGGGCGAGGACGGAGACCTGGACGACGAGGGCGACGACGACCAGCGCGGCCGACAGCAGGATGCGGTTCAACTTCACGGCGTTTCCTCCCCCTGGTCCTGCGGCTGGTCCTGTGGCTGCGCCTGTTGCTGGTCCTGCGGCTGTGCCTGCTGGTTCTGCTGCTGGGGCTGCTGGTTCTGCTCGTCCGGCTTCAGCGCGGGCTGGTCGCCCTGCTGCCGGGCCTGCCCCTCCTGCGGGTTCTGCGGGTTCTGCTGCGGGGGCGGCGGGGTGACCGTGACGGTGACGGTCGGGGCCGGCTTGGGCTTCGGCGGCAGCACCGTGTCGCGGGGGTCGGTGCGCGGGGCCTGGACGACGACGCCGACGATGTCGAGCTTGCTGAAGCCGACGTACGGGCGGACGTAGACGTTACGGGTCAGGCCGCCGCCCAGCGGGTCGACGCGGACCACCTCGCCGACCGGCACGCCGGGCACGAAGGGCTTGGCGCCGTGCGAGCCGAAGGTGACGAGCCGGTCCCCGGGCTTGACCTTGGCCTTGCCGTTGAGGAGCTGGACGAGCAGCGGGCCGTTGCCCTGGCCGGTGGCGAAGCCGAGCTCGGCGGTCTTCTCCAGGCGGGTGCCGACGGTGAAGTCGGGGTCGTTGGCGAGCAGCACGGTCGACGTGGAGGGGCCGACGGTGGTGACCCGGCCGACGAGTCCGGCGCCGTTGAGGACGGTCATGTCGCGCCGGATGCCGTCGCGGGCGCCGGCGTCGATGGTGACGGTCCAGGAGAAGCCCTGGGCCGCTCCTATGGCGATGACCTGGGCGCCCTTGATGCCGTACTGCCCTGCGCCGGCGGTCTTGAGCAGGGTGTCGAGTTCGCGCAGCCGGCTGCGGTTGCGGTCGTCGCTGCCCAGCTTGGCCTTGAGGGCGGCGTTCTCCTGCTCCAGGGCCGCGATCCGGTTGTGCCGCTCCCCGGAGTCGCGGACCGCTCCTATCGCGTTGCCGATCGGGTCGACCGCCGAGGCGACTCCGTTCTCGACGGGGCCGAAGACCGCGGCCGCGGCCTGCCGGGCACCGTCGACCGGTGACTCCTGGCCTCCTCGGATGTCCACCGTGATCAGTGCGAACGCGATGGCGATCAGCAGTACCAGGAGCAGCCGGCTCTCTCGTGTGTCCCTCACGTGCGGCGGCCGTGCCTTTCCTCGTTCGATACGGGCCCCCGGGCCGGGGCCCGGGGGGTGATGGAGTTGTGGGGTGACGCGGTCGTCACGGGACCGCCGGCCGGGTCAGCGGCGCGGCTGGGCGTCGAGCACCTGCTGGAGCGCCTCGAACTCCTCGACGCACTTGCCGGATCCGAGCGCCACCGAGTCCAGCGGGTCCTCGGCGATGTGGATCGGCATGCCGGTCTCGCGGCGGAGCCGTTCGTCGAGGCCGCGCAGCAGGGCGCCGCCACCCGTGAGAACGATGCCGCGGTCCATGACGTCACCGGAGAGCTCCGGCGGGCACTTGTCGAGGGTGGTCTTGACCGCGTCGACGATCGCGTTGACCGGCTCCTCGATGGCCTTGCGGACCTCGGCGGCGGAGATGACCACGGTCTTGGGCAGGCCGGAGACCAGGTCGCGGCCGCGGATCTCGGTGTGCTCGTCCTGGTCGAGGTCGTAGGCCGAACCGATGGTGATCTTGATCTGCTCGGCGGTGCGCTCGCCGAGGAGGAGCGAGTACTCCTTCTTGACGTGCTGGATGATCGCGTTGTCGAGCTCGTCGCCGGCCACCCGGATGGACTGTGCCGTGACGATTCCGCCGAGGGAGATGACGGCCACCTCGGTGGTGCCGCCGCCGATGTCGACGACCATGTTGCCGGTGGCCTCGTGGACCGGGAGGCCCGAGCCGATGGCGGCGGCCATGGGCTCCTCGATGATGTGCACCTGTCGGGCGCCGGCCTGGGTGGACGCCTCGATGACGGCGCGGCGCTCCACCCCGGTGATGCCGGAGGGCACGCAGACGACGACCCGGGGACGGGCCAGATAGCGGCGCTTGTGGATCTTGAGGATGAAGTAGCGGAGCATCCGCTCGGTGATCTCGAAGTCGGCGATCACGCCGTCCTTGAGCGGGCGGACGGCGACGATGTTGCCGGGGGTCCGGCCGATCATCTTCTTCGCCTCTGCACCGACCGCGAGGATGCCGCCGGTGTTGGTGTTGATCGCGACGACGGACGGCTCGTTCAGAACGATGCCTCGACCCCTGACGTACACCAGCGTGTTGGCGGTCCCGAGGTCGACAGCCATGTCACGGCCGATGAACGACATTGAGTTCCCCTTGTTTCCCATGAGGATGCGTCGGGCCTTCCCTAGCGGAGCGTTGACGGCTTCTCAGGTCGGCGAGGTGGTGGCTGAAGGTGGTGCGGCGTGGAGTTTCCCCATCGTAGTGCCGCCCGCACGGATACCGCGCGGCGGACCGCCCCAGTCCACCTCTGTATAGGTGACGGAGTGATGCGCCGATCCGTTCCCGAGTTCGGCGTTCATATGCCTGGGGGCGACCGAAATTCCTTCGGTCGCCCCAGGGGGTGGCGCTGTTCGGCTGACGCGGGGTCAGACGAGGCCCGGGAAGAAAATCTTCAGTTCCCGAATGGCGGACTCCTCGGAGTCCGAGGCGTGGATCAGGTTCTCGCGGACGATGGTGCCGTAGTCGCCGCGGATCGAGCCGGGGGCGGCGGCGATCGGGTCGGTCGGGCCGGCGAGCGTGCGCAGGCCCTCGATGACCCGCTCGCCCTCGACGACGAGCGCGACGACCGGGCCGGAGGCCATGAAGCCCATCAGCGGCTCGTAGAACGGCTTGCCCTTGTGCTCGCCGTAGTGCTGCTCCAGCGTCTCCTGGTCCAGCTCGCGCATCTCCAGGGCCGCGATGGTCCAGCCGGCCTTGCGCTCGATACGGCCGATGATCTCGCCGATCAGGCCACGGCGGACGGCGTCGGGCTTGAGCAGGACGAGCGTGCGCTGGCTCACGGGGGAACTCCTTCAGACAACGGTGTGCGGGACTGAAGAGGCTACAGGGCCCGCACCGGGCACGATCACGCAGCGTCAGGCCCTGCGGAGCCTTCGGAGGCGGCCCAGCCGGCCTTGATCTCGTCGATCTTGCGGCCGTAGTGCACGGAGGCCCACCAGAGCACCGCGAAGAGCGCGCCCAGGAAGAACATCACCGGCACCACGAAGCCGCTGGCGACCAGACCGATCTGCAGGGCCCAGCCCAGGTGCACACCGCCCGGACGGGTGATCATCCCGCACAGCAGCACCGACAGGACCATGGCGATCCCGCAGACCGTCCACACCGTCGACATCGCCAGGGAGTCGTCCTTCATCGCGACGAGCCCGGCGAAGCCGATCACGAAGAACTCGCCGATCAGCGTCGAGGAACACAGCACCCGCATGGCTCAGCCCCGCTTCAGCAGCAGTCGGGCGTCGCCGACCGTGAAGATCGATCCCGTCACGAGGACGCCCGCTCCCGCGTACTCGTCCTCCTCCTCGGCGAGCGTGATCGCCGCCTCGATGGCGTCGTCGAGCCGCGGCTCGACGACCACCCGGTCCTCGCCGAAGACCTCGACCGCGATCGCGGCGAGCGCGTCGACGTCGGTGGCCCGCGGGTTGGAGTTCGCCGTGATCACGACCTCCGCGAAGATCGGCTCGAATGCCTCCAGAAGGCCCTTGGCGTCCTTGTCGGCGCTCGTGGAGACCACGCCGATGAGCCGGGAGAAGCCGAAGGACTCGGTGATGCCCTCGGCCGTCGCCCGCGCGCCGTGCGGGTTGTGCGCCGCGTCCAGGATGACCGTCGGCGAGGACCGCACGACCTCCAGGCGGCCCGGCGAGGCCACCTGGGCGAAGGCCCGGCGGACCGTGTCCACGTCCAGGGTGCGGGCGTGCTGAGCGCCGATGCCGAAGAACGCCTCGACGGCGGCGAGCGCCACGGCCGCGTTGTGCGCCTGGTGCGCCCCGTAGAGCGGCAGGAAGACGTTGTCGTACTCGCCGCCGAGGCCGCGCAGGGTCAGCAACTGGCCGCCGACCGCGATCTCGCGCGAGACGATGCCGAACTCCATGCCCTCGCGGGCCACGGTGGCGTCCACGTCGACGGCCTTCTTCAGGAGCACCTGCGCCGCGTCCACCGGCTGCTGGGCCAGGATGACGGTCGCGCCCTCCTTGATGATCCCGGACTTCTCGCCGGCGATCTCGGCGGTCGTCCCGCCGAGCCGGTCGGTGTGGTCCAGGTCGATCGGGGTGACGACGGCGACGGAGGCGTCGATGACGTTGGTGGCGTCCCAGGTGCCGCCCATGCCGACCTCGACGACGGCCGCGTCGACCGGGGCGTCGGCGAAGGCCGCGTACGCCATACCGGTGAGCACCTCGAAGAAGGAGAGGCGGTACTCCTCGCGGGCGTCGACCAGCTCCACGTACGGCTTCACGTCCCGGTACGTCTCGACGAAGCGCTCGGGGTCGATCGGGGCGCCGTCCAGGCTGATCCGCTCGGTGATGGTCTGCACGTGCGGCGAGGTGTACCGCCCGGTGCGCAGGTCGAAGGCGCCGAGCAGGGCCTCGATCATGCGGGCCGTGGAGGTCTTGCCGTTGGTGCCGGTGATGTGGATCGACGGATACGCGCGCTGCGGGTCGCCCAGCACGTCCATCAGGGCCGCGATCCGCTTGACCGAGGGCTCCAGCTTGGTCTCGCCCCAGCGGGTCGACAGCTCGGTCTCGACCTCGCGCAGCGCCTTGTCGACCTCGGGGTCGGCGGGGCGGGAGGGCACCGGGTCACCCTGGGGCGGCCCGGCCATCGCGCGCAGGGTGCGGCTGCCGGCCTCGATCACCGCCAGGTCCGGGTCACGGTCGGTCTCGGCGTCGACGATGTCGTCGAACTGGTCGCTCGGGTCGCTCGGCTCACTCACGCGTCCAGTCTACGGAGGCGCACCGACAGGACCACGGACCCACCCCTCGCGGCCCCGCCCCGCACGGACCCGGCCTGATCCGAAAGACCCGGCCTAGCGCAGCCCGCTCGGCAGCAGGGCGGTCACCACGTAGGCGCCGTGTTCGCGGCGGGCGGTCAGGGAGCCGCCCATGCTGGTGACGCGCTCCTCCATCGAGAACAGGCCGGTGCCGGTCGACACCGGGGCGCGGTCCGGCGGGGTCGGGGAGAGCGGGTTGCGGACCTCGACGCGCAGGGAGTGGCCCTCGACGGTGATGGAGACCGTCACGGGCAGGCCGGGCGCGTGCTTGGCCGCGTTCGTCAGGCACTCCTTGACCACCCGGTGGACGGCCGTCTGCCGCAGCGGCGACAGCGCCTTCGCCTCCTCCGCGACGGTGACCTCCACGGGGCTGCCCATCCGCTCGCTCTCCTCGGCGAGCGCGGCGAGACCTTCCAGGCCCGGGGTGGCGTCGGCCGCGTCGCCGCGCCGCACGATGGTCTCGTTGAGCATGTGGTGGGCGCGCCGGGCGGTGTCGGCGAGCTCCTCGAAGTCGCGCTGGTGCGCCTCTCCCCTGGCCCGTACGGCGAGCACCTCGGCCCGCACCGCGAGGACGGTCAGCTCCCGGCCCACGAGGTCGTGGACGTCGCGGCCGACCGAGATCCGCTCCTCCTGGACGGCCTGCCGGGCGGCGGACTCGCGGCGCTGGGCCTCCAGGGCGCGCACGAGGTCCTGGCGGTAGGCGGCGATGCCGACGCCCGCGGCGAGGACGCCGATGGGGACGACCAGGCTCAGGAAGTCGCTGAGGGTCTCACCGTGCCGGGCGGGCCAGCCGGGCGTGTGGAAGTAGGCGTAGGCGGTGCCCACGTACAGCAGGGTGGCGAGGACGGCGGTCCGGCGGCCCCGGAAGCGGCCCAGCGAGTACAGCGCGAACTGGACCATCGTGAGCTCGTGCAGCCAGCCCATCAGGCCGAGCGCCACCAGGAACGGCAGCCAGGGCAGCTTGCGCCGCAGCACCAGCGTGGCCGCGCCGCCCGCGAGGACCAGGGTGGCGGTGACCCCGGTGAGCGAGTTGTCGGCGCGGGCGAGCCCGGGGACGTCCAGGAGCATGAGGCCGAAGGCGCTGAGCGCGGCGACGACGTCCATGGCCCGGGGCGACCCCGCCCACCGGTCCACACAGCGGCGCAGCGCGCGGAGGGCGGGGAGGCGGAGCATGTCTTCCATCATCCAAGGTCGTTCGGCCCGAGTTGACGGACTTTGGTCCCAGCCCGTGTGAGGTCGGACACTTCGGACATACGGGAGGGGCCCGGAACCGTCACCGGTTCCGGGCCCCTTCAGCCGTACGGGCTAGCCCTGCGGCAGCCGCTCGAGCTGCGCCTGGATGCGGGCGATGTCCTCGTCCGCCTTGGCGAGCCGGGTGCGGATCTTGTCGACCACGTTGTCCGGCGCCTTGGCCAGGAACGCCTCGTTGCCGAGCTTCGCCTCGGCCTGCGCCTTCTCCTTCTCCGCGGCGGCCAGGTCCTTGGCGAGGCGCTTGCGCTCCGCGGCGACGTCGATGGTGCCGGACAGGTCGAGCGAGACCGTGGCACCGGCGACCGGCAGGGAGGCGGTGGCGGCGAAGCCCTCGCCCTCCGGCTGGAGGCGCAGGAGCTGACGGATGGCGGCCTCGTGCGCGGCGAGCGGGGTGCCGTCGAGCTCCAGGCGGGCGGGCACCTTCTGGCCGGGCTGCAGGCCCTGGTCGGCGCGGAAGCGGCGGACCTCGGTGACGACCTTCTGGAGGTTCTCGATCTCGGCCTCGGCGGCGTCGTCGCGGAAGCCCGAGTCGGTCGGCCACTCGGCGATCACGAGGGACTCGCGACCGGTGAGGGTGGTCCACAGGGCCTCGGTGACGAACGGGACGATCGGGTGCAGCAGGCGCAGCATCACGTCGAGGACCTCGCCGAGGACCCGGCCGGAGACCTTGGCCTGCTCGCCGCCGGCGAAGAAGGTCGTCTTCGACAGCTCGACGTACCAGTCGAAGACCTCGTCCCAGGCGAAGTGGTACAGCGCGTCGCTGAGCTTCGCGAACTGGTAGTCCTCGTAGAACGCGTCGACCTGCGCGACGGTCTTGTTGAGGCGGGAGAGGATCCACCGGTCGGTCGCGGACAGCCGCTCGGCCGGGGGCAGCTCGCCCTCGATCGTGGCACCGTTCATCAGCGCGAAGCGGGTCGCGTTCCAGATCTTGTTGGCGAAGTTCCGGGATGCCTTGACCCAGTCCTCGCCGATCGGGACGTCGACGCCCGGGTTGGCGCCGTTGGCCAGGGTGAAGCGGACGGCGTCGGAGCCGTACTCGTCCATCCAGTCCAGCGGGTTGACCACGTTGCCGAAGGACTTCGACATCTTCTTGCCGTTCTGGTCACGGACCATGCCGTGCAGGGCGATGGTGTGGAACGGCGGGGTGCCGTCCATCGCGTAGAGGCCGAACATCATCATCCGGGCGACCCAGAAGAAGAGGATGTCGTAGCCGGTGACGAGGACGGAGTTCGGGTAGAACTTCGCGAGGCTCTCGGTCTGCTCCGGCCAGCCCAGCGTGGAGAACGGCCACAGGCCGGAGGAGAACCAGGTGTCGAGGACGTCGGTGTCCTGGTGCCAGCCCTCGCCGGCCGGCGGCTCCTCGTCGGGGCCGACGCAGACGACCTCGCCGTTCGGGCCGTACCAGACCGGGATGCGGTGGCCCCACCACAACTGGCGCGAGATGCACCAGTCGTGCAGGTTGTCGACCCAGTCGAAGTACCGCTTCTCCATCTCCTGCGGGTGGATCTTGACCTTGCCGTCGCGGACCGCGTCACCGGCGGCCTTGGCGAGCGGGCCGACCTTGACCCACCACTGCATCGACAGACGCGGCTCGATGGTGGTCTTGCAGCGCGAGCAGTGGCCGACGGAGTGGGTGTACGGGCGCTTCTCGGCGACGATCCGGCCCTCGGCGCGCAGCGCGGCGACGATGGCGGAGCGGGCCTCCAGTCGGTCCAGGCCCTGGAAGGGGCCGTGGACGGTGATGACCGCGTGCTCGTCCATGACGGCGATCGACGGCAGGCTGTGGCGCTGGCCGATCTCGAAGTCGTTCGGGTCGTGCGCCGGGGTCACCTTGACGGCGCCGGTGCCGAACGCGGGGTCGACGTGGGTGTCGGCGACGACCGGGATGCGGCGGCCGGTGAGCGGCAGCTCGATCTCGGTGCCGATCAGGTGCTGGTAGCGCTCGTCGTCCGGGTGGACGGCGACGGCGGTGTCACCGAGCATCGTCTCGGCGCGGGTGGTGGCGACGACGATCTCGGCGTCGCCCTCGCCGTACCGGATGGACACGAGCTCGCCGTCGTCGTCCTGGTACTCGACCTCGATGTCGGAGATGGCGGTCAGACAGCGCGGGCACCAGTTGATGATGCGCTCGGCGCGGTAGATCAGCTCGTCGTCGTAGAGCTTCTTGAAGATGGTCTGGACGGCCTGGGACAGGCCCTCGTCCATGGTGAAGCGCTCGCGGGACCAGGCGACGCCGTCGCCCAGACGGCGCATCTGGCCGGAGATCTGGCCGCCGGACTCGGCCTTCCACTGCCAGACGCGCTCGACGAACGCCTCACGGCCCAGGTCGTGGCGGGACTTGCCCTCCTTGGCGAGCTCGCGCTCGACGACGTTCTGGGTGGCGATGCCGGCGTGGTCCATGCCCGGCTGCCACAGCGTCTCGTAACCCTGCATCCGCTTGCGGCGGGTGAGGGCGTCGATGAGCGTGTGCTCGAAGGCGTGGCCCAGGTGGAGCGAGCCGGTGACGTTCGGCGGCGGGATGACGATCGTGTACGGCGGCTTGTCGCTCTTCTCGTCCGCCTCGAAGTAACCCCGCTCCACCCAGCGCTCGTACAGCGGCCCCTCTACCTCGGCCGGCGCGTACTGGGTCGGCAATTCGGGAGTGGCTGCTGTCTGCTGCTGAGTGTTCTCGGTCACGGGGTCAGTTTAGGGGTGTCCCGGCATGGTCCTGAAACTCGATTGTTCGGTAACGGTGTGACCCCCACCGCCCCGGTGCCGCACGGCTTCCGACAGGATGTTCGCTACGCATAAACATCCTGTGAGGGGAACCTGTCCATGAGCTACAACCAGCCGGGCCCGTACGGCGGCCAGCCCCAGCAGCCCGGGCCGTACGGCCAGCCGGGTCCCTACGGCCAGCAGCCCCAGCCGGGGCCGTACGGTCAGCCGCAGGCCCCGCAGCCCGGCTACGGCTACCCGCAGCAGGCCCCGCAGGGCGTCCCGCCGCAGCAGCCCGGCCCGTACGGCCAGCCCGGCCCCTACGGGCAGCAGCCCCAGCAGCCCGGCCCGTACGGCCAGCCTCCGCAGCAGCCGCCGTACGGCGCCCCGCAGGGCCCCGGCGGCTACATGCCGCCCCCGCCGGCCGCGAAAAAAAGCAAGGCGGGCTGGATCGTCGGCGCGGTGGCGGTCGTGGCGGCGCTGGGCGTCGGCGCGTACTTCGTGCTCGGCGGCGGCGCCTCCGACGTGGCGAACGACGGCCCGCACAAGCTGACCACCCCGGACATCGTGCTCGGCGAGTACAAGAAGGACGCCAAGGGCGGCGACTCGGCCGGCAAGGACTCCCTCAAGGAGGCCCAGACCGGCGTCAAGAACGCCACGCAGGTCGAGGCGAGCTACAAGGTGGAGAACAAGACCAACCCGCTCGGCGGCAAGCTCCTCTCCTTCAGCGGCCTCTACGGCGAGATCGACGACCCGTCGAAGGTCGTCGACGACGTCTTCGCCGCCGTCAAGGCCGAGTCCGACAAGGAGAAGGACAAGGACACCCCCGAACTGGTCGGCAGCCCGCAGCAGTACACGCCGGCCGAGGCCGACGGCGCCGTCCTGAAGTGCCAGGAGGCCAAGACCAAGCCCGACGCCGCCGCGGGCACCCCGGCGTTCAGCATGACCATGTGCGTGTGGGCCGACCACAGCACCGTGGGCTTCGTCGTCCCGGTGGACATGGCCGACATGCTCGCGGGCAAGGCCCGTTCGGGCGAGGAGGCGGCGGCCCTCACCGCCAAGCTCCGCAAGGAGATCCGCGTCAAGCTCTGAGGCCCGACGGCCCCACGGCCCGACCGCCCGACCGCGTACATCGGAAAGGGGCGCCCCGCGCGAAGCGGGGCGCCCCTTCTGTCGTCCGTGCGGTGATCTCCGTACGGCTAGGCCGACTTCTCGTGCCTGCCGTCGTTCTTCACGATCCGCGGGACCAGCGTCGGGTTGACGTTGTTCCGGACCACGTCCGCCGTGATGACCACGCGGGCCACGTCCTTGCGGGACGGGACCTCGTACATCACCGACTGGAGGACCTCCTCCATGATGGCGCGCAGACCGCGCGCGCCGGTGCCGCGGAGGATGGCCTGGTCGGCGATGGCCTCCAGGGCCGGGCGGTCGAAGTCCAGCTCCACGCCGTCGAGTTCGAAGAGGCGCTGGTACTGCTTGACCAGCGCGTTGCGCGGCTCGACGAGGATCTTCAGCAGGGCCTCGCGGTCCAGGTTGTGGACCGAGGTGATGACGGGGAGACGGCCGATGAACTCGGGGATCATCCCGAACTTCACCAGGTCCTCCGGCATGACCTCCTGGAACTGGTCGCTGGCCTCGATCTCCCGCTTGGAGCGGATGGTCGCGCCGAAGCCGATGCCCTTGGCGCCGGCCCGCGACTCGATGATCTTCTCCAGGCCGGCGAAGGCGCCGCCCACGATGAAGAGCACGTTCGTCGTGTCGATCTGGATGAACTCCTGGTGCGGGTGCTTCCGTCCGCCCTGCGGCGGGACGGAGGCGGTGGTGCCCTCCAGGATCTTCAGCAGGGCCTGCTGCACGCCCTCGCCGGAGACATCGCGGGTGATCGACGGGTTTTCGCTCTTACGGGCGACCTTGTCGATCTCGTCGATGTAGATGATGCCGGTCTCGGCCTTCTTGACGTCGTAGTCGGCGGCCTGGATCAGCTTGAGCAGGATGTTCTCGACGTCCTCGCCGACATAGCCCGCCTCCGTCAGCGCGGTGGCGTCGGCGATGGCGAACGGCACGTTGAGCATCCGGGCCAGGGTCTGCGCCAGGAGCGTCTTGCCGGAGCCGGTCGGGCCGAGCAGCAGGATGTTGGACTTCGCCAGCTCGATGGCGTCGTCCCGGCCCTGCGCGCCGCCGTTCTCGCCGGCCTGGACGCGCTTGTAGTGGTTGTACACCGCGACCGAGAGGGCCTTCTTCGCGGGCTCCTGCCCGACGACGTACCCCTCGAGGAACTCGTAGATCTCGCGGGGCTTGGGAAGCTCCTCCCAGCGCACCTCGCTCGTCTCCGCGAGTTCTTCCTCGATGATCTCGTTGCAGAGGTCGATGCACTCGTCGCAGATGTACACACCGGGTCCCGCGATGAGCTTCTTCACCTGCTTCTGGCTCTTTCCGCAGAACGAGCACTTGAGCAGGTCGCCGCCATCACCGATGCGTGCCACGAGGTGCTTCCCCTTCGCCGTGGAGCGCTTGGTTCAGCGACTCCTGGTGCCTCATATTCGACGGTACCTTGCCGGGCCCCCCGTTCGGGCCCCCCTTGGCACGGTTGGCATGGTCGGGATTCGGCCATGCCTCCCGCCATGCCCACCGCACCGAGGGAAGGTCGAGCGTCAGGCTGCCGCGGCGGCCGTGCTCTTGCGGGTCGAGACGATCTGGTCGATCAGGCCGTACGCCAGGGCGTCCTCGGCCGTCAGGATCTTGTCGCGCTCGATGTCGTCGCGGATCTTCTCGATCGGCGTCGAGGAGTGCTTGGCCAGCATCTCCTCGAGCTGGCTGCGCATGCGCAGGATCTCGTTGGCCGCGATCTCCAGGTCGGAGAGCTGCTCACGGCCGGTGCCGCCGGAGGGCTGGTGGATCAGCACGCGGGCGTTCGGCAGGGCCATCCGCTTGCCGGGGGTGCCGGCGGCGAGCAGCACGGCCGCGGCGGAGGCCGCCTGGCCCATGCAGACCGTCTGGATGTCCGGCTTCACGAACTGCATCGTGTCGTAGATGGCCGTCAGCGCGGTGAACGAACCACCGGGGCTGTTGATGTAGATCGAGATGTCGCGGTCCGGGTCCATCGACTCCAGGCACAGAAGCTGCGCCATGACGTCGTTGGCGGAGGCGTCGTCGATCTGCACGCCGAGGAAGATCACGCGCTCCTCGAAGAGCTTCGCGTACGGGTCGTACTCGCGGATGCCCTGCGAGGTGCGCTCGACGAAGCGCGGAACGACGTAGCGGTTGTCCATCGGCGCGCCGGTGTAGAGGCCGCTCGGGGAGAGGTTGTTCTGCATCTGGGTGTTCACCGTCCTGGTGGCGTTCGGCGGGGGCTGGGGCTCTTCGGCGGGCTGCCGGGCTCAGGCGCCCGTGCCGCCGCCGCCGGGAACGCCCGCGGCGTGCGTGATGATGGAGTCGATGAGGCCGTAGTCCTTGGCCTCCTCCGCGGTGAACCAGCGGTCGCGGTCGCCGTCGCGGATGATCGCCTCGACGGTCTGGCCGGAGTGGCGCGCGGTGATCTCGGCCATGCGCTTCTTCGTACGGAGAAGGTACTCGGCCTGGATCTTGATGTCCGAGGCGGTGCCGCCGATGCCGGCGGAGCCCTGGTGCATCAGGATGTCGGTGTTCGGCAGCGCGAAGCGCTTGCCGGCGGTGCCGCCGGTGAGCAGGAACTGGCCCATCGAGGCCGCCATGCCCATACCGATGGTCACGACGTCGTTGGGGATGTACTGCATGGTGTCGTAGATGGCCATGCCGGCCGTCACCGAGCCACCGGGGCTGTTGATGTACAGGTAGATGTCCTTCTCCGGGTCGGCGGCGAGAAGGAGCATCTGTGCGGTGATCTTGTTGGCGATCTCGTCGTCGACCTGCTGGCCGAGGAAGATGATGCGCTCGCCGAGCAGCCGGTTGTAGACATGGTCGCCGAGGCCACCACCGATGGACGGCTCACCCGCGGCGTAAGGCTTCAGATTCGTCACGTATCCACCTGCTCGTCTCCGACGGCCACGTGCCGTCTCAGCGTCTCGTTCTGAGGGCAGTGCCCCCGTATTCATGGACCCTAACGCGCTGGTAGGCGGGCGCCATCCCGGTTACCGAACTGTTCGCTGGGAGCGCAAGGTAGTTGGGCGCGCATGATCCGGTCACGAAGGGGTCCCGCTACGTCCACGGGCCCGGACGCACAGGTGTGCGTCCGGGCCCGTGGCGCGGGCTTCAGCGCGAGGCGCGGGCCTCCCGGTGAGCCTGTGAAGCCTGGTGGGGCTTACTTCTCCTCGGAGCCCTCGGAGCCCTCGGCCTCGCCGGAGGCGGCCTTGGCCGCCTCGGCGGCCTGCTCCTCGTCCTCGTCGGACAGGTCCACCACGTTGCCGTTGGTGTCGACGACCTTGGCGGCCTCGACGACGACCGCGAGGGCCTTGCCGCGGGCGACCTCGCCGACCAGCATCGGCACCTGGCCGCCCTGGACGACGGCCTGGGCGAACTGGTCGGGGGACATGCCGGAGGAGGCGGCGCGGCGCATGAGGTGCTCGGTGAGCTCCTCCTGGTCCACGTTCAGCTTCTCCTGCGAGACCAGCTCGTCGAGCAGGAACTGGGTCTTGATGCCCTTGACCGCCTGCTCCTTGGTCTCGGCCTCGAACTCCTCGACCGTCTTGCCCTGGAACTCCAGGTACTTCTCGAGGGTCAGGCCCATCTGACCGAGCTGGTGGTGCTCCAGGTTGTGCTTGCGGGTGTTGACCTCGTCCTCGAGGAGCTTCTCGGGAACGGGGATCTCCGCCAGCTCCAGGAACTTCTCCAGGACGCGCTCCTGGGCCTGGGTGGCCTGGTCGAACTGCTTCATGTTCTCGAGGCGCTTGCGGCTGTCGGCCTTGAGCTCGTCGAGGGTGTCGAACTCCGACGCCATCTGCGCGAACTCGTCGTCCAGCTCGGGGAGCTCACGGGCGGCGACGGCGGTGACCTTGACGGTGACCTCGGCGTCCTTGCCCTCGGCGGAGCCGCCCTTCAGCTTCGAGGTGAAGGTGGCCTCGCCACCGGCCTCCAGGCCGGTGACGGCCTCGTCGATGCCGTCGAGCAGCTCGCCGGAGCCGATGGTGTACGAGACACCGCTGGCGACACCGTCGGGCAGGACCTCGCCGTCGACCTTGGCCTCGAGGTCGATGGTGACGACGTCACCCTCGGCCGCGGGGCGCTCGACGGGGTTGGTGGAGGCGAAGCGCTCGCGCAACTGCTGCACGGACTTCTCGACGTCCTCGTCGGTGACCTCGATGGCGTCCACCTCGACCTCGATGCCGGAGTAGTCCGGGATCTCGATGGTCGGGCGGATGTCGACCTCGGCGGTGAAGGCCAGCAGCTCGCCGTCCTTCAGCTCCGTGATGTCGACCTCGGGCTGACCCAGCGGGTTCACCTCGGCCTCGTTGACCGCCTCGGTGTAGAGCTTCGGGAGGGCGTCGTTGACGGCCTCCTCCAGCACCGCACCACGGCCGAACCGCTGGTCGATGACGCGCGCGGGGATCTTGCCCTTGCGGAAGCCCTTGACCGTGACCTGCTGGTTGATCTTCTTGTACGCCGCGTCGAGGCTGTCCTTGAGCTCCTCGAAGGGCACCTCGACAGTGAGCCGAACCCGAGTCGGGTTCAGGGTCTCCACGGCGCTCTTCACGGTTCGGTCTCCTTGGTGACTGATTCCTGGTTTCCGGCGGCACCACCAGGGGGCGGTTCCTGCCGATCGGCCCGGTCAGAGAGACACACGGGCACGCAGCTTGCATAGTAACCGCAAGCGGCTGGCGCCCCACAACGTGATCTTGGCTGGTGGTCGGGGTGGCGGGATTTGAACCCACGGCCTTCCGCTCCCAAAGCGGACGCGCTACCAAGCTGCGCCACACCCCGTCGGTGCGACACGTAGGGTACATGGACGGGGACGGTGCGACGCCCCCTCTTTTCGAGGGGCGTGCGGGCACCCGCCGGGACCCGCTACGATGGCGTCCGTGCCGAGGCCCTCACAGCCTTCGGCGCCGCTTCGCGGGCGTAGCTCAATGGTAGAGCCCTAGTCTTCCAAACTAGCTACGCGGGTTCGATTCCCGTCGCCCGCTCTGACGGTCACGGCCCGGGCCGGTTCATTTCGATGGACCGGCCCGGGCCGTCGTCGTCAGCGTCGCTCCCGCAGTGATCAACTGCACCCTGGGTGGGGGACGACCGACGTGAGCCTGTGCGGGTGGACTGCACGCCCTGCGGCGGGCCTACCGGGCCTACCACCGGGGGCGCGGTTCTCGACGGATCACACGCGGCCGGCCGCCCCGGCGGTGAGCTTCCTCGATGCCGCCCCGTATCCGAACGCCTCGGAGCCGCTGTCCTGCCCGGCCGGTGAGCGGGTGCCGGTCGGCGCCGACGGGACGGCCACCACGACCTTCGTCACGCCCGAGCGGTCCGGTCCGGCGACGTTCTGGGCGCGGGCGGTGGACCGGGCGGGCAACCTCTCGGACGCGGGGAGCGCCGAGTACTGGGTCACGTCGCCGTTTCCGGAGCCGTTCGGCGACTACGACGGCGACGGCCGGGCCGATCTGCTGGGGGTGGACGGGCACGGGCGGCTGACGCTGGCCGCCGGCGTCGAGGGCGGCTTCGCGGCGCCCGTGGTCGCCGACGCGCGGGACTGGTCGGGCGCGGTGGTGGCGCGGGCCGGACACCTGATCAACCGGTACGGGCCGCAGGAGCCCAATGACGTGCGCAACGACCTCGTGGCCCGGCGGGGCGCGAAGCTGTTCGTGTACCCGGGCGACGGCAAGGGCGGCTTCGGGGCTCCGGCCGAGATCGCGGGCTACGACTGGTCCGGGGTGACCGGGATCGCTCTGAACCGGACGGCCGCGGGGCTGCCGAGGCTGGTGGCGGTCGAGGGCGACCGGCTGCTGGTGTTCGACCTCTACGAGGGGGCGGAGCTGCGGGCGGGCGAGCCGACGGTGCTGGCGGCGAGCGGCTGGGCGGGGCGGACGATCGTCGCCTCGGACGGGAGGGCCGAGTGGCTGCCGGCGGGTGTGCTGGCCCGGGACGCGGTCCGGGGCTCGCTGGAGTTCGCCGGTGTCGACTACGGCTGGGAGGCTCCGTACGTCCTGGTGGAGCCGGTGGCCGTGGCCGGGTCCGGTTGGGGCGAGGCGGAGGTGCCGGCGCTGGTCGCGGCCGGGGACCTGACCGGTGACGAGCGGATCGATCTGGTCACGGCCGACCCGCGGGGCGGTCTGGTGCTGCACCCGGCGCACGAGGACGGCACGCTGGGCGCGCCGGTGGCGCTGGCGTCGGGCTCGGGCTTCGCGGGCGTCCGGCTGTTCTGAGTCCGGGTGAGGAATCCGGCCGAGGGCCCCCGCCGTTCGCGGCGGGGGCCCTTGGCCGGTTCAGAACTTGATCGCTCCGATGGTGCGCGTTATCGAGTCGAGGAAGCGCTGGATGTCGTCGGCCATGCCCGTGGAGGCAAGGAAGAAGCCGAAGAGCACCGCGACGACGGCCGGGCCGGCCTTCAGGTTTCCGCCGCGGATCAGCACTACCAGGATGATCGCCAACAGCAGCACCACGGACAGTGAAATGGCCACAACTGATCACACCCTCGGTCGGTCCCGCCTTGCCGCCGGGGAGCGCACGTCACAGAACACCCCCGCCGCATCTATCGTGCCACCAACTTCCTGCCCCGCACGGTGGGGTGACGAATCGTCGCCGTCGATTTCAGGCCAAGGTGACGAATTCCGTCCTGATCATGTCCGTGGGGCGAGGCCGAGCAGGGAGCGGACCCGGGCGTACTTGGCGGTGAGGCGGTCCCGGGTCGCCGGGTCGAGGACGGCGAGCCGGGCCGGGTCGGCGTTGTGGGCCAGGTCGGCCTCCTTGACCAGGAGGGCGCCGGGGACGGCGAGGATCCGGCGGGTGTAGTCCTCCAGCTCCTCGCCGGGGCGCTTGGTCAGCGCGAGCACCATGTCCTTGACCTGAGCCGGCAGGGCCGCCGCCGCGAGCCACTCCTCGGACAGGGCGTCGTCCTCGACGGCGTCGTGCAGCCAGGCCGCCGCGATCTGCTCGGGGCTGCCGCCGCGGACCCGTACCCCTTCCGCGACGGCCCGCAGGTGCTCGGCGTAGGGCCGGCCGGCCTTGTCGGTCTGCCCGGCGTGGGCGGCCACGGCGAGGGCCTCGACCTCGGCGAGGGTGAGGTGCGGCGTACCGGTCATGGCGTCATCCCTTGCGGCTGATGAGGAGCAGCGCGCGGTCGTCGTTGACGTCCTTGGCGCAGGCTTCGATGAGGTGCCACGCGGCGCCCTCGAAACCGGCGGCGACATAGCGGTCGGCCTCGCCGGTGAGCCGGTCGATGCCCTCGGCGATGTCTCGCTCGGCGCTCTCGACCAGGCCGTCGGTGAAGAGCATGAGGACGTCGCCGGGCAGCAGGGAGCCCTTGACCGGGTGGAACTCGGCGCCGTCGTACACGCCGAGGAGGGGCCCTTCGGCGGCCTTCTCCTCCCAGCGTCCGCTGCCCGCGTGGAGCTGCAGGGCGGGCAGGTGGCCGGCGGAGAGGAGTTCGTAGTCGCCGGACTCCAGGTCGAGGACGAGGTGGATGGAGGTGGCGAAGCCCTCGTCCCAGTCCTGCCGCAGCAGATAGGCGTTGGCGGCCGGCAGGAAGCCGTGCGGGGGCAGCGAGCCGAGGAGTCCGCCGAAGGCGCCGGAGAGCAGCAGGGCGCGCGAGCCCGCGTCCATGCCCTTGCCGGAGACGTCGGTGAGGAGGACCTCCAGGGTGCGGCCGCCGTTGGTGCGGGCGGCGACGACGAAGTCGCCGGAGAAGGACTGGCCGCCGGCCGGGCGGAGCGCCATCTCGCGGTGCCAGCCGGCCGGGAGGCGGGGCAGGGCGCTCTGGACCCGGATGCGTTCGCGCAGGTCGAAGAGCATGGTGCCGCCGCGCCGCCAGGGCACGCCGACGCGGGCCCGGAACTGGGCGATGAGCAGTCCGAAGAAGCCGCAGGCGGCGACGACGAGGACGGTGCCGGGGGTGACCCGGGCGGGTCCCTGGGTGTAGGGCCCGAGGACGACGGACTCGACGATCAGGGCGCCGGCGGCCGCCGCGTACAGGCCGAGGAGGCTGGCGGGGCGCAGCAGCAGCCCGCCGGCGACGATCGGCAGGACGAGGGCGGCGGGCGCGCACCAGACGGGGTCGACGATGGTGCCGACGGCGATGGCGGGGACGGTGAGGAGGAGGCCGGCGAGGGCGACCCAGTCGGAGCCGTCGCCGCGGAAGTAGTCGACGCCGGATCTGCGCAGCGCGACGCGGACCCGGTGGGCGCTCCTGCGCATCCGGGCCGCGTACGAGTCCACTCCACCGCGACGTCCCATTGGCCTGGACCCTATCCACCCGGTCCGGGCTCGTGCAGGGGGGTACCCAGGTGACATTGCATTCGAAATCGGGTCGCGTCGGTCCGTGGGGCGCTGATATCGATGGCATATGACGACTGAACTGCGGGTGCTCGACCCCGCCGTGTGGGACGACTGGTACGGGGTTCTGGAGCTCGCGTTCGGGGGTGTGGAGGAGTCGGCGGAGGAGCGCGCGCTCTGGCGGGAGCTGACCGAGCCCGAGCGGTCGATCGGCGCCTGGGACGGGGATCTGTGCGTCGGTACGGCGGGCGCGTTCACGTTCCGCCTGACCGTGCCGGGCGGCGCGGCGGTGCCGGCGGCGGGGGTGACGATGGTGAGCGTGGCCGGGACGCACCGGCGGCGCGGCATCCTCACCTCGATGATGCGGCGTCAGTTGGACGACGTCCGCGCGTGGGGCGAGCCGCTGGCGGTCCTGACGGCGTCGGAGCCGGAGATCTACGGACGGTTCGGGTACGGCGTCGCCGCGTACTCGGCCTACGGGTCGATCGACACCACCCGGGTGCGGCTGACGGTGCCGCCGGAGACGGACGGGGTGACGCTGCGGCGGGCGGGCCTGGCGGAGGCCGCCGGCGCCTGCGAGGCGGTGTACGCGCGGCTCGTGCCGCGCCGCCCCGGCATGCTGGCCCGCCGCCCCGGCTGGGAGCGGCTGCCGCTGATCGACCCACCGGGCGACCGGGACGGCGCTTCGCCGCGGCACTGTGTGCTCGCCGAGCGGGACGGGGAGGTCGTGGGTTTCGCGCACTACGCGATCAAGCCGCAGTGGGACTACACGGGCGCGAGCGGTGTGGTCGCGGTGCAGGAGCTGGCGGGTCTGGACCCGGCGGCGGAGGCCGCGCTGTGGCGCTTCCTGTGCTCGGTGGATCTGACCTCGGAGGTCCGTTTCCGCAGCCGTCCCGTGGACGACGGCTGGCAGCACCTGGTCTCGGACGTCCGGCGGTGCGCGATGACGCTGCGGGACGGGCTGCACGTGCGTCTGGTGGAGGTCGGCGCGGCCCTGGAGGCCCGGACGTACCAGGCCCCGGTGGACATGGTGTTCGAGGTCGAGGACGCCTTCTGCCCGTGGAACGAGGGGCGTTGGCGGCTGACGGGTGACGCGAAGGGCGCGGTCTGCGTCCGTACGGACGAGCCGGCCGACCTGTCGCTGTCCGTACGGGAGTTGGGCTCGGCGTATCTGGGCGGGGTGTCGCTGCTGTCGCTCGCGGCGGCGGGGCGGGTGCGGGAGCTGCGCGAGGGCGCGCTGGTGGAGGCGTCCGTCGCCTTCGGCTCGCCGGTCGCCCCGTGGCTGCCGCACGGCTTCTAGGGGCCCCGGAGGGGCCTGCTAGGCGCTCTGGCAGGCCGGGCACCAGAAGAGGTTGCGGGCGGCGAGGTCGGCGGTGCGGATCTCGCCGCCGCAGATGTGGCAGGGCAGGTGGGCCCGGCGGTAGACGTAGACCTCGCCGCCGTGGTCGTCGACGCGCGGCGGGCGGCCCATCGCCTCGGGGGTGTGCTCGGGGCGGACGGTGTCGATGCGGTTGAGCCGCACGCCCTCGCGCATCAGGGCCACGAGGTCGTCCCAGATCGCGCGCCACTCCCGCTCGGTCAGGTCCTTGCCCGCGCGGTACGGGTCGATGCCGTGCCGGAAGAGGACCTCGGCGCGGTAGACGTTGCCGACGCCGGCGATGACCTTCTGGTCCATGAGCAGGGCGGCGATGGTGGTGCGGGAGCGGGAGATCCGCTGCCACGCCTTGTCGGGGCGGTCGCCGTCGCGGAGCGGGTCGGGGCCGAGCCGGTCGTGTATCGCCCGCTTCTCGCCGTCGGTGATGAGCGCGCAGGTGGTGGGCCCGCGCAGGTCGACGTACGAGTGGGTATCGGCGAGCCGGAGGCGGACCGTTTCGGTGGGCGGGGGCGCGGGCGCGTCGCCGAAGCCGACCTTGCCGAAGAGGCCGAGGTGGATGTGGATCCACTCGTCGCCGGGGAAGCCAAGGAAGAGGTGTTTGCCGTGGGCCTCGGTGCGGGCGAGGACGGTGCCGTCGAGGAGGGCGGCGGAGTCGGCGAACTTGCCCTGCGGGCTGGTGACGCGCACCGGCCGGCCGCCGAACCGTTCCCGGTAGTCGGCGGCCAGCCGGTGGATGGTGTGCCCCTCAGGCATGGGTGCTGATCAGACCTCGTGCTGCGGGTGGTGGGCCGGGATCGGGGGGAGCTCGCCGGTGGTCTCGTACGCGCTCAGCATGTCGATGCGGCGGGTGTGGCGCTCGTCGCCCGAGTAGGGGGTGCTCAGGAAGATCTCGACGAACTTGGTCGCCTCTTCCTGGGAGTGCATGCGTCCGCCGATGGAGATCACGTTGGCGTTGTTGTGCTCGCGGCCGAGGGCGGCGGTCTGCTCGCTCCAGGCGAGGGCGGCACGGACGCCCTTGACCTTGTTGGCGGCGATCTGCTCGCCGTTGCCGGAGCCGCCGATCACGATGCCGAGGCTGTCCGGGTCCGCGGCCGTCTTCTCGGCGGCGCGCAGGCAGAACGGCGGGTAGTCGTCCTGGGCGTCGTAGATGTGGGGACCGCAGTCGACGGGCTCGTGGCCGTGGGCCTTCAGCCATTCGACAAGGTGGTTCTTGAGTTCGTAGCCGGCATGGTCGGAGCCGAGGTAGACGCGCATGGTCCGAGTGTGGCACGGCCGGGGCGGGGTAGCGGTCAGCGGGGTCGGGACCTTCGTCCGGGGCTTTCGTCCCGCTGGTCCGGACCTTTTCTCCGGCATATGTCCTGAATCACGATCCGGAATCATCTCTTCCGTACTGACCGGTCTCCGGGTTACATGTCTCCGGCTCGCGACCCGAGCAGCCCCCACACCCGAAGGAAGCGTTCATGAACACGCAGCCGACCCTGGCGAAGGAAGGCGGGAACACCGGAAACCCCGGCCACTCCCAGGACTCCCCCGCCGCCCACGGCTCCGACGGCCTCAAGGCCGGCCTCAAGAACCGCCACCTGTCGATGATCGCCATCGGCGGCGTCATCGGCGCCGGTCTCTTCGTCGGCTCCGGCTCCGGAATCGCGGCGGCCGGCCCCGCCATCCTGCTCTCCTACGCGCTCGTCGGCGCCATGGTCGTCTTCGTGATGCGGATGCTCGGCGAGATGGCCGCCGCCCGCCCCTCCTCCGGCTCCTTCTCCGCCTACGCCGACCGGGCGCTCGGCCGCTGGGCCGGCTTCACCATCGGCTGGCTGTACTGGTTCTTCTGGGTCGTCGTGCTCGCGGTCGAGGCGACCGCCGGCGCCGTGATCCTGGAGAGCTGGATCCCGGCCGTCCCGCAGTGGGCCTGGGCGCTCATCGTGATGGTGGTCCTCACCGCCACCAACCTCGGCTCCGTCGCCTCGTACGGCGAGTTCGAGTTCTGGTTCGCCGGCATCAAGGTGGTCGCCATCGCCGCCTTCGTCGTCATCGGCCTGCTCGGCGTCTTCGGCGTGCTGCCGGGCTCGGACAACCCGGGCGCGGGCTTCGCCCATCTCACCGACACCGGGGGCTTCTTCCCGATGGGGGCGGGCGCGATCCTCACCGGTGTGCTGATGGTCGTCTTCTCCTTCATGGGCAGCGAGATCGTCACCCTCGCGGCAGGCGAGTCGGAGGACCCGCAGCGCGCCGTGACCAAGGCGACCAACAGCGTGATCTGGCGGATCGGCGTCTTCTACCTGGGCTCGATCTTCGTCGTCCTCACCCTGCTGCCGTGGAACGACAAGTCGATCACCGAGAAGGGCTCGTACGTCGCCGCCCTCGACTCCATCGGCATCCCGGCCGCCGGCCAGATCATGAACGTGATCGTCCTGACCGCCGTGCTGTCCTGCCTGAACTCGGGCCTCTACACCGCCTCCCGCATGGCCTTCTCCCTCGGCCAGCGCGGCGACGCGCCGAAGTCCTTCGCCCGCGCCAACCCCCGCGGCGTCCCCGTGACGGCGATCCTCGCCTCCGTGGTCTTCGGCTTCGTGGCGGTCTTCTTCAACTACTGGCGGCCGGACGACGTCTTCGCCTTCCTGCTGAACTCCTCCGGCGCCGTCGCCCTCTTCGTCTGGCTGGTCATCTGCCTGACCCAGTTGCGGATGCGCGGGATCATCCAGCGCGAGGCGCCCGAGAAGCTGGTCGTGAAGATGTGGCTCTTCCCGTACCTGACCTGGGCGACCGCCGCGATGATCGTCTTCGTCCTCGGCTACATGGTCTACGCCGGCGGCAGCAACCGCGAGCAGGTCGTGCTCTCGCTGCTGGTGGCCGCGCTCGTGCTCGCGATCGGCCTCGTCAAGGAGCGGCTGCGCAAGCGCGGCGAGAGCGAGCGGATCTGATCCGCACGACCGCTGTCCATACCTGACGGAGGCTGTCAGGTATCCGCGAAAGGCTCTCCGTACACCGACCACCTCGGGAACGGAGAGCCTTTCCATGTCCGAAGCGCCGACCACCGCCACCGCCACCGCCACCGCCGGGCAGATCACCGGATTCCAGACCGCCTTCCCCGTGCGGCCCGACCGGGTCGTGGAGCCCACCGGGCCCGAGGAGGTCCGCGCCGCCGTCCGGTACGCCGCCGAGCACGGCCTCACGGTCACCGTCGAGTCCACCGGGCACGGCCGCCGCGGCCCGGTCGAGGGCGGGCTGCTCCTCGGCACCCGGCGGATGGACGAGGTCCTCGTCGACCCGGCGGCCCGCACCGCGCGGGTCGGCGCCGGGGCCCGCTGGGGCCAGGTGATCGAGGCCGCCGCGCCGCACGGCCTCGCCCCGCTGAACGGCTCCTCGCCGGGCGTCGGCGTGGTCGGCTACCTGCTCGGCGGCGGCCTGGGCATCCTCGGCCGTACGTACGGCTGGGCCGCCGACCGGGTCCGCGCGCTCGACCTGGTGACGGCGGACGGCACCGCGCGCCGGCTCGCACCGGGCGACGAGCTCTTCGGGGCGGTGCTCGGCGGCGGCCACGGCCTGGGGGTGGTCACCTCCGTGGAGATCGGCCTGCTGCCGGTCGCCCGGCTCTACGGCGGCTCGGTCTCCTTCGACGGGGCCGTGGTGGACCCGGCCGAGGTGCTGCGCGGCTACGCGGCGTGGGCGCGGGAGCTGCCGGAGACGCTGACCTCCTCGCTCGCCGCCCTGGTCTACCCCGACGCGCCCGCGCTGCCGCCGCACCTGCGCGGCCGGCACGTCCTGTCGGTGCGGGTCGCCTTCACCGGGGACGCGGCCGAGGGCGAGCGGCTGGTGGCGCCGCTGCGGGCGATCGGGCCCGCCCTCGCCGACTCGCTGCGGGAACTGCCGTACACCGAGAGCCACACCATCCACGCCGACCCGGACTTCCCGCACGCCTACTGGGGCGACGGGATCCTCCTCGACGCCCTCGACGAGGACGCGCTCGCCCGGGTGCTGCGGCTCACCGGGCCGGGGGCCGGGCGGATGGCGGTGGTGCAGCTCAACCATCTGGGCGGGGCCCTGGCGGCCGGGGCGCCGGTGCCGAACCCGGCCGCGTACCGCGAGGCGGGCTGGCTGGTCCGCGCGCTCTACCCGCTCGACGAGGAGGGCGTGGCGCCGGTCGGCGCGCTGCACGCGCGCGTGGCGCAGGCCCTGGCGCCGCACGCGATCGGCCGGGCCGCGGCCTTCGCCTTCGGCGACGGCGGGCGGACGGAGGGGCTGTACGACGCCGGGACGGCGAAGAGGCTCGCCGCGGTCAAGGGGGAACTCGACCCGGCGAACCTCTTCGGGGGGTTCGGGACGCGCTGAGGCCCCGGGGACGGGGCCGGGCGCTCAGCCCTTGCGGCCGATGAGCTTCCAGGCGGCCGGCAGGGCGCCCATGGCGAGGGCCGCCTTGAGGGCGTCGCCGATGAGGAACGGGGTGAGGCCCGCGGCGACGGCCTGGCCGAGCGACATGCCGGTGGCCAGGGCCAGGTACGGGACGCCGACCGCGTAGATGATCGCGGAGCCGAGCACCATGGTGCCGGCCATGCGCCGCACGGAGCGGTCGGCGCCGCGGCGGGCGAGGGCGCCCACGACGGTGGCGGCGAGCAGCATGCCGAGGATGTAGCCGAAGGACGGCATGGCCCAGCCGGAGGTGGCCTGGGCGAACCACGGCACGCCCGCCACGCCGGCCACGGCGTACAGGCCGAGCGCCAGGAAGCCGCGGCGGGCGCCGAGCGCGGTGCCGACGAGCAGGGCGGCGAAGGTCTGGCCCGAGACCGGGACCGGGGAGCCCGGGACCGGGACGGAGAGCTGCGCGGCCAGGCCGGTCAGCGCGGCGCCGCCGGCGACCAGCGCGATGTCGCGGACGCGGCCGGCGGGGATCAGGTCGGCGAGGGTCCCCTTACCTTCGGTAGGGGGTACCCCGCCGGACCGGAGGGAGGAGACGGGGGCGGCGGCGGTGCTCATCGGTACTCCGTGAGGGTGACGGGGACAGGGACGGGACGGTCAGGCTCGACCGTATGCCAGGAGTGAACGGCCGATCACGGTCAGCCGCCCACAAAGCACGGGCCGAGCCCTTCGTGGAGATCAAACAAAGCGCAGTTTCCCCACCGGATGCAGCGTGACGCTTGTCACTGGGCAGTCCTGCCCGCAGGTCCCTTTTGCGCCATCGGCCTGTCACCGGAGAGACTGTGGGGTCTCCATAAACCGTCCGAGAGCGATTCCTCCATGCCCGACTCCCTCGCCCCCGAACCCGAGCCGCTCTCGCACGGGCTGAAACAGCGTCACCTGACGATGCTCGGGCTCGGCGGGGTGATCGGCGCCGGTCTCTTCGTCGGCTCCGGCGCGGGGATCGCCGTCGCCGGTCCCGGCATCGTCGTCTCGTATCTGCTCGCGGGCGCGCTCGCGATGCTGGTCATGCGGATGCTGGGCGAGATGTCGGCGGCGATGCCGGCCTCCGGCGCCTTCTCGGTGCACGCGGAGCGGGCGCTCGGCCGCTGGGCCGGTTTCTCGGTGGGCTGGCTGTACTGGTTCCTGCTGGTCGTGGTGCTCGCCGTGGAGGCGACGGGCGCGGCGCGGATCGCGCACGGCTGGGTGCCGGGGATCCCGCAGTGGGGCTGGGTGCTGGTGTTCATGCTGGTGTTCACGGCCGCCAATCTGGCGGCGGTGAGGAACTTCGGCGAGTTCGAGTTCTGGTTCGCCGCCCTCAAGGTCGGCGCGATCGTGCTGTTCCTGGTGCTCGGCGTGCTGGCGATCGGGGGATGGCTGCCCGAGACTGACCCGGTGGGCCTGGCGAATCTGACCGGGCAGGGCGGCTTCCTGCCGCACGGCTGGGAGGGCGTCGTCTCCGGCGTCCTCGCCGTGGTCTTCGCGTTCGGCGGTCTGGAGGTCGTGACGATCGCGGCGGCCGAGTCGGACGACCCGGCCCGCAACGTGGCGCGGGCGGTGCGCAGCGCGGTGTGGCGGATCCTCTTCTTCTACGTGGGCTCGATGCTGGTGATCGTGACCCTGCTGCCGTGGACCGCGATGCGGCCGGGCGAGTCGCCGTACGTGGCCGTCCTTGACGCGATCGGGGTGCCGGCGGCCGGGCAGATCATGAACGTGGTGGTGTTCGTGGCGCTGCTGTCGGCGCTCAACGCCAATCTGTACGGCTCCTCGCGGATGGTGTTCTCGCTGGCCGAGCGCGGCGAGGCGCCGAAGGGCCTGCTGAGGGTCTCGGGCGGCGGGGTGCCGCGCCGGGCGGTGCTCGCCTCGGTGGCCTTCGGCTTCCTCTCCGTCCTGCTCAATCTGAAGTGGCCGGATTCCGTCTTCCTCTACATGCTCAACGCGGTCGGCGCGGTGCTGCTGTTCGTGTGGGCGCTGATCGCGGTGTCGCAGTTGCGGCTGCGGCGCCGGATCGAGCGCGAGGCGCCGCAGACCCTGAACCTGCGGATGTGGGGCTTCCCGTGGCTGACCTGGACGGCGCTGGCCGCGATGGCGGCGGTGCTCGTGCTGATGCTGCTCGACGACGGGGCGCGGCCCCAGGTGCTGTGGTCGGCCGGGGCGACGGCGGCGGTGCTCGCGGTGGCGTGGGTGCGGGAGCTGCGCGGCGCCCGCGCGGGCCGCGGCGACTGAGCCACGGATTCCTCGACGAAGCGCTACGGAATCTTCACCTTGTGTGAAGGTCGTGCCCGTATAGCGGACATCCGTTCCCCGTGAGCGGTGCCGAGCCACAGACTGTGGGCCACCCTCCCCGTCTCAGCTAGCGAACAGGGCTCGCCCATGTCTCGGACCACCGCGCCCGCGCCGGACGATCGCAAGGACGACGCGACCGCACCCGCCGGCGGCCTGGCCCACGGCCTCAAGCAGCGCCATCTGTCCATGATCGCGCTCGGCGGCGTCATCGGCGCCGGCCTCTTCGTCGGCTCCGGCGCCGGCATCGCCGCGGCCGGCCCGTCGATCGTCCTCGCCTACGCGATCTCCGGTGTGCTCGTCATGCTGGTCATGCGGATGCTGGGCGAGATGTCGGCGGCGAATCCGGCCTCCGGTTCCTTCTCCGTCCACGCCGAGCGGGCGCTCGGCGCGTGGGCCGGCTTCACGGCGGGCTGGGCCTTCTGGTTCCTGCTGTGCGTGGCGGTCGGTCTGGAGGGCATCGGCGCGGCGAAGATCATGACGGGCTGGTTCCCGGGCACCCCGGAGTGGGCGTGGGTGGCCCTCTTCATGCTGGTCTTCTGCGCCACCAACCTCGCGGCCGTGAAGAACTTCGGCGAGTTCGAGTTCTGGTTCGCCGCCCTCAAGGTCGGCGCCATCGTCCTCTTCCTCGGCATCGGCGTCCTCGCCATCGCCGGTGTCCTGCCGGGCGCCGACGCCCCGGGCACGGCGAACCTGACGGGCGAGGGCGGCTTCTTCCCGAACGGCTCCGAGGGCCTGATCGTCGGTCTGCTCGCCTCGGTCTTCGCGTACGGCGGTCTGGAGACCGTCACGATCGCCGCGGCCGAGTCCGAGCACCCCGTGCAGGGCGTCGCCAAGGCCGTCCGTACGGCGATGTGGCGCATCGCGGTCTTCTACATCGGCTCCATGGCGGTCATCGTCACCCTCGTCCCGTGGGGCGACAAGGCGGTCGTCGACAAGGGCCCGTACGTGGCCACCCTCGACCACCTGGGCATCCCGGCCGCCGGCCAGATCATGAACGTGGTCGTCCTGGTCGCGCTCCTGTCGGCCATGAACGCCAACATCTACGGCGCCTCCCGCATGGCCTGCTCGCTGGTCGCCCGCGAGCAGGGCCCGAAGGCGCTCGGCCGCACCTTCGGCGGCGTGCCGCGGCCGGCCGTGCTGGTGTCCTCGGTCTTCGGCTTCGGCTGTGTGCTGCTCAGCTACTGGTCGCCCGACAAGGCGTTCATCTGGCTGCTCAACACCATCGGCGCGATCATCCTGGTCGTCTGGTTCTTCATCGCGGTCTCCCAACTGGTGCTGCGCCGGCGGACCGAGCGCGAGGCGCCGGAGAAGCTGGTCGTGAAGATGTGGGGCTTCCCGGTGCTGACCTGGGTGGCGCTGGCCGGCATGGCGGGGATCTTCTTCCTGATGGCCCGCGAGGAAGGCACCCGGATCCAGCTCTACTACACGGGCGGTCTGACACTGCTGCTCGCGGCGGTCGGCTTCGCGCTGCAGAAGGCGCGGGAGAAGGCGGCGAAGGAGCGGGAGACCGCGGCCGAGCAGGTCTGACCGGCCCCGGGCCCGTACACCCGCCCTCGAGAACCCCTGGACGAAGAGCCCCTGGACCCGACCGGTCCGGGGGTTCTTCGTCGTCACGACGGCTCACGGGCGTGCGCGGAATGCGCCGGGCGCGCGCCGATAGGGCCAGTGGACAATCCGCAGATCAGCCCCCCGTCCCCTGCTGAGGTGATCTTTCCGGTTTCGCGGCAGCGCAGCCGGGGCGGGCGCCCGTCGACTCGCTTAGGTGGAGCCATGACGCACGCACACGGACGCTGCGATGCCCCTGCGGGCATCCCGGGAGCGTCCTCCCCAGCAGGACACACCGGGAGTCGCGCATGAGCGGAATCGCCACCAGGGACAGGAGCGCGCCGGCGGCGGCGCGCCCCCTGCTGGGCTGGGCCCGGGATCTCGTGACCCCGGCGCTGCGGGACGAGGTCGGCAACGTGCCCGCGCCGGAGGCGCGGGTGGTGGGCTACCACCGCGGCTGGACCGAGGCGGACGGCACCCCGCTCCCGGCCGGGCCGGCCGGCGGCGGCAAGGCCGTCAGGCCCGCCCTCGTCCTGCTCTCGGCCCAGGCCGTCGGCGGCGCGGCCGAGGACGCGGTGCCCGGCGCGGTCGCGGTGGAGCTGGTCCACGACTTCTCCCTGCTGCACGACGACGTCATCGACGGCGACCGGCTGCGCCGCCACCGGCCCGCGGCCTGGACGGTGTTCGGCACGCCCGCGGCCGTGCTCACCGGCGACGCCCTGCTGGTCTGCGCCCTGCGCACCCTCGGCCGGATCCCGGCCCCGGCCGGGCACCTGGCGGTACGGGAGATGCTGTCGATGCTGGCCGAGCTCATGGTGGGCCAGAGCCAGGACGTGGCCTTCGAGGACCGCCGCAGCGTCGAGGTCGACCAGTACCTCGCGATGGCCGCCGGCAAGACCGGCGCCCTGATGGGGACGGCCTGTGCCCTCGGCGGTCTGCTCGCCGGCGCGCCGGAACGGCGGGTGGACGGGCTGAGGGACTTCGGCCGGTGCCTGGGGGTGGCCTTCCAGTGCGTGGACGACCTGCTCGGCATCTGGGGCGCCTCCGACCGCAGCGGAAAGCCGGTCGGCGCCGACATCGCGGCGCGTAAGAAGTCGCTGCCGGTGGTGGCGGCCCTGGCCGACCCGGGCGAGGCGGGCCGGTGCCTCGCCGAGCTCCTGCAGCGGCCCGGCCCGCTCGGGGAGGCGGAGGTCGCCCGGGCGGTGGAGCTGGTGGAGCGGGCCGGCGGGCGGGAGCGGACCGAACAGGAGGTCAGGCGGCAGACGTCGGCGGCGATGCGGGCCCTGGCCCGGGCCGAGCCGAGCCCGGAGGCGTACCGGCGGCTGCACGACCTGGCGCTGCTGCTCACCGGCCGCGACCACTGAACGGACCACGGGTCCGTAACCAACGGCGCCTCCACGGCGTTGCCATGCAGCCGCCACGTCACGCGACTCTCGCGTCCCGGGCGTGAGCGGTGCGACGCAATCGACCGGGAACCAGACCGACGTCATTCAGGGAAAGGGCGGGGAGTGTCCGGCTGCCCTCCGGCTGTCAGCGTGTACGGCCTGCACGTCACACGGGGCAGGCAGGTCCTGTTGCAGGACGTCAGCTTCTCCGTGCCCCAGGGCTCGATCGTCGGTCTGCTCGGTCCGAGCGGCTGCGGCAAGACGACGCTGCTGCGCTCGCTGGTCGGCATCCAGCCGCTGTCGGCCGGACACGTCCAGGTCCTCGGCTCTCCCGCCGGCTCTCCCGCGCTCAGTTGCCGGGTCGGCTACGTCACCCAGGCCCCCTCGGTCTACGCCGACCTGACCGTGCTGGAGAACCTGCGGTACTTCGCCGCCGCCCTCGGCATGCGCGGCTGGCGCCGGGAGAACGCCGTGGTCCGCGTCGTCAAGGAGGTCGCGCTCGCCGACTACGCCGACAAGCTGGTCTCGCAGCTCTCCGGCGGGCAGTACTCCCGGGTCTCCCTCGCCGTCGCCCTGCTGGGCACGCCCGATCTGCTCGTGATGGACGAGCCGACCGTGGGGCTCGACCCCCTCGTGCGCCACGAGCTCTGGGAGGTGTTCGGCCGGCTCGCCGAGGAGGGGACGACCCTGCTCGTGTCCAGTCACGTCATGGACGAGGCCGACCGCTGCGACCGGCTGCTGCTCATGCGCAACGGACGGCTGCTGGCGGCCGCCACGCGCGAGGACCTGCTCCGCCACACCGGCCGCGCGAACGTGGAGGCCGCCTTCATGCATCTGGTCGCCGCCGCGGCCCAGGCCGAGGCCCGCCCCCGGCCGGTTTCCCAGTCCATCCCCCAACCGCTGATGAGCGACGACGTGCCCCAGCACGACGGCCCGTTCTTCGCCTCCGAAGGTCGACGGTGACATCGCATCAGCCCGTCCCCCGGTTCCGGGGACGCCCCCTCCCCTTCTCCCCCGGCATCACCGCGGCCACGGCCCAGCGCGTCCTGCTCCAGATCTCCCGGGACCGGGGCAGCGCCGCGCTGATGCTGATCATCCCGTGCATGCTGATGGTCCTGCTGAAGCTCATGTTCCGCGACGCCGAGGAGAGCTTCGAGCGCGTGGGCCCGCAGGTCTTCGGGATCTTCCCGGTCATCGTGATGTATCTGGTGGCCTCGGTCTCGACCCTGCGGGAGCGCACCTCGGGAACGGCCGAGCGCCTGCTGACGCTGCCGGTCCAGCGCCTCGACATCGTCTTCGGCTACAGCCTGGCCTTCGCCTTCCTCGCCCTGCTCCAGGCCGTGCTCTCGACCCTGCTGGCGATCGGCCCCCTCGGCCTCGACATCAAGGGGCCCGCGTATCTCCTCATGGTCATCGCCATGCTCGGGGCGCTGCTGGGGCTGGCGCTCGGTCTGCTCGTCAGCGCCTTCGCGCGCAACGAGTTCCAGGCCGTGCAGTTCCTCCCGGCGGGGGTGCTGCCGCAGTTCCTGGTGTGCGGTCTGTTCGTGCCCCGGGCCGAGATGCACGACGCGCTCGACGGCCTGGCCATGCTCATGCCGATGACGTACGCGGTGCAGGCGGCCACCGAGGCGGCCACGCACGAGGGCGTCACGGGTGTCTTCGTCCGCGACGCCGTGCTGATCCTGGTGTGTGTCATCGGGGTCCTGGTGGCCAGCGCGGCCACGCTCAAGCGCTGAGTCCGCGGCGGCGGGCGGCCGTTCGGCCCCGGACGCGCGAAGGTGGGGTACGGCCCCGTCGTGCCGTACCCCACCGGGAGAGACGCCGCCCCGCGCGTGGCGGCCGGCTTCGTCAGAAGCCCATGCCGCCGCCTCGGTTGGAGGTTCCCCAGTGGAAGCCGACGCTTCCGTTCCGGGGGATCTCGAAGGGGCCGAACATGATGGGGCGGTCGTGGCCGCGGCCCGGCCCGTCGAAGTCACCGATCGTGGCCGGCGCGGCGGACGCGGCGAACGCCTGGGCACCGGCGGCTCCGGTGACGAGTGCGGCCGCCAGTACGGAAACCACCGCCGCGCGACGAATGACGGACATGGAATTCCTCCTTGAAAGAACGGAATGGGGAACATCGGCGAGCTTATCCGCCGGCCGGTCGCCGGCGAGGGAATCCGAGCGTGATTCGCTCGAAGGAGGCGGGAGGCGGCGCATTGGACCATCAATATGCGTATCCATTTTTCCGCCCGGTCCCCGCCCATTTCTTTCTTTTGTACGACGGCGGTTCCTCCGGCGGTCAGGCCAGTACGTCGTCCCACCACCAGGCCACCGAGGGCGCGCCGGGCAGCGGTGCCGCGCGGTCGTCCGCCGGGGCCGGGGCCCACTCCAGCGGCTCCTCGTCCATCGGGTCGGGCACCCGCCCCAGGCTCAGGTACCGCGGCACCCGCAGCCCCCACTCGGCGTTGCCGCGTACGCCGTGGCCGAGGCCCTCCAGATAGCGGGCGAGCTCCGCGCCGGCGTGCGGGCGGACCCGGTCGCGCAGCCGCAGGAACCGCGTCAGCACCCGGTCCCGGATCCGGGCGGCCTCCGCCACCGCCTCGGCCAGGGGGAGCTGCCGGTGGTAGGTCAGCACGCTGTAGATGTTCTGGTCGGCGTGACCGCGCGACAGTTCCTTGTGCAGGGAGTGGCGGTCGTTGTCCAGGGCCGCGACCAGGATCGCCATCTCGGTCAGCGCCCGCACCGCGGGCCGGTGCAGCTCGGCGTCGGGCACCTCCGCCCCGGTCGCCAGCTCCAGCATCGCGAAGGTCGGCTCGCCGCCGCTGGACAGCAGCCGCATGGCGAGGTATTCGTCCAGGTCCGGCATCCGGCCCGCCGCCTGGTTGCCGATCTGCCAGGCCACCCCGGACAGCCAGGCGCGCTGGGCGACGAGGAAGCGGCGCACCTGGGGCGCGGTCCCGAGTGATCTGAAGCGGCCGATGATGTCCTGCAGCGGGCGGATGAAACGCTCGCCGCCGTCGACGGCCGTCGGCGCCTCCGCGGCGCGCTGCACCGCGCCGGCCAGCGCGTTGAACTGGGCGGGCCGGGTGCTCAGCGGGCCGTTGTCACAGCGGGCGTCGTCGAACCCGAAGCCCCAGTACACCCACAGCGAGGTCGCGAGGAGCCGGTCGTCGTCGGCCACCGGCGCGAAGCGGCCGAAGAAGTCCGTGCTGTGCGTGGCCACCACCCACGCCCGCTCCTCCTCGTCGGCGCACATACCGCTCTCGGCGATCCAGGCGACCGCTCGTTTCTCCACCTCCCGCACACGGGGGTGGACGGCCGATTCCAGCGGACAATAGAGGGGTGGGAGTTCCACGCCCTTCAATGACTGAGACAAAACCGGTGCACCTTCCCGTACGGCGTCTGGACTCCTCCATACTCGACACCGGAAGCCGCCCCCGGGAAAGGCATGCGCACGTTTTATCCGCACGCCCCTCGAAAAAGCTAAGGAATAGCGCGCGGTTGACCTCAGAAAAACGATTCCTCGGTGCGTTTCGCCGGCGGCGGGCGGGCGCCGCCGCGCCGCCCCGGTCCACCCGGTCCACCCGGTGTGCCCGGCGGACCGGATGACCTAGGACCAGCGACTGATCAACAACGGTCGCACCTGCTGCTAGCCTGCACTTGCATAGAGGTTGCAATAAGCAGTCAGTCGAAGGGGCTCGGCACATGGCGATCTACACACTTCCGGAGCTGCCGTACGACTACGCGGCGCTGGAGCCGGTGATCAATCCGCAGATCATCGAGCTGCACCACGACAAGCACCACGCCGCGTACGTCAAGGGTGCGAACGACACGCTGGAGCAGCTCGAGGAGGCCCGCGACAAGGAGCAGTGGGGCGCGATCAACGGCCTGGAGAAGAACCTGGCCTTCCACCTGTCGGGCCACATCCTGCACTCCATCTACTGGAACAACATGAACAGCCCGAAGGACGGCGGCGGCGGCGAGCCGCTGGCGGCCGACGGGGTCGGTGAGCTCGCCGACGCGATCACCGAGTCCTTCGGCTCCTTCGCCAAGTTCAAGGCCCAGCTCACCAAGGCGGCCGCGACCACCCAGGGCTCCGGCTGGGGCGTCCTCGCCTACGAGCCGATCAGCGGCCGTCTGATCGTCGAGCAGGTCTACGACCACCAGGGCAACGTCGGCCAGGGCTCGGTCCCGATCCTGGTCTTCGACGCCTGGGAGCACGCCTTCTACCTCCAGTACAAGAACCAGAAGGTCGACTTCATCGACGCCATGTGGCAGGTCGTCAACTGGCAGGACGTGCAGAAGCGCTACGCCGACGCGAAGGGGCGCACCCCGCTCATCGGCATCTGAGGCCCGACCAGGCCCGCCTCGGGCCCGACCGGGGCTGGGGCCCGAAGAACGTCCTGCTCGTGATCGTCTTCTCAACCTTCACCGGGCAGGCGGTTGAAAGAAGAACCCCCGCGATGACGTGAATCGCGGGGGTTCTTCCGTACGGCGGGGGCGGCGGCTACTCGAAGCTCGGCGCCGCCGTCCGCGTGCGCTTGATCTCGTAGAAGCCCGGCGTCGACGCCACGAGCAAGGTGCCGTCCCACAGCCGCGCCGCCGCCTCGCCGCGCGGGGTCGGGGTGACGACCGGGCCGAAGAAGGCGACCTCGGTGCCGTCCGCGCCGGGCACGGAGATCACCGGCGTGCCGACGTCCTGGCCCACCTTGTCGATGCCCTCCTTGTGGGAGGCGCGCAGCTCGGCGTCGTAGGTGTCCTTGTCCGCGTACTCCACCAGGTCGGCCGGCAGGCCGACGTCGGCGAGCGCCCCGGCCATCGCCTCGCGGGTCGGGCCCTCACCGTTGTTGTGGAAGCGAGTGCCGAGCGCCGTGTAGAGCTTGCCGACGACCTCGTCGCCGTGCAACTGCTGGGCGGCGATCACCACCCGGACCGGGCCCCACGCCTGGGTCTCCAGCATCTCCCGGTACTCCGGCGACACCTCGTCCAGGCGGTCCTCGTTCAGGACGGCCAGGCTCATCACCTTCCAGCGCACGTCGACCGGGCGGAGCTTCTCCACCTCCAGCATCCACCGGGAGGTCATCCAGGCCCACGGGCACAGCGGGTCGAAGAAGAAGTCGGCGGTGGTCCTGTTCTCGGACATGTCACTCCTCGGAAGGTGGTCGGGTGCGCCACGCAGGGCAACATCACGGCCACCGGGCCGCATTCCCGTGTACCGGGCGACAGTGGCACATGGCAGGATCGGTGCTGTTTCGAACGCGCCACGAAGGAGTGACCGTGCCCGGTGAGAATCTGTCCCGCGACGAGGCCCACGAGCGGGCCGCGCTGCTGTCCGTCGACGGGTACGAGGTCGCGCTCGACCTGCGCTCGGCGGTCGGTGAGTCCGCCGAGGACGTGCGCACCTTCCGCTCGGTGACCACGATCCGCTTCCGCCGGACCGGCGAGGGCGACGCCACCTTCGCCGACCTGATCGCCCCGTCCGTGAACGCGGTCACCCTCAACGGCCGGGCGCTCGACCCGGCCGCCGTCTTCGACGGCTCGCGCATCGCGCTCGACGGTCTCGCCGACGAGAACGTGCTGGTGGTGGACGCCCAGTGCGCCTACAGCCGCACCGGCGAGGGCATGCACCGCTTCGTCGACCCGGAGGACGGCGAGGTCTACCTCTACACCCAGTACGAGCCGGCCGACGCCCGCCGGGTCTTCGCCAACTTCGAGCAGCCGGACCTCAAGGCCCCGTACCGCTTCGAGGTGACCGCGCCCGAGGGCTGGACGGTCTGGTCGAACGGCGTGGGCGAGCAGGGCGCGGACGGGGTGTGGCGCTTCGCGGAGACGGCGCCCATCTCCACGTACATCACGTGTGTCGTCGCGGGGCCGTACCACTACGTCACCGACACCTACAAGCGCGCGTTCGCCGACGGCACCGAGATCGAGATCCCGCTCGGCGCGATGTGCCGCAAGGGGCTCGCGAAGCACTTCGACGCGGACGACGTCTTCCTGATCACCAAGCAGGGCTTCGACTTCTTCCACGACCACTTCGACTACCCGTACCCCTTCGGGAAGTACGACCAGGCGTTCGTGCCCGAGTACAACCTCGGCGCCATGGAGAACCCGGGCATGGTCACCTTCCGCGAGGAGTACATCTACCGCGGCAAGGTGACGCAGGCGGCGTACGAACGCCGGGCCAACGTGATCCTGCACGAGATGGCCCACATGTGGTTCGGCGACCTGGTCACCATGGTGTGGTGGGACGACCTGTGGCTGAAGGAGTCCTTCGCCGACTTCATGGGCTCCTTCTCGCTGGCCGAGGCGACCCGCTTCACCCATAGCTGGGTGACCTTCGCCAACAACCGCAAGTCCTGGGCGTACCGCGCCGACCAGCTTCCGTCCACGCATCCGATCACGGCCGACATCCGTGACCTGGAGGACGCCAAGCTCAACTTCGACGGCATCACCTACGCCAAGGGCGCCTCCGTCCTGAAGCAGCTCGTGGCGTACGCGGGCCGGGACGCCTTCCTGGAGGGCGCGCGCCGCTACTTCAAGCGCCACGCCTACAAGAACACCGCTCTGGCGGACCTGCTGACCGTCCTGGAGGAGACCTCGGGCCGGGACATGAAGGCGTGGGCCAAGTCCTGGCTGCAGACCTCCGGCGTCAACACCCTCACGCCGTCCGTCACCCACGACGCCGAGGGCCGGATCACCGAGCTCGCCGTGCTCCAGGACGGCGACGAGCTGCGCCCGCACCGCGCCGCCGTGGGCCTCTACCGGGTGGCGCCGGACGGCACGCTGACCCGGTACGCGCGGGCCGAGGCGGACATCACCGGCACCCGCACGGTCGTGGCCGAGCTCGCCGGTCAGGAGCGCCCCGACCTGGTCCTGGTCAACGACGACGACCTCACTTACTGCAAGATCCGCTTCGACGCGGGCTCGCTGGCCACCCTGCGGGCCCACCTCGGCGACATCACCGACCCGCTGGCGCGCGCCCTGTGCTGGTCGGCGCTGTGGAACCTGACCCGCGACGGCCTCATGCCGGCCCGTGACTTCGTCAAGGTCGTGCTCGACTTCGCCGGCCGCGAGACCGACATCGGCGTGCTCCAGATGGTGCACGCCTGGGCGCGGTCGGCCGTCACCCACTACGCGGCGCCGGACTGGCGGGCCGAGGGCGGGCGGCTGCTCGCCGAGGGCGGTCTGCGCGAGCTGCGGCTCGCCGAGCCGGCCGGCGAGCACCAGCTCACCTGGGCGCGCTTCTTCGCCTCCGTGGCCTCCACGGAAGCCGATTTCCAGCTTCTGGAGGGTCTGCTCGACGGCACGGCCGCGATCGACGGTCTCGACGTCGACCAGGAGCTGCGCTGGGCGTTCCTGGAGCCGCTGGCCGCGCACGGCCGCGCCGACGAGACCCGGATCGGCGAGGAGCTGGCCCGGGACGACACGGCGACCGGCAAGCGCCACCAGGTGCGCTGCCTGGCCGCGCGGCCCTCGGCCGCGGTCAAGGCGCAGGCGTGGGCGCAGGTCGTCGAGTCGGACACGCTGTCCAACGCGCTGGTGGAGGCGACGATCGCGGGCTTCGCGCAGCCCTCGCAGCGCGAGCTGATCGCGCCGTACGCGGAGAAGTACTTCGCGGCGATCGAGCGGATCTGGGCGGACCGGTCCATCCAGATCGGCATGGACGTGGTGCGGGGCCTGTTCCCGGGGCTCCAGGACCGTGCGGAGACCCTGGCCGCGACGGACGCGTGGCTGACCGCGCACGCCTCGGCCGCTCCGGCGCTGCGCCGTCTCGTCCTGGAGGCGCGCGACGACCTGGCGCGGGCGCTGCGGGCGCAGGAGTGCGACGGGCGCGCGTCGGCGTAGCCCGTACGGACGGACCGGCGCACGACGCGCTGACGGCCCCCGGCGGATGTGCCGCCGGGGGCCTTCGCGTGGGAAACCCCTGTTCATCGGCACTCGAACGCACGTACTTTAGTGCGGGGTTGTCCCTGTTTGTCGACGGGCGTGTAACAGCGGTTAAGGAAGCGCCGGACGGCGGAAGACCGTCGGCATGAACCACAACACCCCCGACGCCCCCCTCTCCCCCCTCCCCCACACCGGTGTCGACCGGTTCCGGGAGGCCCTGCGCCACGCCCGCTCCGAGGGGATGATCACCGGGCTCGCCGCGCTCTCCCTGCACCGCTTCGCCTCCGCTCCCCCGCCCGGTCTCGTCGACCGGGTCGACGTCCTCGTGGCCCGCACCCGCCGGCCGCGCTCCACCGGTCACGTCCGGGTGGTGCGCACCGCCGAGCTGCCGCGGGCCGCCGAGATCGAGGGGCTGCCGGTCGCCCCGGTCCCGCGCGCGCTCGCCGACGCCGTCTCGACCCTGTCCGACGCGGGCGTGGTGCGCCGGCTGCTCACCGAGGCGGTGAGCGGCGGGCACTGCGAACCGGGCGCGGTGGTACGGGAGTTGAGCCGGGCCCGGCTGCTCAACCGCCCGCATGTGGTGGACGCGGTGGACGCGCTGCTCGCCGAGGGGCGGGCGATCGCCGAGGAGCGGCTCTACCGGATGGTGCGCGAGTTCGGGCTGCCGGACCCGCTGTGGAACGTGGACCTGCGGCTACCGGGCGGCCCGCACCTGGGCGGCCTGGACGCCTACTGGCCGGACCAGGCGGTCGCCGTGGAGCTGGACACCCGGGCGCCCCGGCAGGACGACGACGCGCTGTGGTCGGAGTACACGCGCAAGCGCGAGCACCTGGAGCGGCTCGGCATCACCGTCGTCCACATCACCCCGCGCAAGCTGCGCGAGGCGATGGACCAGCAGGCGACCGTGGTCCGTACGGCCCTGATGGCCGCGTCCGACCGGCAGCCGGCCGCCTACGTCGTCGTCCTGCCCCGCTGAACCTCCCGGGTCCGGACTGCCCTACTTCTTCGGGGCCGTTCCGCAGAACTCGGCCTCGAGCACGCTCTGCGTGTCGCCGGTCCAGTCGGCGTTGATGTTCACGGCGAGGGAGTGCTCGCCGTCGCGGGTGGCGTGCGCCTCCGAGAGGGAGCCGTGGATGCCGCCGCCGTGCCCCCAGATCTCCTTGCCGCAGCCGAGCCTCTGCCACGAGATCCCGAGCCCGTAGCGGTACTGCGGCTGTTCGGCGGAGACCGGAAGCGTGGTCGTGAGCTCGCGCAGCTCGGCCTTCGGCAGCAGCCGGCCCTTGAGCAGGGCGCGGTAGAAGGTCTGGAGATCGTTGGAGTCGGAGATCATCTCGCCCGCCGCGTGCGCGAAGCTCGGGTTCATGCGCGTGACGTCGTGCACCTCGCCCGCGGTGTTGTCGGGGGTGAGCGTCGAGTAGGCCCGGGAGTGGGGCTTCGGCATCGAGGCGTCGGTGCCGGGGACGCTCGTGGCGCGCAGCTTCAGCGGCTTGATGATCCGGTTCTCGACGGCCTTGCCGTACGGGCGGCCGGTGACCTTCTCGATCACCATGCCGGCCAGGACGAAGTTGGTGTTGGAGTAGTTCCAGGAGGTGCCGGGCGCGAAGTCCGGCTCGTGGGTCATGGCGATGTCGACGAGCTGCCGCGGGGTCCAGGTGTCGTAGCGGTGCTCCAGGAAGCCGGGGCCCAGGATCTTCTTCTGGAAGCCGGGGTCCTCGGTGTAGCTGTGGATGCCGCTGCTGTGGTTGAGCAGGTGGCGGACGGTGACCTTGCGGCCGTCGTTGCCGTTGCCGCGGACCACGCCGGGCAGCCACTTCTCGACCGGGTCGTCGAGGTCGAGCCGGCCCTCGGCCTGGAGCTGGAGCAGGACGGTGGCGACGAAGGTCTTGGTGATGGAGCCGACCCGGTAGCGGTCGTTTCCCTTCCGCTCGCCCGCGGTGCCGGTCCAGCGGTCCTTCCCGTCGCGGGCCTGGGCGACCGCGCCGGGCACGCCCGCGGCCACGGCGGCGTCGAGGGCCTGCTGGGTGGCCGCGTGGCCCGCCCCCGGCTTCGGCGGGCCGGCGGCGACGGCGGGGGCGGCGAGCGCGGTGGCGGCGAGGCCGGCCACGAGCGCGGTGGCGACGACGGTGCGGGTGGTGCGGGTGGTGCGTGCGGCTGACATACGGGCTCCCCTGTTCGTTGTGCTGATCGCTGTGCTGCGGTCGGGGGAGGGGACCACGGCAGGCGGGGGCCGGGTTGAGACCGCTCGCGACGGTTGAGCCGTTTTCAGCCGTTCGCCGGATCGTAGAGGTGCGAGTGGCCCACGGGCGGCCGGTCGCGCCGGAGCTGGAGGCCGATGTCGACGAGTTCGACCCGGTCGAGGGAGGGCACGGCCTCCAGCGGATGCCAGGCGGCGAGGTCGGTGGAGCCGCCGTCCTCGTTGCGCAGGGTGCCGCCGGTGACGCGGGCCTCGTAGATGATCCGCAGGCCCTGCCAGTCGAGGGGCCGGCCGAGGCGGGTGGTCCGGTCGCGGCGGCGGATGGAGTCGATGCCGAGCAGCGCGACGGGCTCGGCCGTGTACCCGGTCTCCTCCTCGACCTCCCGCACGAGGGCCTCGACGGGCAGCTCCCCGTGGTCCATCCCGCCGCCGGGCAGGGTCCAGAGCTTGCGCCCGTCCCGCGTCACCCAACGGGCGAGGAGTATCTCGCCGTCCCGCACGCACACGGCGTAGGCCGCCACCCTCAACTCGGTCTTCATAGAGGGAGATTAGAGCCAGTACGCGGGGTAGCGGCGGCCCGTCGCGCGGGCGCCGGCCACGCCCGTGGCGACGAGGAGGAGGGCGGCGAGGGCGAGCAGGGCGAGGAAGGGCCGGAACGGCGGATTCTGGAGGGTGACGATCACGGCGGTCGCCGCGGCCGGTGAGTGCGGGGTGCGGGCGGCGGCCATCACGCCGAGGGCGAGACCGCCGGCGACGGCCGCGCCCCACAGGCCGGGGCCGGTGAGGGCGAGGACGGCAAAGCCGGTGAGGGCGGACAGGAGTTGGCCGCCGACGACCGAGCGGGGCTGGGCGAGCGGCAGGTCGGGCGCGCCCGCGACGAGGGCCATGCTCGCGGCGAGCGGCGGGATGAGCAGCGGCTCGTGGAGGAGGGTGCCGACGGCGACCAGCAGGAGCAGCGCGGTGACGCTGACGGCGGTGGAGGCGAGCAGGACGCGGGGGCGCGGGCGGGCGGGGGCCTTCGCGGGCGGCGGGGCCGGCGGCGGGGCGGCGGGTGAGGTCGGGGTGGCGGGGGTGGGCGGTGGGGCCGTGGTCATGGGCGGTCCTTGGCTTCGGGGCCTGGCTTCAGGAGAGAGGCGGGTTGGCCGGGGAGTACTCGGGTGCCGACCAGCGCAGGGGGCTCGCGCCCGGGGTCTCGGTCACCCGGTCGAGGCGGAAGCGGACGGCGCGGTCGCCGCCCGTGCCGTACACGGTGTGCGCGCGGCCGGAGAGCTGGAGGGTGGTGCCGGTCTCCCAGTCCAGGAAGAGCAGGCCGGCGCGGCCGTCGGCCTCCAGGTTGCCGAGGGTGAGGAACATGGCGTTGCCCGGGTAGTCGGTCCAGCTCAGCTCGGTGGGCGAGGCGACGGTGACGAAGCCGGGGTTGCCGCCGCGGTGGCTGGCGTCGGCGCCGTCGGGCCCGGCGGTCGCCACGAAGAAGGTGTCGGCGGCACGGACCAGGCGCTCCTGGCCGGGGGTGAGCGCCGTGCCGTGCCGCACGGCACCGGCCCGGTGGCCGGGGGCGTCGGCGAAGCCGTACAGCTCGCGCCTCTGGAGGTACTTGGGGCAGTTGGAGAAGACCTGCTCGGCCTCGACGGTGAAGCCGCGGGCGCTGCGCCGGGCGATGCCGTTGAGCCGCATGCGGCGGCGGGTGCGCGGGTCGAGGGCGATCGTGCCGACGGGCGCGCCGTCGGGGGTGCCCTCGGGCAGGTCGGCCGCCACGGAGACGGTGTGGGGGCCGGTCGCCCGGACGAAGCCGGGGCGACCGGTGAGCAGACTCGCCCGCATCCGCCCGTCCGCGTCGGCGGCGCCGAGCACCAGCAGGGGCTGCGCCTCCAGGAAGGCGGCGGCGACGGGGCGGATGCCGGGCCCGATGGAGCGGCCCACGTGCTCGGCGAGCCGCCGGACCCCGAGGCGGTCCTGCACGGCGAGGGAACCGGGGTGGTAGGCGGTCACGGACACGGGGGCCTCCGGGTACGGGTGGGGTGAGGTCGGTCAGGGTGGGCGGCGCGGGGGCTAGGCCGTGTCTTTTGGATCAGGCCGGGTCAGGGAGCGGCGTCTGGTGCGTGCGATCGCAAGGCGGAGGAGGGAGTCCATGCGGTGGGGGCACCTCCCGGGCGAAGCCTGGGGGACATCGGCG
>NZ_JBEXQW010000054.1:0-50614 GCF_040612775.1 Streptomyces sp. NPDC006339
TTTCGAGGACGAGCATCATCGCCATCGACACGCTCTCGGCCAGCTCGACGTCCTCGGCCACGTCCGGCGCGGTCAGCAGCGGCTCGGGCAGCCACGGACCGACGTACGCCTCGCGGCGGCGCTTCAGGGCGCGCAGCCGGTCGACGGCCTGGCGGGTGGTGATCCGGACCAGGTAGGCGCGCTGGTCCCGCACCTGCTCCAGGTCCGCCCTGACCCATCGCAACCAGGTCTCCTGGAGGACGTCCTCGGCGTCGGCCGCCGAGCCGATCACCTCGTACGCGACGGTGAAGAGCAGGCTGCGATGGGCGACGAACGCCTCCGTCGCCGCGTCGGTGGCGTCGTCGCTCATGGTCAGACCCCCCGGTCGGCGGCGGCCGGTGCCTCGGCGCTCCGGGCGAGGCGGGTGCTCCGGGCCAGGTGGGCGCGCAGCAGCCGCCGGCGCCTGTCGGCGCCTCCCGGCATGCGGTGGAGCCGGAACGAGCCCGGCTTGCGCGCCTCCTTGACCAGGTGCTGGAGGATCCCCTGGCAGACCGCTTCCTTCACTCTGGCGCCCAGGCCGCCGTCGATGTGCAGCCCCACCGCGACGTCGGACCTGTCGGCGAACTGGAAGATCCCCGCCTCGCGGCCCAGGCTGACGCACTGGGCGTAGAACCCCTGGTGGAGGGTCTCCGGCCGCTCGCCCGCGAGGCGGCTGAGCACGGTGTCGGCGGCCCGCGCGCCCAGCGGCTGCGCGTTCAGGCAGCTCATCCGCAGCGGCAGGTCCGAGGGGGCCGCCGCGTCCCCGGCCGCGAGGATGCGCTCGTCGTCCACGCTGGTCAGCGTCTCGTCCGTGCGCACCCGGCCCACGGCGTCGGTGCTCAGTCCGCTGCGCGCGGCCAGGTCCGGCACGCCGAAGCCGACGGTCCAGACGGTGACCTCGCTCGGCAGCGCGCGGCCGTCCGCGAGCCGCACGCCGTCGCGGGTCACGGCCGTCACCTTCGCCTCGGAGCCGTCGACGACCGTCACCCCGAGGGCGGCGAGCCGCTTCGCGACCGAGCGCCGGCCCCGGGTGTGCAGGTACGGGCCGAGGACGCCGCCGCAGACCAGGGTCACGGCGCGGCCCTGCTCCGCGAGCTCGGCGGCGGTCTCGATGCCGGTGGGACCCGCCCCGACCACCGTCACCCGGGCCGTCGCGGGCGCGGTGTCCAGGGCCGCCCGCAGCCGCCGGGCCTCCTCCAGGGTCGCGAGCGGGTACGCGAACGCGGCCGCCCCCGGCACGCTCGGTGCGGCGCTGCCGCTGCCCACGGCGTAGATGAGGTAGTCGTAGCCGAGCCTGCCGCCGCCCGCCAGCGCCACTCCGCGCCCGGCCGCGTCGATCCCGGTCACGCTGTCGACCACCAGCCGGACCCGGTCGGCCAGGACGTCCTGGTAGGCGACGACCGCGTCGTCGGAGCCGCCCGCCAGTTGGTGCAGGCGTACCCGGTGGACGAGCTCCGCCCGCGGGTTGACCAGCGTCACGGTCACGTCGTCGCGGCGCGTCAGCCGGTTGGCCGCCATCACGCCCGCGTAGCCGCCACCGATCACGACCACCCGTGTGTTCTCCGTCATGATGCCTCCTCCGTCGCACGGTGTTCGGCCTCAAGACGTCGGCCATCCACGCCCTGTGACAGGTTGTGAGCCGGATCACTCCGCCGGGCGGGACGGCCGGGTACGGGACGGCCGCGGGCGGGAAAGAGGCGGCGGAGGAGGACGGATCCGCGGGCGCCGCGGCAGCGGGTGCCAGGGACGAGGCGACGCCTGACGCGGCGAGGAGGACCGGTGCCAGAGGCGTGGCGCTCACAGGTGCCTACACAGCGTGTCCACCGCCCGTCTCGAACGCTGAAGTGATCATCCTGACAGCGGAACGGGGAACTCCGGGCCCTCGCCGGCGTCGAGCTGGTGGTCCGCCCAGACATAGCTCTCGGGAAGCAGGTCGGTGACGGGCACCGTGCGCAGGCCGTCCTTCGTCCCGACGATGACCTCGAGCGCCGGGAAGTAGTCGAGCAGGACCTGGCGGCAGCGGCCGCACGGGGGCACCACGCCTCGGTCGCGGTCCCCCACGGCGACGACGGTCTCCAGGTCGTAGGCGCCCTGGGCGGCGGCGGTGCCGATCAGGACCAGCTCCGCGCAGGGGCCGCCGGTGAAGTGATAGGCGTTCACCGCGGTGACGATCCGCCCGTCCCCGGCGCGCGCCGCGGCCGCCATGGTGTGGTTGTCGCCCCGGCAGCGCGTCGCCGCGACGTGTGCCGCCGCCCGGACCAGTTCCTGGTCGACACGATCGGTCGGTGTGCTCATCTTCTCCGCCTTCGTACGGTGTTCGGGCGACATCTGGCCCATGGACGACGGAGTGTAGGCACCGAGGTCACCCGCGCGAGTGGTCGCCGGCGCACACGCCGCAGCGGTACGACGCATCGGGCGCCCGCGTTGCCGATCATGTGGGGTGACCGCTTCACTCCCCGGCTCCCGACGCCGGCACCGCTCCCTGTTCACCGCGGGTCTGAGCGCGCTGACCCTGCTGTCGTCGCTCTCGGCGTACGGCACGCGGGCCCACGCCGTTCCGACCGCTCCCCCCGCGCCCCAGCCGCGCCCGGCCACCGCCCTGGAGGCGGCCACGGCCGCCCGGCTCGACGCCCTGCGGGGTCACCCCCGTCTGCTGCGCGACTTCTTCCGCGATCTGCCCAAGGGCGGAGACCTGCACAACCACCTCTCCGGCGCGGTCTCCACCGAGTACCTCATCGAGCTCGCCGCCGAGGACGGGCTGTGCGTCGAGACGGCGACGATGACCGCCGTCGCGGCGCCCTGCGGCACCGGCACCCGGCCGGCCGCCGACGCCCGTACCGACCGCGCCTTCCACGACGCGCTCGTGCGGGCCTGGTCCATGCAGGACTTCCCGCCCGGCGGCAACGGCCACGACCACTTCTTCGACACCTTCGGCAAGTTCGGCGAAGTGACCTGGCGGCACCGCGGCAAGCTGCTCGCCGAGGTCGCCGACGACGTCGCCGCGCAGAACCAGTTCTATCTGGAGACCATGGTCTCCCCCGCGTCCGACGGCGCCAAGCGCCTCGCCGCCGAGGTCGGCTGGGACGCCGACCTCGCCCGGCTGCACGGCAGGCTGACCGCCGGCGGCAGGCTGGACAAGCTGGTCACCGAGGCGCGCGGTGAGGCCGACGACGCGGACACCGAGTTCCGCGCCGCCGCCCGCTGCGGCACCGACCGTGCCCGGCCCGGCTGCCGCCTCCCCGTGCGCTGGATCTCCCAGGTCTCGCGCGGCAGTTCGCCGGAGCGGGTCTTCACACAGATGGCACTCGGCATGCGCCTGGCCGAGCGGGACCCGCGGTTCGTCGCGGTCAACCTCGTGCAGCCCGAGGACTGGGACAGCTCGCTCACCCACTACAGCCTGCAGATGCGCATGCTGAAGTATCTGCGCGGGGTCTACCCCAAGGTCCACGTGACGCTGCACGCGGGCGAGCTGTGGCCCGGTCTCGTCAAGCCCGCGGACCTGAAGTTCCACATCAAGGAGGCCGTGAACGTCGCGCGCGCCGACCGCATCGGCCACGGCGTCGACCTGGTCCACGAGGACGACTGGCGGCGGACCGCCCGTACGATGGCCGCCCGCGAGATCGCGGTCGAGGTCCCCTTCACCAGCAACGCCCAGATCCTCGGCGTACGGGGCGACGACCACCCCTTCGAGACGTACCGCGCCCACGGCGTGCCGGTCGTCCTGGCCACCGACGACCCCGGCGTCAGCCGCATCGACATCAGCCACGAGTACCAGTACGCCGCCGAGACGTACCACCTGTCCTACCCGGAGCTGAAGGACCTGGCCCGCGCCTCCCTGGAATACGCGTTCCTCCCCGGCGCGAGCCTGTGGCACGGCAACCCCACCCGTGACGGATACCGCATGACCGCCGCCTGCCGCGGCCTGCGCCCCGGTCACTCCGAGCCGGGCGCGGACTGCCGCCGCCTGCTGGCCGCCAGCCCGAAGGCCGCCGCCGAGTGGCGGCAGGAGATCGCCTTCGACCGCTTCGAGCGGTCCTTCGGCCTCACCCGCTGACGGCACCCCGCCGGCGGCCCGCACCCGGCGGGCCGCCGGTGCGCGGCGTGATCAGCCGAGGCACACACCGACCAGGCACACCTGTGCCGGCGAGGACGGGTCGGTCGCCGGGGTCGTCGACACGAGGCCGCCCAGGAGCGAGGTGCCGGTGCCGGCGGAGCCCTGTGCGGGCGGGGCCGGTGTCGCCGGCTCCGGGGCGGTGGGGGCGTCGGCCTGCTCCGCCGGTGCGGTGTCCACCGCGGTACCCGCGTCCCTCTCCGCGGTCGGCGCGGGTGCCGTGCGCGGCGGGGGCGCGGCCGTCGGCTGCCGGCTCGTGGTCGATGCGGCGGCCGGGGCGGCGGGCCGGCCGGCGTGGTCCGACCGGTCGGTCGTACGGGGGAGGGTGCGGGGCCGCTCCGTGTCGGGGCGGTCCGGCCGCTCCTGGGAGCCGGCCGTCACCGGTGTCCTGGACGTGGCCGGCGGTGTGGTCACCGGCTCCGGCGGGGGCGCGGCGTGGGCGTGGCCGGTGGACGGCCGGGTGGACGGCATCGCGGCGATGGTGAGGCCGCCGCCGACCAGGGCGACGGCCGTCGCGGCCAGGGCGCGGCGCTGGTGCTTCTTCCACCGTGCGCGCTGCCGGCGCCGGGCCGCGCGGCCGTCTCCGGTGAGGGCGTCTCCGGTGAGAGCGTCTCCCGTGAGGGCCGCGCCTTCGCCGCCGGCCTCACCGGAGGCGTCCGCGCCCGGCAGGTCGGTCTCCGCCGTCCACACCTCGTGCGTCGTCGTGGTGGAGGCGACGGCACTGTGGAGGAGATGGGCGGGTGGGGCGATGTCGGGAGCGTACGCACCGCACCCCGGGCACACGAAGACACCGTTGAGGTTCCGGCGGCACGTGGAGCAGTAGTCCATCTACGTTCCTTCTGCGCTGACTTCGCTTGGTTCGCTTGGTTCGCTTGGTTCGCCGGCCGATTCGCACCCGCGATCGATCATTCGGCCACGCTAGCGGGGCGGATGGGCGGCGATGCGCAGCCCCTGTGATGCTGCTGCGAAGGTTTGTGCCGAGTGTGCGGACCTGGCGGAGAAGCGCCCGGCGGGGGCGGCCACGGGGCGCGGGCCGGCGGGTTCATAAGGTGGGCGCATGTCTGCCCAGTTGAGTTCCGCCAAAGCCGCCGGCGCGCTGCGCACCGCGGCTCGCGTGTCCGCCGAGTCCTTGTTGGTCCTGCTGATGGCCGGGGTGACCCTGTGGATCGTGGGTCGCATGTGGTCGGTCGTCTGGCCGCTCGTCGTCGGCCTCCTCCTCACGACCCTGACCTGGCCGCTGACGCGCTTTCTCCGGCGGCACGGCTGGCCTCCCGCCGTGGCGGCGGGCGTCGTCACGGTCTCGTTCCTGCTGCTCGTCGCCGGCGTCATCGCACTCATCGCGGTGCCGGTCGCGTCCCAGTCCGGTGAGCTCTCCCGGGGCGTGGTCGAGGGAATCCAGCGGCTGCGCGAGTGGGCGGCCGGGCCGCCGCTGAACATCGGTGACGACCAGATCTCCGGTGCCTTCGACACGGCGATGGCCCGCGCCCAGGACAGCGTCGGCAGCATGGTCACCGCGGTCGCGACCGGTGTGGGCACGGTGTTCAACGGGGTGGTCACGGCCTTCCTGGCGCTGTTCCTGATGTTCTTCTTCCTGAAGGACGGTCCCCGCTTCCTGCCGTGGCTCGCCCGCCAGCTTCCCGGGCGGCTCGCCGTCGACGTGCCGGTCGTCGCCGAGCGGAGCTGGGACACCCTGGGGGCGTTCGTGCGCAGCCAGGCGTTCGTCGGCCTGCTCGACGCCGTGTTCATCGGCCTGGGTCTGTGGATCCTCGACGTCCCGCTGGTGCTTCCCCTCGCGGTGCTGACCTTCGTCTCGGCGTTCGTGCCGATCGTGGGCGCGCTGTTCGCCGGCCTGGTCGCGGTGCTCATCGCGCTCGTGTCGAACGGCGTCACCGACGCGCTGATCGTTCTGGCGATCATCGTCGTGGTGCAGCAGTTGGAGGGGAACGTCTTCCAGCCCATGATCCAGAGCCGGGGACTCGGCCTGCACGCGGCCGTGGTCCTGCTGGCGGTGACGCTCGGCGGCAGCCTCGCCGGCATCGTGGGCAGTCTGCTCGCCGTCCCGTTGGCCGCGCTCATCGCGGTGTTCTGGAAGTACGTACGGGAGCAGTTGAGCGACGAGCGGCCGGAACCGGACCCCGACGAGAACCCGGCCCCCGTCCCCGTCACGCCCTGACCCGCCGGGCCGCCGATGTCCGGGTCCCGGAAATCGGCGGCCGTCCGTCGCGACGGACCCGCCCGCCGCCGCCGTAGAGCGGATGGCAGAGACAGGACGGTCGGGAGGGGCTGGCTCATGGTGGCGCGGATTGTGGTGCGGCGACGGGTGCGCGGGGGTGCGGTGGCCACGGCGGTGGTGGTGACGGTGATGGCGACCCTGACCGGATCGCAGGCGCCGGGCCTCGCGGTCCGGCCCGCAGCGGCCGGGGCGCGGGCGGGGGCCGATGCGGCCCCTGAGGCGGCGCCCGGAGACACGTACTACCGGACGGAACTGCCGCCGCTCGCGGTGCTCGGACCGGTGCCGCCGGCCGCACGCCCGGGCGCGGTGTTCGTGAGCGACCGCGGCGCCCTTCCCGCCACGGTCCTCGCCGCCTACCGGCGCGCGGAGGCGGCCCTGGGGGCGAGCGCCCCGGGCTGCGCGCTGCGCTGGGAGCTGCTGGCCGCGATCGGGCAGGTGGAGTCCGGTCAGGCGCGCGGCGGCCGGGTCGACGCGGACGGGACGACGTACGCGCCCATCATCGGTCCGCAGCTCAACGGCCGGGGTTTCGCCCTGATCCGGGACAGCGACGGGGGCGCGTACGACGGAGACCCGTCCTATGACCACGCGGTCGGCCCGATGCAGTTCATCCCGTCGACGTGGGCGAGGTGGGGGTCCGACGGCAACGGCGACGGCCGGGCCGACCCCCACAACGTCCACGACGCGGCGCTCGCCGCGGGGCGGTATCTGTGCGCGGGCGGCCGCGATCTGTCCCGGCCGGCGGACCTCGACCGCGCGATCCTCTCCTACAACCGGTCCTGGGCGTATCGGAACGTCGTCCTCGCCTGGCACGGCCACTTCCCAGGTCGGCGCCGTGGACGCGCTGTAGAGCGCGTCCACGGTGGACGGCTGCTCCTGCTCTGACAGGGTGAGGTCATGACCTCACCTGACGACCGGATCGCCGTCGAACCGCCGACGGAGCCCCGCGGCGATGGCTGCCCCTCCTGGGACGCCGCGGTCCTGCGGCTGTTCGGCGACCCGTACGTCTTCGTGGCCACCGGTCCGCGCCGGCACGAGGACTGGGCCCATGACGTCCTCGCCGTGCTGCACCGGACGGTGGACGATCCGCGGGGCGGGCTCCGGCTCGACGGGGACCGCGCGAACCCCGAACGGGACACGCTGCCCGCGTATCCCTTCGCTCCCCCGCCCGCCGAGCGGTTCCCCGACGTCCTCCACCCGCTGGAGCGCCGGGCGGCGATCGCCGCGCTCGCCGTGATGAGCGAGGAGTGGCAGGGGGAACCGGCCCCCGTTCGCTCGCGCCCCCACCGGGACGCCGTCCTCGCGGACGCCCGCACCGTGCTCGACCGGTACGGCCCGGCCGCGGGCTACTGGACCAACGCGACGGCCGCCGCCGGCGACCCGGCCCCGGACTTCGTCGCGGCGGGACTCCAGGGCACCGGCTCCCACGGCTTCGTCACCTCGGAGTACGTGAACGGCCTGGACCTCTTCGACGACCTGGGCCTGGTCGCGGTGAACGACGAGGAGGTCGGTGTCTTCTGGTCGATCGGGGCGTACTGACGGCGGAGGGAGGCGCACAGGCAGCGGCGGCCCCGGGGGCGGCGGCGCGGCGCGTGGGCCGGCGGTGGACTCGGCATGGCCTCCGCTTCGTCCGGGAATGTCCTCCTACACTGGCGGGCATGGCATGCCGCATCAGTGAGCTGGTCCTCCACTGCGCCGACCCCGAGCGCCTGGCCGCGTTCTGGAGCGAGGTCCTCGGCTACGTCGAGCTCGGCCGGGAGGACGGCAGCATCGAGATCGGGCCGCCCGGCGTCGGCTTCGGCGGGCCGCAGCCCACCCTCGTCCTCAGCCCCAGCAGCAACCCGCGGACCGGCAGACTCCCCCTGCACATCGACGTGAACGCCACCGACCGGGACCAGGACGCCGAGCTGGAGCGGCTGCTCGCGCTCGGTGCCAAGCCCGCCGACGTCGGCCAGACCGGTGAGGAGAACTGGCACGTGCTCGCCGACCCGGAGGGCAACGAGTTCTGCCTGCTGCACCGCCGGCTCGAGGCCGTCTGAGCGGCGCCCGCCCGCGACCGTCACCGGGTCGCCGCCGTCTCACGGCGGCGCCCCCCCCTCTTGACCTGCCCGGCACCAGCCGTTAGCTTGCGGTCAACGTCGGCCCGGAACGACCGAGAGGAGGCGACCGGCGGATGTACACCAGCTCCGATCTGAGTCGCCTCGCCCACACCACGGCCTGGGTTCCGGGTCGTATCGCACACGGCTGCTGACCACGCCGTTCCGAGGTGCCCTTCCGTAGGCACCCTTCCGGTCTTCTCTCCTCCCCTTTCCCGGCACGCCACCGCTGCCGCGTGCCGTTCTGCGCCCGCGCCCACTCCTGTCACGTGGCGCGTTCGAACACAGAAAGCTGCCCGACATTGGCGAACATGAAGAACCGACCGACCACGCCCCGAATCGACGGCCCGTCATGGTGACGCCGCGGATCACGGTCAACGGGACGGAAGCCCCCATCGCTCCGGCCGCGCCCCACACCACCGTGCTTGACTTCCTGCGCGAGCGCGGTCTCACCGGCACCAAGGAGGGCTGCGCCGAAGGCGAGTGCGGCGCCTGTTCGGTCCTGGTGGCCCGCCCCGGGGTGAACAAGCCCACCGACTGGGTGGCGGTCAACGCCTGCCTGGTCCCGGTCGCGGCGCTCGACGGTCAGGAGATCGTCACCGCCGAAGGGCTCGCCACCGCCGGCGCGCCCGGCACGCCGCCCACCCTGCACCCCGTGCAGGAGGAGATGGCGGTCCGCGGCGGCTCCCAATGCGGCTACTGCACACCGGGATTCGTGTGCAGCATGGCCGCCGAGTACTACCGCCCCGACCGCTGCGCGCACAGCGCGCCGGACGGCGGCACCGACGCCGAGCACGGTCCGAACGGATTCGATCTGCACGCCCTGAGCGGAAACCTGTGCCGCTGCACCGGCTACCGCCCGATCCGCGACGCCGCGTTCGCCGTCGGCACGCCCACCGACGAGGACCCGCTGGCGCGGCGCCGCGAGCAGGACCCGCCCGCGCCCGTCGCCACCCAATACGCCCGGGACGGCCGGGCGTTCGTGCGGAAGGACAGCCTGGCCGAGACGCTGCGGCTGCTGCGCGAGCGGCCCGACGCGGTGGTGGTCGCCGGCTCCACCGACTGGGGCGTGGAGGTCAACATCCGCTCCCGGCGGGCCGATTGCGTGATCGCGGTCGACCGGCTGCCCGAACTGCGGGAGCTGCGCGTCGCGTCCGACGCGATCGAGATCGGTGCGGCGCTGACGCTCACCGAGATCGAGCGCCGCCTCGACGGCCAAGTGCCGCTGCTGGCCGACCTGTTCCCGCAGTTCGCGTCCCGGCTCATCCGCAACGGCGCCACCCTCGGCGGCAACCTGGGGACCGGGTCCCCCATCGGCGACAGCCCGCCGGTGCTGCTCGCCCTGGAGGCGTCGGTGCTGCTCGCCGACGCCGACGGCGAGCGCGAGGTCCCCCTCGCCGACTACTTCACCGGCTACCGGCAGAGCGTGCGCCGCCCCGGCGAACTGATCCGCGCGGTCCGCGTCCCGCTGCCGCTGTCGCCGCTCACCGCCTTCCACAAGATCGCCAAGCGGCGTTTCGACGACATCTCCAGCGTGGCCGTCGCCTTCGCGCTCGACGTCGAGGACGGCGTCGTCCGCAAGGCGCGGATCGGCCTCGGCGGCGTGGCCGCCACCCCGATCCGCGCGCTCGCCACCGAGGCGGCCCTGGAGGGCAGGCCGTGGACGGCCGAGACCGTCGAGGCCGCGGCACCGGTGCTGCGCGGCGAGGGCACGCCGATGAGCGACCACCGGGCGAGCGCCGCCTACCGCTCCGCGATGCTCGGCCAGAGCCTGTTGAAGCTGTACGCACGGACCACCGAGGCGGTGTCGTCATGAGTCATCTGTCCGAACGCCCCGAAGGGGCCGTCGTCGGCCTGTCGATGCCGCACGAGAGTGCCACCCAGCACGTCACCGGCACCGCGCTCTACACCGACGACCTGATCCACCGGACCAAGGACGTGCTGCACGCCTACCCGGTCCAGGTCATGAAGGCCCACGGCAGGATCACCGCCCTGCGCACCGAGCCCGCGCTCGCCGTGCCCGGGGTGGTCCGGGTGCTGACCGGTGCCGACGTTCCCGGCGTCAACGACGCCGGGATGAAGCACGACGAACCGCTCTTCCCCGACGAGGTCATGTTCCACGGCCACGCGGTCGCCTGGGTGCTCGGCGAGACCCTGGAGGCGGCCCGCCTGGGCGCGGCGGCCGTCGAGGTGGAGCTCGAGGAACTGCCCTCCGTGATCACGCTCCAGGAGGCGATCGCGGCCGGCAGCTTCCACGGCGCCCGGCCGGTGATGGTGACCGGTGACATCGACGCCGGATTCGCCGACTCCGCGCACGTGTTCACCGGCGAGCTCCAGTTCTCCGACCAGGAGCACTTCTACCTGGAGACGCACGCGGCACTCGCCTACGTCGACGAGGGCGAGCAGGTCTTCGTCCAGAGCAGCACTCAGCACCCGTCGGAGACGCAGGAGATCGTCGCCCATGTGCTCGGTCTGCACAGCCACGAGGTGACGGTGCAGTGTCTGCGGATGGGCGGCGGCTTCGGCGGCAAGGAGATGCAGCCGCACGGATTCGCGGCCGTCGCCGCGCTCGGCGCCAAGCTGACCGGGCGGCCGGTGCGGGTGCGGCTCAACCGCACCCAGGACCTGACCATGTCCGGCAAGCGGCACGGGTTCCACGCGCGGTGGCGGATCGGCTTCGACGCCGACGGCCGCATCCAGGCCCTCGACGCGACGCTGACCGCGGACGGCGGCTGGAGCCTGGACCTGTCCGAGCCGGTCGTGGCCCGCGCGCTGTGCCACATCGACAACACGTACTGGATCCCGAACGCCCGCGTCACCGGTCGCATCGCCCGCACCAACAAGGTCTCCAACACCGCCTTCCGCGGCTTCGGCGGGCCGCAGGGCATGCTGGTGATCGAGGACATCATGGGCCGGTGCGCGCCGCTGCTCGGCCTGGACCCGATGGAGCTGCGCGAGCGCAACTTCTATCGGCCGGGGCAGGGCCAGTCGACGCCGTACGGTCAGCCGGTCACGCACCCGGAACGGATCTCCGCCGTCTGGGAGCAGGTCAAGGAGAACGCCGGCGTCGCCGACCGGGTGCGCGAGATCGCGGCGTTCAACGCCGCGCACCCGCACACCAAGCGGGCGCTCGCGGTCACCGGCCTCAAGTTCGGCATCTCGTTCAACCTCACCGCCTTCAACCAGGGCGGCGCGCTGGTGCTGATCTACAAGGACGGCTCGGTCCTGATCAACCACGGCGGCACCGAGATGGGCCAGGGCCTGCACACCAAGATGCTCCAGGTGGCGGCGACCACCCTGGGCATCCCGCTGCACAAGGTGCGGCTCGCCCCGACCCGTACCGACAAGGTGCCCAACACCTCCGCGACCGCCGCCAGCGCGGGGACCGATCTCAACGGCGCGGCGGTGAAGAACGCCTGCGAGCAGTTGCGCGAGCGGCTGGAGCGGGTGGCCGCCACCCAGTTGGGCGGGAACGCCTCGGACGTCCGCATCGTGGCCGGCGTCGCACGCGTGCTGGGCAGTGACCGGGAGCTGGCCTGGGACGACCTGGTGCGCACCGCGTACCTGCAGCGGGTCCAGTTGTCGGCGGCCGGTTTCTACCGGACCGAGGGGCTGCACTGGGACGCGAAGACGTTCCACGGCTCGCCGTTCAAGTACTTCGCCCATGGCGCCGCCGCGGCCGAGGTGGAGGTGGACGGCTTCACCGGCGCGTACCGCATCCGGCGGGTGGACATCGTGCACGACGTGGGCGACAGCCTCTCGCCGATGATCGACATCGGTCAGGTCGAGGGCGGTTTCGTGCAGGGCGCGGGCTGGCTGACCCTGGAGGACCTGCGCTGGGACGCCGGTGACGGGCCGCAGCGCGGCCGGCTGCTGACCCAGGCGGCGAGCACGTACAAGCTGCCGAGCTTCTCGGAGATGCCCGAGGAGTTCCACGTCACGCTGCTGGAGAACGCCACCGAGGAGGGCGCGGTCTACGGGTCCAAGGCGGTGGGTGAGCCTCCGCTGATGCTGGCGTTCTCGGTGCGGGAGGCCCTGCGGCAGGCCGCCGCGGCGTTCGGGCCGGGCGGGATCGGCGTCGAGCTGGCCTCGCCGGCGACTCCGGAGGCGGTGTACTGGGCGATCCAGGCGGCGCGCGGGGCGCGGGGCGGCGACGGGCCGGCCGAGGACGGGCGTACCGTCACGGGGCGGGTCGGCGACGGGCAGGTCGGCGACGGCCGGCAGGCGGACGGCGGGGGCCGCGTCGGCGCAGAAGCGGCGATCGGTGCCTGACATGACGTGGGTCGCCGCGGTCGCGCGGTTGCGAGCACGCCGGGAGCCCGGCGTGCTGGTGACCGTCGCGACCGTGCGCGGCCACGCCCCGCGCGACGCCGGCGCGAAGCTCGTCGTGGGACGGACCGGGACCTGGGGGTCGATCGGCGGCGGCAACGTCGAGGCCGTGGCGATCGACCGGGCCCGGGAGATGATCGACGCGTCCGAACGGGCGCCGGAGCTCCTGGACTTCGCCCTGAACGACAAGGTGACCAACCGGCACGGCGTGCAGTGCTGCGGCGGCACGGTCTCGGTGCTGCTCGAACCGCTGCCGGTGGTCCGGGCGGTGGCGGTCTTCGGCGTCGGCCACGTCGGGCTCGAACTGGCCCGCATCCTGGCCCGTCAGGACCTCGACCTCCACCTCGTCGACACCCGCGCGGACGTCCTCGCCGAGGAGCGGCTCGCCGTGCTCGCGGACGCGGTGGCGCAGGTGCACGTGCACCACACGCCGCTGCTGCCCGAGGAGGTCCTCGAGGAGCTACCGCACGGCACCCATGTCCTGATCATGACCCACGACCACGCCGAGGACGCCGCCCTGTGCGACGCCGCCCTGCGCACCCCCCGGCTCGGCTCCGTCGGTCTGATCGGCTCGGCCGCGAAGTGGGTACGGTTCCGCAAGCGCCTGCTCACCGAGGGCGGGCACGACGAGGCCACCGTCGACCGGATCAAGACCCCGATCGGTCTGGCCGACATCACCGGCAAGGAACCGGCGACCATCGCGGTCAGCGTGGCCGCCGATCTGCTGCGGACCTTCGAGTCGGAGGAGGGTCGCTGACGCGGAACCGATACTTCCCCGTCCCTCCTCGGTAACAGATCCGTGGCGGAGATGTCGGGGACGGCCCTCGTACGCAGACTGTGGTCACAGCGAGCGTCGAGAGTGGCCGCTCGCGGCCGACCACGGGGGAAACATCATGAACACTGCTGCCTGGAAGTCCTGGGCCGGCGGCGCGGCGGTGGTCGCCGCGCTGCTCGGGACCACCGCCTGCGGGCCGGACGCGGCCGAGGACTCCGCCACGGCCGCGCCGTCGGACCGGGCGGGCACGACCGGCCCGGCGAAGCCCGGCGGGGCGGCTTCGGCCACGCCGGACGGAGCCGACTCGCCGAAGCCCGGCGCCACTTCGGGAACCCCGGCCGGCTCCGACGGCCCCACCGCCGTCGCCGCCTGCACCACGGAGCACCTCGCGGTGTCCGCCCGGAAGGAGCCCGCGGACGCCACGACGGCCCGGCACCTGCTCATCACCGTGCAGAACGCGGGCGACAAGGCGTGCGCGCTGTACGGCTATCCCCGCGTCCGGCTCGGCGCCGACGCCCAGGCCACCGTTCCGGTGATCAAGGACAGCGACCCGGACCCGGGGAAGCCGGTCACCCTCGCGCCGGGTGACGAGGCCCATGCCGCGCTGCTGGTGAGCGGGGGCGCCCGGGACGAGTACGAGGCGAAGAGCATCCGCCTCACCCTCCAGGGCCGCACACCGGGCAGCACCGCCGGCCGGGCGGTCGACGTCCCCATGCCCGTCCGCACGCTGTACGCGGACGACGGTCAGCTCGTCACCTACTGGACGACCGCCTCGGGCGCCGCCCTGGACTTCATCATGTCGAAGTGACGGGAGGACCGCGGCTCCCGCGCCCGTCCCGCGCCGGTCAGGCCGGGAGCCAGGTCCGCCAGGTGGCCTCGTTCTCCTTCACCCAGCGGGCGGCCGCCTCCTGCGGTGACAGCTTCTGCTCCGCGATCATCAGGGCGACGTCGTTCTGCATCTCCGTCGTCCAGCGGAACTTCTTGAGGAAGGCGGCGGCGTCGCTCCCGCCGTCCGCGAAGCGTGCGTTGAGGAACTTCTGGAGCGGCGTGTGCGGGTACGCGCAGGCCACCTTCTCCGGTTCGGCGTCGCAGCCCTCCCGGTAGGCGGGCAGTTTCACCTCCGTCATGGGGACCTTCTCGAACAGCCACTGGGGCTTGTACCAGTAGGTCAGGAACGGCTTCCTCTCCTTGGCGAACTGCTTGATCTGCGTGATCTGCGCCGCCTCGGAGCCCGCGAACACGACCTGGTAGTCGAGGTCCAGGTTCTCCACCAGCGCCTTGTCGTTCGTGACGTACGACGGGGAGCCGTCGAGGAGCTGGCCCTTGCCGCCGCTCTCCGCGGTGCGGAAGGCGTCGGCGTACTTGTTCAGGTTCTTCCAGTCGGTGACGTCCGGGTGCTTCTCGGCGAAGTAGGTGGGGACGAACCAGCCGATGTGGCCGGTCACGCCGAGATCGCCGCCCCGCTCGATGGTCTTCTTGTCCTCGACGTACCGCTGCTCCTGCTCCGGGTGCCCCCAGTCCTCCAGGATGGCGTCCACCCGGCCCTGGCTGAGGGCGTCCCAGGCGGGGACCTCGTCGATCTGGACGGTGTCGACCCGGTAGCCGAGCTCGTGCTCCAGCAGGTACCGGGCGACGGCGACGTTCGCCTGCGCACCGACCCACGACTGGACGGACAGGGTCACCGTGCGGGAGCCCTTCGCGTCGGCGTACGGGGATGCCTGGCGGGTCATGTCGGCGGCGCCGCAGCCGGTGACGGCCGTCAGGGCGACGGCGGCCGCAAGGGCGGCGTAACGGGTGCGAGCCATGTCAGGCCCCCTTTCCTGCGGGGTCGTGGCGTCGGGTCGGCTGGGTGACCCGGTCGAGCATCAGGCCGAGGCAGACGATGGCGGCACCGGCGACCAGACCGGTGGCCAGGTCGCCCTGGGCGAGGCCGAAGACCGCGTCGTAGCCGAGTGCGCCGCCGCCCACGAGGCCGCCGATGACGACGACGGCGAGGACCAGGACGACGCCCTGGTTGACGGCGAGGAGCAGGGCCGGGCGCGCGAGCGGCAGTTGGACCTGGAGGAGCTGCTGGCGGCCGGTCGCGCCGAGCGAGCGCGAGGACTCCAGGGCGGCCGGGTCCACCGCGCGGACGCCCTGGGCCGTGATCCGTACGACCGCGGGCAGCGCGTAGACGACGGCGGCCGCGACCGCCGGGGCACGGCCCACGCCGAACAGGGCGACCACGGGGATGAGGTAGACGAACTGCGGCATGGTCTGGAAGACGTCGAGCACCGGGCGCAGCGCGCGGCCGAGGCGGGCGCTGCGGGCCGCGGCGACGCCGAGGGCGACGCCGATCAGCAGCGTCACGGCGACGGCGGCGAGGACCTGGGACAGGGTGTCGAGCGCCGGGTCCCAGGCGCCGAGCACGCCGATGGCGGCCATGGCGAGGACGGCGGTCGTGGCGGTGCGCCAGGTGCCGATGAGGAGGGCGAGGGCGCCGACGGCGAGCAGGACCGCCCACCAGGGCAGCGCTTGCAGGCCGTCCCGCAGGGGGTTGAGGACCCAGGTGGTGAACCGTCCCGCCCAGTCGGCGGTGCCGCCGACGAGGGGGACGCCGGAGTAGAGGTGGCCGGTCATCCAGTCGACCGCCCCGTTGACGGGTCCGGCGATGTCGACGGTCCAGGCGGCGGGCCAGGTGAGCCGGTCGGTCAGGCGGCCGGCGAGGGCGACGGCGGCGAGGCCGACGAGGGCGGCGGCGCGGGCGAGGCTGGCCCGGCGGGCCGGGGCCGCGCCGATCCGCCGCCCCGCCGCGGCGGTGACCCGGTCCAGGACGACGGCGAGCAGCACGATCGGCACGCCGGCGGCGAGCGCGGCGCCGACGTCGACGGAGGCGAGGGCCTGGTAGACGCGGTCGCCGAGGCCGCCGGCGCCGATGACGGACGCGATCACGGCCATGCCGAGCGCCATCATGATCGACTGGTTGACGCCGAGCAGAAGTTCCTTGCGGGCCAGCGGCAGCCGGGCGGTCAGGAGCCGCTGCCGTCGGGTGGCGCCGAGGGAGGCGGCGGCCTCCAGGACGCCGGGGTCCGCGCCGCGCAGGCCGAGCGCGGTGAGCCGGGCCATGGGCGGGGCGGCGTAGACGACGGTCGCCAGGACGGCCGCGGGCACGCCGATGCCGAAGACGAGGACGACGGGCAGCAGGTACGCGAAGGCCGGGAGCACCTGCATGGTGTCGAGGACCGGGCGCAGGATCCGGTGCATGCGGTCCGACAGGCCGGCGGCGAGCCCGAGGAGGCCGCCGAGCAGCACGGACGCGGCGACGGCGACCACCATCAGGGCGAGCGTCTGCATGGTGGGCACCCACATGCCGAGCAGTCCGCACACGGCGAAGGCGGCCACGGAGGTCAGTGCGAGCCGGAGGCCGGCGACCCGCCAGGCGAGGAACCCGGCGGCGGCGGTGACGCCGGCCCAGCCGACGGCGAGCAGCACCAGGTACACGGCGCGGACGGACACGACCACGAGGTTGCTGACGTGTCCGAGGAAGTAGAGGAACAGCGGGTGGCTGTCGCGGTGGTCGATGATCCAGTCGCTGGTGCGCTCCAGCGGCCCGGACACGTCGACGGCGAGGGACGCCGGCCAGCCGCCGGCGCCCAGGAACAGGACGCCGAGGACGAGGGCGAGGGCGGTGCCGGCGCCGATCAGCCGGCCCCGGTGGCGCGTGAGCGCGCGGAGTGCGTCGCGGCGGGTGCGGGTGGTGCCGGTGGTGCCGGTGTCGCGCTTTCCGGCGGTGCCGGTGGTGTCGGCGGTCGTACGGCCCGTACGGGCGGGGGTGGCGGTGACGGTCATCGGGCCCACCGCCCGGCGTCGACGGTCGCGGTGCGGTGGCGCGTCGCGGTCGTGCCGGCACCGGTCGTGCCGCCGCACGGCGGCGGCCAGGTCGTATGGGAGTACATCAGGCCACCGCCTTCGCCGTCGCCGCAGGGACCCCGGCGACGACACCGAGGAGTCCCGCGTGGTCGACCACGCCGAGGCAGCGGCCGCCTTCGACGACCCGCGCGTTCTCGCCCGTGCGGGCGACGGCCTCGATGGCCTCGTGGACGGTGGCGCTGGGGGCGAGCGCGGGGCCCGACTCGCCTTCGCCGGCGTGCGCGGGGCGCATCGCCGAGCGGACGGTGAGCACCTGTTCACGCGGCACGTCGCGGACGAAGTCCCGGACGTAGTCGTCGGCGGGGGCGCCGACGATCTCCTCCGGGGTGCCGAGCTGCACGATCCGGCCGTCGCGCATCAGGGCGATGCGGTCGCCGAGCTTGAGCGCCTCGCTCAGGTCGTGGGTGATGAAGACCATGGTGCGGCCCTCCTCGCGGTGCAGGCGGACGACCTCCTCCTGCATGTCCCGGCGGATGAGCGGGTCGAGGGCGCTGAACGGCTCGTCGAAGAGCAGGACCTCGGGGTCGACGGCGAGGGCGCGGGCCAGGCCGACGCGCTGCTGCTGGCCGCCGGACAGCTCGCCCGGGGTGCGGTGCTCCATGCCGTCCAGGCCGACCTTGGCGATGAACTCGGCGGCGCGCTCGCGCCGTTCGCCGCGGGCCATGCCCTGGATCTCCAGACCGTAGGCCACGTTGTCGAGCACGGTCCGGTGCGGCAGGAGTCCGAAGTGCTGGAAGACCATCGCCGCCCGGTGGCGGCGCAGCTCGCGGAGCCGGCCGGTGTCCATGGAGAGCACGTCCTCGCCGTCGATGGCGATCGTGCCCGAGGTGGGCTCGATGAGCCGGGTCAGACAGCGGACGAGGGTGGACTTGCCGGAGCCGGACAGGCCCATGACGACGAAGACCTCGCCCTTGCGGACGTCGAAGGAGACGTCGCGTACGGCGGCGGTGCAGCCGGTGCGTTCGCGCAGCCCGGCGGCGTCGAGGGCGCCGAGCTCCGGGTCGGCGGGCACGCGTTCGGCCTTGGGGCCGAAGACCTTCCACAGGTCGCGTACGGAGAAGACCGGGTCGGCGGCGGGCCGCGGCGCGGTCATGGAGTGGGGGGTGTTCATCGGGTGGAGCCTCCCAGCAGGTCGGCGCATTTCTCACCGACCATGAGCACGCCGATCATGGGGTTGACGGCGGTCATGGTCGGGAAGACGGACGCGTCGGCGATCCGGATGCCGTCGAGGCCGCGGATCCTCAGGTCGGGGGTGACGACGGCGAGTTCGTCGTCGGGGGAGCCCATCTTGCAGGTGCCCGCCGGGTGGTAGACGGTGTGGGCGACCTGGCGGGCGTAGGCGCTGAGCTCCTCGTCGGAGGTGACCTCGGGGCCCGGGCACACCTCGCGCTTGAGCCAGCCGGCCAGCGGCTCGCTCGCGGCGATCTCGCGGGCGATGCGGATGCCGTCGACGAGGGTGCGGCCGTCGTAGTCGTCCTCGTCGGTGAAGTAGCGGAAGTCGAGGGCGGGCTTGTCCTCGGGGTCGGCGCTGGTCAGGTAGAGCCGGCCGCGGCTGCGCGGCTTGGGGATGTTCGGGGTCATCGACACGCCGTGCGCGGGGCGTTCGTAGCCGATGCGCTCGGGGTTGTCGGTGAAGGGGATCTGGTAGAAGTGGAACATCAGGTCCGGTCCCTCGGACTCCGGGTCGCGGCGGACGAAGAGTCCGGCGTCGGAGTCCATGGCGGAGTTCTCCGGGATGGGGCCGTGCGTCTCCCACACGATGACCGACTCGGGGTGGTCGAGCAGGTTCTCCCCCACGCCCGGCAGGTCGTGCACGACGGGGATGCCGAGCTTCTCCAGATCGGCGCGCGGCCCGATGCCGGAGTGGAGCAGCAGGCGCGGGGTGTCGACGGCGCCCGCGCAGACCAGGATCTCGCGCCGGGCGCGGACGACGTGCTCCTCGCCGTCCTTGGTGCGGATGTGCACGCCGGTGGCGCGGGTGCCCTCGAACTCCAGGCGGAAGGCCCAGGTCTCCAGGGCGAGGTGGAGGTTGGGCCGGTCCAGGAAGGGGTGGAGGTAGGCGACGGAGGCCGAGGACCGCTTGTTGTTCTCCGGGTGGTAGGCGAGGTCGAAGAAGCCGACGCCCTCGTGGAAGGGCTGCTTGTTGAAGCCCTCGACGCGCGGGACGCCGAGCGCGGTCTGCGCCGCGTCGACGAAGTCCCGGGCGATGGCGTTCCGGTCGGCCTCGTCGACGGGGACGATGTTGTTGCGCAGCTTGGCGAAGTACGGGTCCATGGCCGCCGCGTCCCAGCCCTCGGCACCGGCCTCGGCCCACTCGTCCCAGTCGGAGGGCAGGGGCTTGAAGGCGATGAGGGTGTTGTGCGAGGAGCAGCCGCCGAGCACCCGCGCGCGGCTGTGGCGGATGTGGGAGTTGCCGCGGGGCTGTTCGGTGGTGGGGTAGTCGTAGTCGAGCTCGCCGCCGAGCAGGCCCATCCAGCGGCGCAGGGTGAGGACGTCGTCGCGGCCGACGTCGCTGGGGCCGCCCTCGATGACGGCGACGCTGATGTCGGGGTTCTCGGTCAGCCGGGAGGCGATCACCGATCCGGCGGTGCCGCCGCCGACGACGACGTAGTCGTAGAGGTGCTGGTCGTTCATGCCTGGTCCTTCGGGGTCTCGCCGGCGAACCAGCGCACGGGGCGCGGGGCGAGGTTCTGGTAGACGTGCTTGGTCTCGCGGTACTCGGCGAGGCCGCTGGGGCCCAGTTCGCGGCCGATGCCGGACTTGCCGAAACCGCCCCACTCGGCCTGCGGGAGGTAGGGGTGGAAGTCGTTGATCCAGACGGTGCCGTGGCGCAGCCGGGCCGCGACGCGCCGGGCGCGGTCCTCGTCGGAGGTCCACACCGCGCCGGCGAGGCCGTACTCGGTGTCGTTGGCGAGGGTGACGGCCTCTTCCTCCGTTCGGAAGGTCTCCACGGTGAGGACGGGGCCGAAGATCTCTTCGCGGACGACCCGCATGCGGCGGTGGCAGCGGTCCAGGACGGTGGGCCGGTAGAAGTAGCCGGGGCCGGCCGGCTTCTCGCCGCCGGCGCGCAGGACCGCGCCCTCGGCGAGGGCGGAGGCCACGTACTCCTCGGTCCTCGCCAACTGGGCGGCGGAGACGAGCGGTCCGCACTCGACGCCCTCCTCGGTGCCCCGGCCGAGGCGGATCAGCTCGGCGCGGCGGGCGAGTTCGGCGACGAAGCGCTCGCGCAGCGGCTCCTCGACGATGAGGCGGGAGCCGGCGGAGCAGACCTGGCCGCTGTGGAGGAAGGCGGCGTTGAGGGCCTGGTCGACGGCGGTGTCGAAGCCCTCGGGCGTCGCGCAGGCGTCGGCGAAGACGACGTTGGGGTTCTTGCCGCCGAGTTCGAGGGCGACCTTCTTGACGCCGGCGACGGCCGCCTTGGCGACCTTGGTGCCGCTGGCGAGCCCGCCGGTGAACGAGACGAGGTCGACGTCGGGGTGTTCGGCGAGCCGGGCGCCGACGGTGGCGCCGGGGCCGGTGACGATGTTGGCCGCGCCGAGCGGCAGGCCGGCCTCCAGGAGGAGTTCGACCAGCACGACGGTGCTGAGCGGGGTGATCTCGCTGGGCTTGATCACGAAGGTGTTGCCGGCGGCGAGGGCGGGCGCGATCTTCCAGCTCGCCTGGAGGAGGGGGTAGTTCCAGGGGGTGATCAGGGCGCAGACCCCGACCGGCTCGTGCACGACGACGCTGCGGATCTCGTCCGATCCGGCGTCGACGACGCGTCCCTCGCTGTCGCTCTCGACGAGGTCGGCGAAGTAGCGGAAGGCGTCGCGGACGCAGTCGACGTCGATGCGGCCCTCTTCGAGCGTCTTGCCCGCGTCCCGGCTCTCCAGGGCGCCGATCCGCTCGCGGTCGCGCTCCAGGAGGTCGGCGACGCGCCGCAGCAGGGCGGCCCGCTCGGCGACGGGTGTGCGCGGCCAGGCGCCGTCGTCGAAGGCGGCGCGGGCGGCGGCCACGGCGTCGTCGGTGTCCGGGACGCCGCCTTCCGCCACGACCGCGAAGGCGGTCGCGTCGACGGGGTCGATGATCTCGCGCGTGGCGCCGGACAGGGCCGCGCGCCACTCTCCGCCCACATGGATGGTCTGCTGTACTGCCGTCACGTCGGGTTTGGCCTTCCGTTTCCTCGGGTCCCCCTGCCGGTTGCCCGGCGATCCGGCCCCCTGCCCTGACTCCCGAGAACCATGCGGAATGCCTTACGGAGAGTGGCCTGCTTCACTTTCCAAGTCGACGCAAAAACGGACATATTGCACACATCGCCAGGCGGAAGAGGGAACTCCACGGCACCGTGGAGCGTCACACGGAGAGAGAACGATCACCGCCGACGCATGCACCACTCACAGAGAAGAGCCGCCCATGCAGTCGAACGCCGCCACTCCCCTGGAGGCCGAGCTCCCCGACGGCCGTCGCATGATCCTGTCCCTGCCCCCGCTCGACGCCGCCTGGGCCGCCGGTGGCGTCGCGAGCCTGCGCCCGGTTCCGGCGACGTACGAAGGCCGCGGCGAGGAGCCGCACGAGCTTCCGCCCGTGCCGGACATGCGGGCGCTGAACCTCGCCGTGCTCGGCATGGGGGCCTGAGCGCGCGAGAAGGACACGCGAAAGGGACAGGGGCCCGGCTGACGAAGAGCCGGACCCCTGTCCCTGGCGTGCGGAGCCGCCCCGCTACCGCGGGGGCTGCGGGCGCAGACGCAGGCCGTGCATGCCGTTGTCCACGGCGAGCACCGTGCCCACCGTCCCGCCCGACAGCGGGCTCGCCAGATAGGCGATCGCGCCGGCCACCTCGTCGGCCGACACCAGGCGGCCCGTGGGCTGGAAGGCGTCGAGGGCGGCGCGCGCGGCCTCCGGGTCGGGGGTGTGGCGCAGCGACCTCGCGATCCAGGGCGTGTCCGCCGAGCCGGGGGCGACGCAGTTGACCCGGATGCCCTCGCGGACGTGATCCGCCGCCATGGCCAGCGTCAGCGCGTACACCGCACCCTTGCTCGCCGAGTACAGCACCCGCTGCTCCACACCGGCCCAGGCCACGATCGAGCAGGTGTTGACGATCGCGGCCGAGGGCGAGCGCCGCAGGTGGGGCAGCGCGTGCCGGGCGACCCTGACCATCCCGACCACGTTGACGTCCAGGACGCGCATCCACTCGTCGTCGCTGTTCGCGGCGACGTCCCCGATGGCGCCGATCCCGGCGTTGTTCACCACGACGTCGAGCCGGCCGAACCGCTCGACCACGGCGTCCACGGCGGACGCGACCCGGGCGTCGTCGGTGACGTCGACCTCGATGCCCGCGATGCCGTCGGGGAGCCCGTCCGGCTTCAGGTCGAGCGCGGCGACCCGGGCTCCCCTGCTCTGCAGCAGTTTCGCCGTGGCCAGGCCGATGCCCGAGGCGCCGCCGGTCACGATCGCGACCAGTCCTGCGAAGTCACTCACGAGTTGTCTCCTGTCCGTTGCGGACCGTCTGGGAAATGTCAGCCGAGCGGTGGGGCGTCGTGGTGGCGTGGCGTCAGGGGGCCGTCTTCTCCTCCAGGGGGGCCGTGCCGCGGCGGGGCAGGGAGAGCTGGGCGGCCAGCACCCCGGCCACGCCGACGAGGATCCACAGCGCCCAGGGGCCGAAGGCGTACAGGGCGCCGCCGATGAGCGGTCCGGCGCCCGTGCCGATCGTGTACGCGACGCCGTGCAGCCCCTGGTAGCGGCCGACCATGTGCGGCGGCGCGAGGCTGCCCAGGTAGGCCATGGCGACGGAGCTGGTCAGCATCTCGCCGAACGTCCACAGCAGCACCGTCGCCGCCAGCATGACCATCCCGGTGGTGAACCCGGTCAGGGCGAGGCCGACACCGGTGATCAGGTTGCCGATGGCGAGGACGTACTCCGGCCGGTAGCGGGAGATGGCCCCGGTGATGGGCAGTTCGAGGGCGAGCACCAGCAGGCCGTTGAGCCCGATGAGGAGGCCGAAGTCCCGCTCGCTCAGCCCGACGTCGTTGACGTGCAGGGGCAGGCCGACGGTGGACTGGATGTAGACGAACTCGCAGAACACCGTCATCAGCAGGAAGCGGACCAGGGTGCGGTCGGCGAACGCCTGCCGGTACCCGACCGCCTGCTCGGCCGGCTTGTCCGTCGCCTCCTCGTCGGCCGCCGTCTTGCGGGCGTCCCGCAGCAGCAGGGCCACCACCACGCCGAACGCCAGGCAGGCGACGGCGTTGACGAGGAAGAGCTCGACGTAGGAGGTGCTGGCGAGGACACCGCCGATGACGCCGCCGAGGGCCGCGCCGACGTTCATCGCGAAGCGGAACACGCCGAAGGCGGCGAGCCGTTGCTGGTTGGTCGACACGGCGTCGACCAGGACGGCGGCCGCGGCGGGGCGGTAGATCTGCGAGGTCACGCCGATGAGGCCGACCACGGTGACGATGAGCGGCAGGGCTTCGAGGAACGGCACGATCGCCGTGAGCCCCGCGGTGGTCACGGCGGAGAGCACGATGGTCCAGCGCCGGCCGATCTTGTCGGCGAGGTAGCCGCCGACGGCGTTGCCGAGGACCTTGCCGAGACCGGAGATGCCGAGCACGAGGCCGGCCGCCCCGGCGGAGTAGCCGCGTTCAGTGAGGTAGAGGACGATGAAGACGGGCAGGAAGTTGCCCACCTGGTTGACCAGGATGCCCAGGCTGATGATCCAGACCCGGACGGGTAAGTGGCGTAACGTCTGGCGGAAGGTGGGCTCTTGGACGTCCGGGCGGTCCGGGGGTGCGGTGCTCATGCGACGGGCTCGGTCCGGACGTGGATGGCCTCGGCCAGCCGCTTGCTGTGCGCGATCGCCTCGGCGGCGTCGGCGCCGCGGGCGATGACATAACCGCCGATGTCCTCGTTCCAGGTCAGCGGCGCCACCACGTCGCCCGGGCGCAGCTTCACATGGAGGTCGACGAAGGCCGGGTCCGCGCGGACCGCGTCGACGCCGGTGATCTCCACGACCCGGCCGGGCTCCGGGGTGAGGGCCTGGAGGGCGACTCCGGCGCGGGGAGCGGGCGACTCGGTCAGCGGCTCCACCTTGTCGAACCGGATGCCGAGCGTGTAGCGCTCCATGTCGACGCCGTAGGCGACCTCGACCATCTCGTTGACGCCGTAGCCGCCGATGCGGTTGTGCGACTCGATGATCCGGGGGCCGCGCGCGGTGAGCCTGATCTCGGTGTGCGCGGGCCCGTTGCGCAGGCCCACCGCGTCCAGGAAGTCGGTCACCAACTGCCGTACCTCGTCGAGGGTTTCGGCGGGGTGGACGCTGGGCTGCGAGAGACCGAGCTCGACGAAGCCGGAGCCGCCGCCGAACGCCGCCTTGTCGGTGATCCCGACGACCACGTGCCGGCCGTCGAAGCTGAGCGACTCGACGCTGATCTCGGGGCCGTCCAGGTACTCCTCCACGAGGAACTCCCGGAAGGAGTCGGAGAAGGCGAGGTCGCCCGGGGCCCACGCCTTGTCGTCGAGGGAGCGGTAGCGCTCGGCGACGACCTCCACCTCGGCCTCGTCGCGGACGCAGAACACGCCCACGCTGCCCGATTCGCGGACCGGCTTCACGATGACCGGGAGGCCGTGGGCCGCCACGAAGTCCCGGAGGTCCTGCGCGGAGCGGCCGACGGCGGAGGCCACCGGGCTGATGCCCTTCGCGGCCAGGTGGCGGCGCATCCGCGCCTTGTCGAGGAGGAGTTCGACGGTGTCGACGGACTCGCCGTCGAGGCCGAGCTCCTCGTTGATCCGCGCGGCGGGCAGCAGCCCGAGCTCGAACAGCGCCACGGCCGACCGGAACGGATACGTCTCGTGCAGCGCGCGGGCCAGGGGCAGGAGCCGCTCGATGTCGCCGTAGTCGACCAGCAACGCCTGGTCGACATAGGGCCAGTGGCCGCGGTCGTACGCGTCCGGGTACTGGGCGTGAACCACGTCCAGACCGAGCTCCCGGGCCTTGCGCACCAGCTTCAGCTTGCCGCCGATGACCAGGACGCGGGGCCGTCCGGTGGGTTCGACATCGATGGACACAGTGGCTCCTTCTCTCACGTTCCGACCGGCGGGCTCGCCGGGAGTCGGAAAGGGCGTCACGACGGGGAAGGGCGGGTCCGGCAGCTCCGTGCGGTGCGCCGCGCGGGGGCGAGGCGGCCTCGGTTCCGTCCCCTTGGGGTCGAGACAGTCGGACGTCGGCAGACTATCGCGCACATGGGCGGGCGGCCCGGGTCATCCGAGCACCCCGGCGATCGCGTCCACGCCGAAGTCGATCTCCTCACGGGTGATCACCAGCGGCGGCGCCACCCGCAGGTGCCCCTGGTTCTCCTTGCACAGCAGGCCGCGCTCGGCCAGCGCCTCGGAGACCCGGACGCCGGTGGTGCGGCCCTCGGCGATCTGGACGCCGGCCCACAGGCCGCGGCCGCGCACCTCGGCCACGCCGTCCAGTTCGCGGAGCCGGGTGTGCAGATACGAGCCGAGCTCGCGGGACCGCTCCTGGAACTCGCCGGTCGCGAGCAGCCGCACCACGGCGCGGCCGACGGCGGCGGCCAGCGGGTTGCCGCCGAAGGTCGAGCCGTGCTCGCCGGGCGCCAGGACGCCGAGGACATCGGCCCGGCCGACCACCGCGGACACCGGCATGAGGCCGCCGCCGAGGGACTTGCCGAGGGCGTAGAGGTCGGCGCGGACGCCCTCGTGGTCGAGGGCCAGGGTCTCGCCGGTGCGGGCCATGCCGCACTGGACCTCGTCGGCGACGAAGAGGGTGCGGGTCTCGTCGCAGAGCTGACGGACCTCGGCGAGGTAGCCCTTCGGCGGGACGACCACGCCCGCCTCGCCCTGGATCGGTTCGAGCAGGACCGCCGCGGTGTTCTCGCCGACCGCCGAGCGCAGGGCGTCGATGTCGCCGAAGGGCACCACCCTGAAGCCGGGGGTGAAGGGGCCGAACTCCTTGCGGGCGAGCGCGTCGGTGGAGATCGAGACCATGGTGGTGGTGCGGCCGTGGAAGTTGGCGCCGGCGACGACGATCTCGGCGGCGCCGTCCGGCACGCCCTTCACCTGGTACGCCCACTTCCGGGCGACCTTCACGGCCGACTCGACCGCCTCCGCGCCGGTGTTGGCGGGCAGCACCGTTTCGGTGCCGGTGAGCTCGGCCAGTTCGCGGCAGAACAGCCCGTACTGGTCGTTGTGGAAGGACCGGCCGGTCAGCGTCAGCCGGTCGAGCTGCGCCTTGGCCGCGGCCACGATGTCGGGGTGCCGGTGGCCGAAGTTGAGCGCGGAGTAGCCGGCGACGAAGTCGAGGTAGCGCCGGCCGTCCTGAGCGGTGACCCAGGCGCCCTCGCCATGGGTGAGCACCACGGGCAGGGGGTGGTAGTTGTGGGCGCTCCAGCGCTCGGTGAGGGCGATGTGGTCGGGCGTGGAGGTGGTGTCCGCGGTCGTGTTCATGGCCTGCTTGACCCTTTCGGCGGTCGGTCAGTGGTCCGGCTGGTGGTCGGCCCCCGCGTCGACCATGCCGGCGCTGAGGGTCGCTCCGTCCTGCGGATCGATGAGCAGGAACGAGCCGGTGCGCCGGTTGTCGGCGTAGTCGTCGACGGCGAGCGGCTCGGCGGTGAGGATCCGTACGCCGCCGATGTCGTTGGCTGCCAGCCCATCCCGGCCCGGCAGCCGGCGGGCGAGGGCGACGTCCGTGCGGTACGTGATGTCCTCCACCACGGCCGGGACGGTACGGGTGGTGTGCTTGAGCAGCACGCGCTGTCCGGTGCGCAGGGGGCGCTGGTCGAGGTGGCAGACGGTGGCGGTGAGCCGTCGCAGCGGCTCGGGTGCGGGGTCGGCGGTGAGGACCTCGCCGCGGGAGACGTCGATCTCGTCGGCGAGGCGGACGGCGACGGACTGCGGGGCCCAGGCGAGGTCGGTCTCCCGGCCGAGCACGCTGAGTCCGACGACCGTGCTGGTGACGCCGGCCGGCTGCACGACGACCGGGTCGCCGACCCGGAGCAGGCCGGAGGCGAGCTGCCCGGCCAGCCAGCGTTCCACGGTCCGCCGGTCGGCGGAGGGCTGCCGGATCACGTACTGCACCGGCAGCCGCAGCGGCTTGCCGGTCGGATCCGCTCCGAGCGGAACGTGCTCCAGGTGGGACAGGAGCGTGTCGCCGGCGTACCAGTCCATGGCGGCCGAGGGTTCGACCACGTTGTCGCCGGCCAGCGCGGACATCGGGACGGCGACGACGTCGGAGAGGCCGAGCCCGGCCGTCCGCCCGGCGAACTCGGCCACGATCGCGGTGAAGACGGACTCGTCGTAGCCGACGGCGTCCATCTTGTTGACCGCGAGGACGACATGGGGGACGCGGAGCAGGGCCGTGATGGCGGCGTGCCGCAGGGTCTGTTCCACGACGCCCTTGCGCGCGTCGACCAGGATCACCGCCAGGTCGGCGGTGGACGCGCCGGTCACCATGTTGCGCGTGTACTGCACATGGCCGGGGGTGTCCGCGAGGATGAAGCGCCGCCGGGGCGTGGCGAAGTAGCGGTAGGCCACGTCGATCGTGATGCCCTGCTCGCGCTCGGCCCGGAGGCCGTCGGTGAGCAGCGCCAGGTCGGGGTCGTCCTGCCCGCGGCGGCGGGACGCCTCCTCGATGGCCGCCAACTGGTCGGAGAGCACGGACTTGGTGTCGTACAGCAGCCGGCCGACCAGGGTGGACTTGCCGTCGTCGACCGACCCGCAGGTGGCCAGGCGCAGCAGGCCGCCCGAGGTCCGTGCGGACGGGTCGGACCGGCCTTCCGCTTCCGCGAGGTCCGTTGACATGTCTAGAAGTACCCTTCTCGCTTGCGGTCCTCCATGGCAGCCTCGGACATGCGGTCGTCGGCCCTGCTCGCTCCGCGTTCGGTCACCCGGCTGGCCGTGATCTCGGCGATCACGGCTTCGACGGTCGAGGCGGAGGAGTCGACGGCGCCGGTGCAGGACATGTCGCCGACGGTGCGGTACCGGATCTGCCGCTCGCACAGGGGTTCGTCGTCCCGGGGGCCGCCCCAGTCGCCGGGTGTCAGCCACATGCCGTCGCGCCGGAACACCTTCCTCCGGTGCGCGAAGTAGATCTCGGGCAGGTCGATGCCCTCGTGCTCGATGTACTGCCAGACGTCCAGTTCGGTCCAGTTGGACAGCGGGAACACCCGCACGTGTTCGCCCGGTTCGTGGTGGCCGTTGTAGAGCTGCCACAGCTCGGGCCGCTGTCTGCGCGGGTCCCAGGCGCCGAACTGGTCGCGCAGGGAGAAGACGCGCTCCTTGGCGCGCGCCTTCTCCTCGTCGCGCCGGCCGCCGCCGAACACCGCGCCGAAGCGGCCGTCGCGGATCGCGTCGAGCAGCGGCAGGGTCTGGAGCGGGTTGCGGGTGCCGTCGGGCCGCTCGCGGAGCCTGCCGTCGTCGATGTAGGACTGCACGGACGCCACGTCGAGGCGCAGGCCGTGCTTCTCGACGATCCGGTCGCGGTAGGCGATCACCTCGGGGAAGTTGTGGCCCGTGTCCACGTGCAGCAGGGAGAACGGCAGCGGCGCCGGGGCGAACGCCTTGAGGGCGACGTGCAGCATGACGATCGAGTCCTTGCCGCCCGAGAACAGCAGCGTGGCCCGGTCGAACTCGCCCGCCACCTCGCGGAAGATGTGCGCCGCCTCGGTCTCGAGCGCCTCCAGGTGGGTGAGGGGCGTCACCGCCGGGGCGAGCCGAGGGCCGAGGGTTCCGGGCCGGTCCTCGACCCCGGCCCGGGCGACGGCGGTCACGACAGCCCGCGTGCCGCGAGCAGCGCACGCAGGTGCCGGATCGACTCCTCGACCGTCTGGTCCTCGGTGCGGATCCGCAGATCGGGATCGACCGGTGCCTCGTAGGGATCGTCCACGCCGGTCAGACTCCGCAGATCCCCCGCCGCCTGCCGGGCGTAGAGGCCCTTCACGTCCCGGTCGGCGCAGGTCTCCAGGGGTGTCGCGACATGCACCTCCAGATACGGGACGCCGTGGGCCGCGTGGAGGTCGCGCACCGCGGCGCGGGACATCGCGTACGGGGCGATGACGGGCACGAGGACGGTGACGCCGTGGGAGGCGAGCAGTCCGGCCACGTAGCCGATCCGCCGTACGTTGGTGTCGCGGTCCTCCTTCGAGAAGCCGAGTTCCGCGGAGAGCGCGGTGCGGACCTCGTCGCCGTCGAGCACCTGCACCCGGTGTCCCTCGGTCCGCAGTCGCTCGGCGAGGCCCCGGGCGAGGGTGGTCTTGCCAGCGCTGGGCAGTCCGGTCAGCCAGACCGTGCCGCCCTGCCACACGGCCGGTCCGCCGTTTGGTTCGGTCATGTTCGGTGCTCCCTTTCGCGCGGGCCGGCCGTGACCTGCCCTGCGTCCGTCATGGTTACGGTGGTGCCGCCGCCGGCCAGCGCCCGGCCGACCGGGTGGGGTACCCGCCCGTCCGCGATGCGGACCGACCTCACTCCGCCAGCCAGGGCCTCGCGTGCCGCGACGAGTTTGAGGGCCATGCCACCGCCGGCGAACCGGCCGGGCGCGCCGGTCGCCGGCACCTCACAGGCGGACATCACGCTGGTGTCGTCGTCGGGGTCGGCGAGCACGCCCGGTGCGCCGGTCAGCAGCACCAGCCGGTCGGCGCCGAGCGCGGCCGCGAGGGCCGCCGCGGCGCGGTCGGCGTCGACGTTCACCGGCTCGTCGTACTCGTCGATCGCGGGCGGTGAGACCACCGGCACGAAACCGGCGGCCAGCAGGGCCTCGGCCGGTCCGGGGCGCACCCCGGTGAGCCGGCCGCTGAGGTTGTCCCGGACCAGGACGGTCCGGCCGTCCACGACGGCCCGGACGGCGGACTTGCGGCGGGCCCGCAGCATCCCGCCGTCCAGGCCGGTGAGGCCGACGGCCGGCACCCCGAGCCGGGTCAGCTCGGCGACCATCCTCGGTTTGACCGAACCGGCCAGCGCGAGGACGACCACCTCCAGGGTGGCCGGGTCGGTGTACCGGGTGGTCACCTGGTCGGGGGCGACCAGGGTGCGCTGGGGCACCCCGAGCCTCCCGGCCAGTCGGGCGATCTCCCCGGAGCCTCCGTGCACCAGGAGGACGGACTGTCCCTCGCCGACGAGCTTGGCGACGTCGGCACAGATGCCCTCGGCGTCGACGGCCGGGTTGCCGCCGCACTTGACGACGGTCAGCGGTCTGGTGGTCACGAAGTCTCCTGTTCTCCGGGGCTCAGACGGGATGCAGGCCGGTGAAGGACAGGCCGAGGTTCTCCGGCCAGCCCATGCGGATGTTCAGGCACTGGACCGCGTTGCCCGCGCCGCCCTTCACGAGGTTGTCCAGGGCGGCGATGGTGACCAGCCGGCCGGCCTCCTCGTCGACGGCGTAGCCGACGTCGCAGAAGTTCGAGCCCAGCAGGATCTTCGGCTCCGGGTAGCGGAAGGTGCCCCGCTTCTGGGCGACCAGGCGGACGAAGGGCTCGTCCTGGTACTGCTCGCGGAACGCCCTGCGCACCGCCGCCGCGTCCACGCCGGGGCGCAGCGCGGCGTGGCAGAGGGTCTGCACGCCGCGCACCGCCTCGACCCCGGTCGCGGTCATGGCGGCCTCGATGCCCAGGTGCCGGGAGATCTCGGCCTCGTGGCGGTGCCCGGTGGGCGCGAACACCCGCATGGCGCCGCTGCGTTCGGCGTGCAGGTTCGCCTGGCCCGCGGTGGCGCCGGAACCGCTGGAACCGGTGCGCGCGTCGAACTGCGCCTTCGGCTCGACCAGGTTCCGTGCCACGAGCGGGTACAGGGCGAGCACGCCGGCCACCGCCATGCAGCCGGGCACGCTGACGCGGTCGGCGCTGCCCAGACGGTCCCGGTACAGCTCGGGTATCCCGGGGACGAAGTCGCCGAGCAGGTGCGGCGCGGCGTGCTCGACCCCGTAATAGCGCTCGAAGACCTCGGGGTCGTCGAGCCGGAAGTCGCCGGTGAGGTCGTAGACCTGCTTGGCCCGTCCCGTCCAGCGGTCCATCTGCGTCATGGCGGCGCGGTGCGGCGTGGCGAGGAAGACCGCGTCGCAGTCCTCGACGTCGTCGGCCGTGCAGAACAGCAGATCGGTGGCGGACCGCAGGTTCGGGTGCACGCCGTCGACCCGCTTGCCGGGGAAGCGGGACGACACCGCGCCCACCACCTCGACCTCGGGATGGCCGATGAGGAGTCGCAGCAGTTCGCCGCCGATGTAGCCGGCCGCGCCGACCACCGCGACGCGGATCACGTCGCGGCTCCGGCGCCGGTCTGGTGTCCCCGCACGGTCACTCCCCCCAGTCCTCTTCGACCTCGGGCGCGAGGGCGAGCACCGCCGGGCTCAGCGCCACGATCTCCAGTTCGCTGCGGCAGCCCGCGCACTCGACGATCTCGTTGAGCCGCACCGAGTCGCTGAGCTGCACCGCGTCCTCGCACTCCGGGCAAGCCTGCGTTGTGGTCATGGGAAGGTGTCCTTTCGCGTTCAGAGGGTCGTCCCGGAGAGGGCGGCGCTGTCGAGGGCGGTACGGACCGTCCTCACCACCCGCTCCGCGGTCAGGTCGTAGTGCGTGACGAGGTGCTCCTGGTTGCCGACGGTGTCGACGAAGCGGTCCGGCATGCCGAGCCGCAGCACCCGGGTGGGCGCGTGCTCCGCGAGGACCTCGGCGACGGCGCCGCCGAGGCCGCCGCTGCGCCAGTGCTCCTCGACGGTCACGACGAGCGGGGCCGGGCGGGCCGCGGCCACCAGCGTCTCGGTGTCGAACGGCCGGAGCGTGTGCACGTTGAGCACGGTGGCCTCGATGCCGTGCCCGGCCAGGGCGTCCGCCGCGGCGAGGCAGGCGAGCACGGGGTACGGGCCGCAGGCGGCGAGCACCACGTCGCCGCCCCGCCGCAGTGTCTGCGCCGTCCCGATGACCGGGGGCGGGGCCTCTGGCAGCGGGGGTGTCGGCTTGCGGCCGAGGCGGACGTAGAGGGGTCCGGGCACGTCCAGGCTCTGTTCGACGAACGCCTCGGTGGCGGCGGCGTCGGCGGGGACCACCACGGTCATCCCGGGCAGCACCCGCAGCACGGCGAGGTCTTCGAGGGCCTGGTGGGTGGGACCGAGGTGGCCGGCGGCGAGTCCGCCGTGGGTGGCCATGATGCGGACCGGCAGCCGGTTGTAGGCGATGTCGATCTTGATCGCCTCCAGTGCGCGGGACGCGGCGAAGGCGGCCATCGTGTTGACGAACGGGATCCGCCCGCACGCGGCGAGACCGGCGGCCATGCCCATCAGGTTGTGCTCGGCGATGCCGAGGTTGACGTACTGCTCGCCGGCCGCCGCCGCGTGGTCCGCGCTGAACAGGCCGGTGTCGCTGTCCAGGCAGATCAGTTCGGGGTGGCGCGCGAGCAGCGGCAGCAAAGTGTCCCGGTACGCCTCCCGGGTCGCGCGGCTCATCCGGCGGCGTCCGTGGTCCGGAGGAGGGCGGCCCGGGCCCGTGCGTGGTTGCGCGGGGACAGGGTCACATAGTGGCTGGCGGCCCGGCCGGCGAGGAAGGGGAGTCCGTGGCCCTTGACCGTACGGGCGATCAGCACGCTCGGCCGGCCCGGTTCCCAGGGGGCGGCGGCGAGGTGGTCGGCGAGCTCGGCGGCGTCATGGCCGTCCACGTCGCGGACCGCCCAGCCGAAGCTGCGCCAGCGGTCGGCGAGCGGCTCCATCGGCGCGATCCCGTCGGTGGCGCCGGTCAGTTGGAGGCCGTTGCGGTCCACGACGGCGACCAGGCGGTCGAGGCGCAGCGACGCGGCCGCGATGGCCGCCTCCCACACCGAACCCTCCTGGAGCTCGCCGTCGCCGAGCAGGACGAAGCTGCGCGCGTCGCGTCCCGCGGTCCGGTGGGCCAGGGCGAATCCGCAGGCCAGCGCGAGGCCGTGGCCGAGCGATCCGGTCGGCAGCTCCACGCCGGGCACCGCGCGCACCGGATGGCCCATGAGCCGGCTGCCGGGCCGTCCGTATCCGGCGAGTTCCTCGACGGGGAGGAAGCCGCGCTCGGCCAGGGTCGCGTAGAGGGCGACGGCGGCATGGCCCTTGCTGAGCAGGAAGCGGTCGCGGTCCGGGTCGTCCGGCCGCTCGGGGTCCACGTTCAGGACCGAGAAGTACAGCGCGGTGAGCACCTCGACGCTGGAGAAGGCGCCGCCGAGGTGGCCGCCCTCCGGCCCCGCGCACATGTCGACGACATGCGCGCGGATGCGGGCGGCGACCGCTTCCAGGGTGTCGAGGGCCGGGGCCTGGGTGGCGGTCATGAGGCGGCTCCCGCGAGGGTGGCCACCATGTCGGTGTTCGCCCACACCTTCTCGAAGGCGTCCGCGTAGTGGCGGAGCAGTTCGCCCGAGCCCGGGTGGAGGTGACGCTTCTGCAGGGTCAGGGAGTCGGCGATGACCGCCCGGGCCACGGGGTAGCCCTCGCCCGCCGCCGGCGCCGGCGCGCCGGTCACGGTCCACGGGTAGCCCCCGCCGAAGCCGACGCGGTCGACGAAGACCTTCTGGTCGGGCAGCGGCATGAGCTGGTACTGCGACATGGGCACGCCCTCGGCGCGCAGCAGCCGCCGCAGCGCGGCGCGCAGGGCCTCGGGCCGTACGCCGTCCAGGCCGAGCCCGGCCGCGTCGAAGCGGAAGCGCAGGATGTGCCAGGCGTGGGTGGTGTCCGGGAGCGCGGTCGGCACGCGCAGGCCGGGCAGCTCGGCGAGCCGCCCGAGGAACGCGGCGACGTTGCGCTGCCGGGCCTCCTCGTAGGCGTCGAAGCGGCTGAGCTGGGCGTCGGTGAAGGCGGCCTGGAGGGCGTTCATCTTGTGGTTCCAGCCGAGGCCGTAACTGACGTAGTCGCGGTCGCGGCCGGCCTCGATGACCTCGCCGAACTGGCGGCCCTTGCGCACCTTCTCGGCCAGCTCGGCGCTGCCGGTCACCAGCAGGCCGCCCTCGCCGCAGGTGGGGATGTTCTTGGTGGCCTGGAGGCTGAAGGCGCCGGCGTCGCCGAGGGAGCCGACCGGCCGGCCGCGGTGGGTCGCGCCGGGCGCCTGGGCGGCGTCCTCGACCACGGCGAGGCCGTGCCGGCGCGCGATGTCGGTGATGCGGTCCATGTCGGCGGGCGCGCCGTGCAGATGGACCGGGATGATCGCCCGGGTCCGGTCGGTGATCCGGCGTTCGACGTCGTCGGGGTCGATGTTGAAGGTGACCGGGTCGATGTCGGCGAAGACGGGCACGGCCATCTGGTGCACCGGCGCGAGACCGGTGGCGATGAAGCTGAGCGCCGGCACGATCACCTCGTCGCCCGGGCCGACGCCGAGCGCGGCGAGGGCGAGGGACAGGGCGGCGGTGCCGGTGGACACCGCGACGCAGTGGTCGTGGCCGAACCGCCGGGCCCAGCGCTCCTCGAGGGTGGACACCGGGTTCGCGCCGTCGGAGTTGGACACCAGTCTGGCGCCGTCGAGCGCGTCGATGACGGCCTTGCGGTCCTCGTCCTCGACCAGCGGCCAGTCCACATGGCGCCGGTCCCTGGGCACGGCCGGCGAACCGCCGAACGCTGCCAGCTTGCTCATCACAGTCCTCTCGACAGGGTCACGGTGGTCACGGCGCCGTGCGCGGTCACAGGCGTGCCGCCGCCGCGCCGACGGCGTCGACCGCACGCGCGTAGGCGCCGCGCAGCACGGTGGTGTGGTGCGCAATGTCGGCGGCGACCGCGCGCGGATCGTCGAGGCCGTGCGCGCCGGTGATGCGCAGTCCGGTCCAGGCGTGCGCGACGGCCTCGACCGCCCGTCCGGCCCCGGCGAGCTCCGGCTCGCCCCATTCCCGGCCGCGGCGGCGCAGCAGTTCGCCGTGCAGGGACGCCTGCGCCTGCATGCCCCAGCCGAAGGGGTAGAGCTCGCGCAGCGCGCCGGCGTCCCCGGCGCGGCAGCGGTCGAGGAGTTCGGCGGCGAACGCGTCGAAGCCGGGCAGGCCGGTGCGGGCGGGGCCCGCCGTGGTGAAGCCGTCGACGTCGGTGCGCAGGAAGCCGCCGAGCAGCTCGGGGGTCAGGGGCGGTGGCGGGGTGTCGAGCCGGACGTCGAGGCAGCGCCTGCCGATCCGCGAGTCGCTGAAGAACGCGTCCTGGACGTCGGTCGGGTTGGCGGAGCCCCAGCTCCGCAGGAACGCCTCGATCGGGACGGCGCCGCGGAACGCGGGCGGCATCGCGTCGGAGACGTACACCAGGCCGCGGACCTCGTCCAGGCCGTAGACCACCACCAGGTGCGCCGCGTGCACGTCGCCGTAGGCGGGCCGGAACGGCAGGTGGAAGTTGTCCACGGCGGCGATGACGGGCCGGTCGGCGGCCAGCGCCTCGCGCATCTCCCGCCAGACGTCGTCCTCGTCGGCGGGCTGCCACCAGCGCGCGTGCAGGTCGTGGTGCGGCGCCAGGGCGGCGCCGAGGTCGGTGCCGCCGGACGCGTCGGGCGGGCACGGATAGTAGAACTCCTCGGACCGTACGTCGCCCGGCAGATGGAGGAAGCGCCAGCCGGCGCCGAGGACCTCCAGCGGGTCGGCGCCCGCCCGGGCCACCAGCGTGCCGAAGGTGGCCTGCAGGCAACTGATCAGGTCGCGGTACCACCAGACGGGTTCCGGCCCGACGATCATGTACGTCCGTGCCGCCACGTCACCGGTCATGCCCCGGCCTCCGCTCGTTGCAGGGTGAGCGCGAAGACGTGCACCGCGACGTTGCGGGGCAGCCGGAGGCCGGCGAGGTCGGCGCGCCGGGTGACCGGCACCCGCTGCGCCCACATGACCGCGGAGACGTCGCGCTGCACGTGGTGCGGGTAGTGCATGACCAGGCTCTCGAACGCCTTGACCTCGCCGAACCAGGCGGGCGCCGACCAGAAGTCGGAGACCCGCAGGGCCTCCGCGTCGACCGAGCCGTCGGCGAAGTGCAGGTCGACGGTGTCCTCGCAGCGGCGTTCGGAGGCCGCCAGCACGTGGATCCAGTCGTAGCGGCCCTCGGGCAGCGCGAGGTACTGGCCCTGGCAGCGGATGTTGTCCGGTCCCTCGCCGACCGGGGGGAACCGGAAGGGGACGTCCGCGACCCGGACGAGGCTTCCGCCCTCGGGCAGGTATTCGGCGGCGAAGGAATTCCCCCACACATTGAAGGCCCCCGCTTTGGTGTTCGTCGCGGCGGAGACGGCCGTATTGTCGAGATGAGCGGAAATATCGACCGTATCGCACCGTCGATCGGTGGCGGAGGGCGCCGGGATGCCCGTCAATTGATCCCCCTCACTGGAATTCCGTGTGAATAGTGCCGAGCCGGGACGCTGATTCGCACACTGTCCCTTCGCATCGCGGTGACTCCGGAAAGTCGGTCAAGGGCGAAGGGCGGCGGCGCGCAGTTCCTCGTAGAAAGGCAGGTGGTAATCGCGATGGGCCCGCAGCACCGGGTCCGCCTCGACCGTCTCGGCGCCGCGGCCCGAGCCGCGCGTGAAGCCGGCGGTCCGGCTGGTCGACTCGTGCCATCGGCTGGTCGCCTGCCACTCCGAGCGCATGCCGGGCTGCCAGTTCAGGGCGTCGGGCAGGAAGGGGATGCCCACCGCCGCGCAGTACGCCCGCACGGTGTCGGCCGGCCGGTCGAGCAGGTCGTCCGAGTCGACGACGACCGGGGTCGTGCCGGTGGCCTCCCGTACGGCCGTGAAGATCTCGTGCAGCCGGGCGAAGCCGATCTCGTCGCGGCCGAGGTCCGGGTTGAGCGCATGGTGCGACGCGATGGCCTCGGACGGGTGACGGATGATGAAGGTGTGCGTCGCGGCCCTCAGGAAGGCCCGGTCGGCGAGCAGCGCCGGGTAGTGGAAGTCGGTGGTGTCCTTGAAGAACACCGGCTTGTCCGCGGCCATGTCGCGCAGCGCCGCGAGGACGTCCCGTTCGCCGCGGGCGACCCGGTCGCCGACCTTCACCTCGCCGAAGTCGACCACTTGGGAGAACGGCTCGTGCACGACGACGCGGTCGCCCCGCTCCGCCATCATCCGGGCGAACGCGGTGGAACGACTGCGGGGTGCGCTCCACAGCGCGAGCACGGGTATCCGCTCTGAATTGTGGTCCACGGTTTTCCCTTCCCTCTGGCGCGGCCGCGGTGCAACCGGGCGGAAAGCGTGCGGTGAACTATTGCGTCAGGCGTTCGGAATCCCGTCAAGAGTGGCACGGGCGGTGCCCGGGCCGGGTAAGCGAGATACGCAGCCGCGCGGCGGAAAAGTAAACGCGATGCGTCGCCCCGGATGAGCTTGTCGCGGACGCGCACGGCGCCGGACCGCCCGTAACGTCCCTGCGACGCGGCAGACCGGTTGCGCCGTCCGGTCAACCGGTGGTCCTACGACGGAGGTCACGTGTCAGCGACACCAGAGCACCCCGGGGACGGCGGGATCGCCGTACTCGCCAGCAGGGTCGGCGCGGACGAGAAACGGCTGTTCGACGCACTCGACCGGCACGGTGTCCCCTTCGAGCACGTCGACACGCGCCGGCAGTGGTTCCCGGCCGGACGGCGGGGCCTGCCCTGGACCCACGTGCTGAACCGGGAGATCGGGCAGGCCCGCGCGGCGTACGCGGCCCGCTGCCTCGCCTCGGCCGGGGTCGAGGTGGTCAACAGCGCCGACGCCACCGAGGTGTGCGGCGACAAGTGGCGTACCACGCTGGCCCTGGAGGCGGCCGGGCTGCCGACGCCCCGCACCGCGCTCGCCCTCACCCCGCAGGCCGCGCTGGACGCGCTGGACGCGCTCGGCTATCCGGCACTGATCAAACCGCTGGTCGGTTCCTGGGGCCGGCTGGTGGTCCGGCTGCCCGACCGGGCCGCCGCGGAGGGCGTGCTCGAATACGTCGCCGCGCTGCCTGGACCGCAGTCGCACCTCGGGTACGTGCAGGAGCTCATCGACAAGCCGGGCCGCGACATCAGGGCGATCGTGGTCGGCGGCCGGCTCCTCGGCGCCGTCTACCGGACCGGCGAGTTCTGGCGCACCAACGTGGCGCTGGGCGCGCGGACCCGCCCGTGCGAGGAGTCGCCCGAGATCACCAAGCTGTCGGTGGACGCGGCCGCCGCCGTCGGCGCGGACATCGCCGGTGTCGACCTCATCGAGGACCGCGACGGCCGGCTGCTCGTCCTCGAGGTCAATCACCGGGTCGAGTTCTCCGGCTTCCAATCCGCGTTCGGCGACCGGGTCGACGTCGCGGACCGCATCGTCGAACACCTACGGGAGCGAGCGCAACGATGAACTGGGCTTTCACTTCGTCCGGGCAGGTCACCGAGACGAGCGCGGTCGGGCTGCTGCGCGGCATGCTGGAGATCCCGTCCTCGTCCTACCAGGAACGCGCGCTGGCCGACTTCCTGGCCGAGGCGATGGCGGACCTGGGTTTCGAGGCGCACATCGACGTGGTGGGCAACGTGATCGGCGTGATCGAGCGCGGGGACGGCCCGACGCTGATGCTGCTCGGTCACCTGGACACCGTCCCGGGCCAGGTCCCGGTCCGCTCCGAGGACGGCAAGCTGTACGGCCGGGGTGCCGTGGACGCGAAGGGGCCGCTCGCGGCGATGATCTGCGCCGCGGCGAGCGCGGTGGACTTCCGGGGCCGGATCGTGGTGATCGGCGTCGTCGAGGAGGAGACGCCCTGCTCGCGCGGGGCGATGGCGATCCGCTCCACCCACGACCGGCCGGACGCGCTGATCGTCGGCGAGCCGAGCGGCTGGTCGAGCGTGGTCATCGGCTACAAGGGCAAGCTCGACCTGCGCTACACGGTCAAGGTGCCCGCCACGCACCCGAGCAACCCGACGCCGAAGGCGTCCGAACTCGCCGTCGCCTGCTGGGACGCGCTGGTCGACCTGCTCGGGCCGGAGGCGAGCCACGGCGCCTTCGCGCAGCCGGGCGCGACGCTCTGCGGCATCAACGGCGACCTGACCTCGGCGACGGCGGACCTCAGCGTCCGCACCCCGCCGGGCTTCGACGTGGAGAAGCTGGTGCGCGAGCTGCGGGACCGGCTGCCGGCCGGCCGCCTGGAGGTCCTGAACGCGGTGGCGGCCTGCCGGGCGGACCGGTCCAACCCGGCGGTCCGCGCGCTGGTGTCCGGGATCCGGCGGCTGCACGCCCAGCCCCGGCTGGTGGTGAAGACGGCCACCTCGGACATGAACACCCTCGCCGAGGTGTGGGACATCCCGATGGCGACCTACGGCCCGGGCGACAGCAGGCTCGATCACGCCGACACCGAGCACATCGTCCTGTCGGACTACCTGCGGGGCATCGACGTGCTGTCCCTCGCCCTCGCCGAGCTGGCGCAGGTGCCCGCCCAGCGCTCGGACGACCCGGTGACCGCTCCGCTCGCCGAAGGGAGTCTCGGATGACGGACATGACGCAGCGTCTGGCCGCGGTGCCCGCGGAGCGCCGGGCGCGGTTCCTCGCGCGGCTGAAGGCACAGGCGGAGCGCGCGGCCGGGGCGGGCCCGGCGCCGCGCGGGAACACGGGTCCGGCCCCACTGTCGCACGCGCAGCGGACCCTGTGGTTCCTGGAGCACGGGGCACCGGACGCTCCCGCCTCCCACCTGCCGCTGTGCACCCGGCTCCGGGGCGACCTGGACGTGGGCGCGCTGCGCGCCGCGCTGGCCGCGGTCGTGGCCCGGCACGAGGCGTTGCGGACCGCGATCGTGGAGCGCGGGGACGTCCCCGTGCAGGAGGTCGTCCCCGAGGTCCCGGTGGAGCTGCCGTTGGTCGAAGCACCGGACGGTGATCCCGGGCAGCGGCTCGCCGCCGCGCGGGCGCTGGTCGCCGAGCGGATCGCCGCGCCCTTCGACGTGGGCCGGGCGCCGCTGTGGCGCGCGGCCCTGGTCCGGGTGGCACCGGACGACCACCTGTTCCTGTTCGACGCGCACCCGCTGGTGTGCGACGCCGGTTCGCTGGGGGTGCTGACCGCCGAACTGGCCGCGTGCTACCGGTCGTCGCGCGAGGGCGGGGCACCGCGGCTGCCGGAGCTTCCCGTGCAGTACCCGGACTACGCGGTGTGGCAGCACGACTCCCTCGACGCCGGCGCGCGGGACCGTCTGGCCGCGTACTGGCGGGAGGCGCTGGCGGGCGCCGAGGTGCTGGAGTTCCCGACCGACCGGCCGCGCGGCGACACGCTCACCTTCGCCGCCGACAGGGGCGCCTTCCCGCTCGGGCACGAGGGTTTGGCGCGGGCGCGGGAGCTGGCCCGGGAGGAGGGCGTGGCGCCGTTCGACGTCCTGGCCGCCGCGTTCTTCGTCCTGCTGCACCGCTACTCCGGTCTGGAGGACCTGGTGATCGGCACGCCGGACGCGGGCCGGCGGCCCGACGCCGCGTCCTCGCTGATCGGTCCCTTCACCGGCCTGACGGCCCTGCGCGCGGACGTCTCCGGCGACCCCGGCTTCCGTGCGCTGGTCCGCCGGGTCGCGCGCGGGACGCGGGACGCGCGGGCGCACGGCCCGCTGCCGCTCGACGCGCTGGTGGAGGCCGTCGACCCGGGCCGGGACCCCTCGCGTACACCGGTCTTCCAGATCGTCTTCGGCCTGGGGACGGCCGCCGCCGCACCCGGCCTGTCCGGCCTGCCCGGCCTCGTGTCCTCGCCGGAGACGGTGCGGGCCGGCACGTCCCCGTTCGACATGACCTGGACCGTGGTGGAGCCGGCGTCCCCCGGTGCCGACGCGGTCCTGGAGATCCGGTTCGACACCGCCCTGTTCGACGGTGACGGTATCGCCCGGTTCGCCCGGCACTACGACGGGCTGCTGCGCACCCTGACCGCCGCCCCGGACGCCCCGCTGTCGGCGGCGGACCTGCTGAGCCCGGCGGACAAGGAGTTCCTCGCCGAGGTGAGCCGGGGTCCGGTGCGGCCGATCCGCGAGACCACGGTCGTCGCGGAGTTCGAGGCGCGGGTCCGGGAGGCGCCGGACGGCGTGGCGGTCGTCGTCGCGGGCACCGAGACCACGTACGCCGAGCTCAACGCCCGCGCGAACCGGCTGGCCGCCCTGCTGCGCGAGCGCGGCGGCGCCGGTCCGGGCGCGCGGATCGGCCTGTGTCTGCGCAGGAACGTGGACCTGACGACCGCGGTGCTCGCGGTGCTCAAGACCGGCGCGGCCTATGTGCCGCTCGATCCGGCGCATCCCCCGGCGCGGGTCGCGGAGATCGCCGCGGACGCGGGGGTGGGCGCGGTGATCGCGCACGCCGAGGTCGCCGGGGCCGTGAGCGCGGTCACCGCGCCCGTGGTGACCCTGGAGGAGGTCCGTGCGGAGCTGGCGACGATGCCCGACGGGAACCCTCCGCTCGCGGCGGGACCGGGCGATGTCGCGTACATCATCTACACCTCCGGCAGCACCGGCCGGCCGAAGGGCGTGCTGCTCGAACACCGGGGCGTGGTGAACTTCATCGACTCCACGCGGGAGTTGTTCGAGCTGACACCGGCCGACCGGGTGCTCGGCTTCGCGTCGATGACCTTCGACGTCTCGGTGTTCGAGACGTTCTCGGCGTTGCTGACCGGGGCGCGGCTGTGCCTGGCGACCGAGGACGAGCGGCTGTCCATCGACCGGCTCCAGTCGCTGATGGAGCGGGCCGGCGTCACCGTCATCGACCTGCCGCCGACCGTGATGCCGCTGCTGGCGCCGGAGAGGTTCACGGATCTGCGGATCGCGTTCGTCGGCGGTGAGGCGTTCAGCGGTGAGCTGGTGAACCGCTGGAACCCGGGCCGGCGGCTGTTCAACGGCTACGGGCCGACCGAGTGCACGGTGACGATGATCGTCGAGGAGTGCCCGGGGACCTGGGACACCTCGCCGCCGATCGGCCTGCCCATGACCAACCACGTGGCGCATGTGCTGGACCGCGACCTGCGCCAGGTGCCGATCGGGGTGCCGGGCGAGCTGGTGATCGGGGGCGCCGGTCTGGCGCGCGGCTATCTCGACCGCGACGAGCTGACCGCCGAGAAGTTCGTCCCCGACCCCTTCGGCACCGCGCCGGGCGGCCGGCTGTACCGGACCGGGGACCTGGTGAAGCGGCTGCCGGACGGGCGCCTCGTCTTCCTCGGCCGGATCGACCAGCAGGTGAAGATCCGCGGCCTGCGGATCGAACTCGGCGAGGTCGAGGCCGCGTTGGCGGCCTTCCCGGGCATCGGCCCGGTCCGGGTGCAGCCGTGGACCGACGACGCCGGCGACAAGCACCTGGTCGGTTACGTGACGGGGGTCGGCGAGCAGCAGGTGGCGGCGGTGCGGGAGCACCTGGGCACGCTCCTGCCGTCGTACATGATCCCGTCGTACTTCGTCGTCCTGCCCGAACTCCCGCTCACCAGCAGCGGAAAGGTGGACTGGCGCAGGCTGCCCGCGCCCGATCCCCGGGCGGCGGGCGACGGTTCGGGCGACGAGCCGCGGAGCGCGACCGAACGGGTGCTGCTGCGCGAGGTGCTCGCCCCGCTGCTGCGCAACGACCGGCTCGGCGTGCACGACGACTTCTTCCTGGCGGGCGGGAACAGCCTCCAGGCCGCCCAGTTGATGTCGGCGCTCCGGCGCAGGTTCGGGGTGGAGATCGCGCTCGGTGACTTCTTCGTCTCCCCCACCGTCGCCCACCTGGCCGCCACCGTCGACGCCGCCCGCGCCGCGCGGCCCGGCGGCGGCGAGCCGCTGGGCACGCTGGACCGGCTCCTCGCGGACGGGCCGGGCGCCTCGGCGGCGGGCACCTCGGCAGCGGAGACCTCGGCAGCCGTCGCGGCGGACGCCGGCCGGGCGCCGGTGCCGATGCGCGGGCCCGAACCGGCGCGGCTGGTCCTGCTGCACCCGTCGGGCGGTGAGCTGTTCTGCTACATCCCGCTCGTCAGGGCCCTGCGCGAGGGCGTCGGCGTGGCGGGCTTCGCCGCCGATCTCCGGGACGCCGCCGTGCCGCCCGAGGAGAGCATGGCGGCGACGGCCGCCCGGATCGCGCGGGCCCTGGCCGCGGCCGGGCTTCCGGAGTCGTCCTGCCTGGCCGGCTGGTCCTACGGCGGCGTGCTCGCCTTCGAGGTCGCCCGGCAACTGGAGCGGGACACCGGGGCACGGCCGCCGGTGGTGCTGATCGACGCCTCCTACGGCGAGGACGTCGAACCGCTCGACGAGCGGACGGTACGGCGGCGGTTCGTGCACGACGTCGCCAGGCTCGCGGGGCAGGACGGCCCGTCGGTGCGCGCCGTCCTGGACGAGACGGCCGCCGAGGTGCTCGACCTCCGGAAGACGCTGACCTCCCTGGACGTCGAACTCGACCTCACCGACGAGGAGTTGGACCGCCGCCTCACCGTCTTCCGGTCCTGCGCCCTGGCGCTTCAGGCGTATCGTCCGCCGAGCCCGTACGGCGGGCCGGTCACCGTGCTGGCCACCTCGCCCCGCGACGCCGTGGAGGCGGAGTGGCGAGCGGTGTGCACGGGCCCGTTCCGGGCCGCCGACCTGCCCGGCGACCACTACACCCTGTTCACGGAACCGGCGTTGAGCCGGGTCGTCGCCGCGATCGAAGAGACGCTCGCCCCCTGAGGAGACGCACATGCGGTTCGGATTCACCGAGGAACAACAGCGGTTCCGGGCGGACGTACGGCAGGCGCTGCGCTCCCCCGACGTGCGGGCCGCGGCCGCCGACGCCACACCGGCGGACGGCGTCGAGCCGGACCAGCGGCCGCTGTACCGCCTGCTCGGCAAGCTCGGGCTGCTCGCCGTGCACTGGCCGGCCGAGTACGGCGGGGCGGGCCGGCCGCTCACCGACGCCGCGATCGTCGCCGAGGAGCTCGTCCGCGCCGGGGTTCCGGACACCCTGCACGTCAACACCATCCAGATCATCGGCCAGTTCCTGCTGATGGCGGGCACGCCCGAGCAGAAGCGCCGGCATCTGCCGGCGCTGGCCCGGGGCGAGCGCTTCGGCTCGGTGCTCTACACCGAGCCGGACGCGGGCTCGGACCTCGGCGCGCTGCGGACCGTGGCCGAGCCGGACGGCGACGGCTACCGGCTCACCGGCACCAAGGTGTTCAGCCTCAAGACGCGCTTCGTCGACCTCGGCCTGTGCGCCGCCCGTACGACGCCGGGGGCCGGCAAGTACCAGGGCATCAGCCTCTTCCTGGTCGACCTGGACGCCCCGGGTGTGACCGTGTCGGTCATCCCGAGCGCCAACGACGAGCAGTTCCACCGGGTGGACCTCGACGGCGTGCCGGTGTCCGGCGACGATCTCCTCGGGCCGCGCGACCAGGGCTGGCCACTGCTCAACGAGGCCCTGGCCATCGAACGCACCGGCCTCGACTACCACCTCAAGGCGGAGTACTGGCTGGAGGCGGCCCTGGAGGCGCTGCTCGACCGCGAGCCGGCCGCCGCGCCCGACGCCCCGCACGCGTCCGAGGCCCGGCTCGCCCACGAGGCCCACGACGCCCACCTCGAACGGATCGGCCGCTGGGACGGCGCGCTCGCGGCCGACCACATCCTCGCCTGGGAGGTGCTGACCGGCATCGCGGCCGACCGGGTCGATCCGGTCGCCGCCGCCGTCGCCAAGTACCACAGCAGCGAACTGGCCCAGGAGATCGCCCTGTGGGCCGCCGATCTCCCCGGCCCCGGGCAGCGGGCCCGCCGCACCCGCGCGGCCGTGACCCTGGACTCCGCCTACCGGGAGGCGCCGGGGCTCACGCTGTCGGCGGGCACCTCCGAGGTGATGCTGCAGATCATGGCGACCGCGTTCGACTCCCTCGGACAGGAGAAGCGCTGAGATGGACCTGACCCCCGATCCGCTCCTCGTCGAGCTGCGCAAAGCCTTGCGTACGTCCCTGGCCCGCGTGCCCGTACGGCCGGAGGTGAACGGCGCGCCGGTGACCGACGGGGCCCACGGGCCCACGCGGGCGGTCCTCGACGAGCTGGAGGCGGCCGACTTCGAGCGGTCCGCCTCCGCCGGCGGCCTGGGCCTCGGTCTGACGGCCGGAGTGCTCGTCAGCGAGGAACTCGGCCGGGCGGCGTGCGGGAACTCCTACCGGGGCGACGCGCTGGCTGCCGACGTGGGTGCCCCGGCGGGCGCGGCGGCGGCCGGGTTCGAGGCGCTGCCGGTCGGCGGCGGGGTCACCGCGGCCCCGCGGCCGGGCGGCGGCTGGGAACTGACCGGCGCCGCCACGGTGGACGACGCGGCGGGAGCGGGGTCGCTGCTCGTGGCCACCCGGCTCGACGACGCGCCGGTGCTCGTCGCGGTCCCGGCCGGTGCGCCCGGCGTCGGCCTGGAGCCCGGGTGCCGGCCGCCGGTCGTCCGCTTCGAGGCCACGCCGGTGACGGCGGCGGACGTGGTCGCCCGGCTCGACGACTCCCCCGGGGGACCGCTGGCCCGGGCCCGGCTCCGGCAGGCCGCCTATCTGCTGGGCATCGCCGACGGGGCGCACGACATCGCGGTGGGCTACGCCGGTGTCCGGCGGCAGTTCGACACCCGGCTGCGCGATCTGCCCGCGGTGGCCTTCCCGCTGGCGCGCGCCATGGTGGCCCTGCGCGCGACCAGGGCGGTGGTGTACCGGGGCGCCTGGCTGATCGACGCCGCCGAGGAGACGGGCTCCGGGTCCGGGCCCGTGTCGGGGGCCAGGTCGGGCTCCGGGTCCGGGTCAGAACCCGGGGCCGGGTTCGGGTCCGTACCGGGGCAGGACGAGGCCGGGACCGCGCCGGTCGTGGCGCTGGCGATGGCCGCCGAGACCGCGCGGGACGTGGTGCGGTCGAGCATGCAGGTCTGCGGCGTGCGGGCGATGACGACGGAGCTGGGCCTTCACCGGTACTTCCGGCTGACGGCGGCCGAGACCGGCCGGTACGGCGAGCCCGCCGCCCTCTGGCGACTGGCCGGCGCCGCCCGGCTCGACCTGGCCCGCCGCACCCGCCACGGCGCACCCGAACCGGCCTGAGGACCCGCCCTCGGGTCGGCTCCTCGTCCCCGGGCCCCCGGCGCATCGTCGCCGGGGGCCCGTCCGGTGGAGAGCCGGGTCCGTGGGCCTAGATCAGCCCGGACCGGTAGGCGAGGGAGACGAGCTGGGCGCGGTCGCGGACGCCGAGCTTGGTGCGCACCCGGTAGAGGTGGGTCCGCACGGTGGCGACCCCGATGACCAGCTCGCGGGCCACCTCCTCGGTGGACATGCCGCGTGCCACCATCTGGGTCACCTCCCGTTCGCGCGGGGTCAGTTCGGTCACTTCCGGGTACGGTGCGGAGTCCGGGGTGTCCGGCTGTTCGCGGAACCAGGTGACCAGGCGGTGGGCGATGTCCGGGGCGAGCACGGTCCGGCCGGCGGCCGCGGCCCGGATCGCGGTGACCAGGTCCTGGGGGCTCGCGTCCTTGCCGAGCAGGCAGCTCGCGCCGGCGTGCAGGACGTCGCTGACGGTCTTGTCGGCGTCGGAAATGCGGGTGAAGACCACGATGTTCGGCGGCGCTTCCTCTTTCCCGAGCCGGCGGATCATTTCCAGGCCGGAAATCGTCCGAAGATTCAAATCGGTGACCACGACATCGGGCCGTGCGGTGCGCACCAGGACAATGGCCTCCATACCGTTGTCGGTGGTGCCGATCACGTCCATGTCCGGAACGGCGTCGAGCAAGGTCCGTAAGCCGTCCCCGATCACGGGCAGTTCGTCGCAGATGAGTACTCGAATGGTCATGGTGTTCCGCCTCCATGGGGGTAGCTGGAAGCCTCGCCCGATACGGTCGAGATCGTCGCCGTACCGAGTTCCAACCGTCTGGATCGCCATACCGGTGACCTGCACCCGGCCGGTACGCCGACGGCACCGGAACCGACCACGAGCCGATCGTGCCCGCGCTCCCGCCGAGATCCCGCACCGCGAACAGCGCGAACAAGGTGACGTATTGCGGTGAAGAAATGGTGTGGATCGTCGCGGCGCCGGTCAACGGGGGATCGGGTCGGCGCCGCGCCGCACGGGGATGCCGCCGAGCCCGGGGACCGCCGGTCCGGGCGTCCGGCGCGCCGGTCTGCCGCCGGGCGCCGGCGTCGCACAGGACCGGTGTACGGATCCTCGGTGCACCGCTCTGAACAGCATCGGAGCTTCCCCCTTGTTCTACGCCTCAACTCACGGATCGTGATCTCTCGCGAGAAGCGCTTCCGGCTCTGCCTCATGCGCGATTGTCGGGGTCGAGCGGCTCTGTCCTGTGGTGAGGAAGTCGCCATGATCGGGGGCGACTTCCCGCACCGAAGATCGAGCCTAGGAGGTTCTAGTTCATGTTTCGAACGAGTGTCAAGGGAGCCTCCGGCGGCCTGCGGAGAACGTCTGCCCCGGCATGCTCGCACACAACCGAAGGACGTTTCCGGCCATCCTTGAGTTGTACCTGGCATATCCCCGGGGAGTTCGGCGTAGGCTGCTCGATGGCGACCCGGTAATGACCGACCGGGGGAAATTCAGGGGGCGTCTGAATTTGATCTTCCTCGACGTGAGCGCGCAAGGAGATCCACTCCGACGTGCGGAGGGCTGGATAATGGCTCCGACCCAGCAGCTCCCCGACCGGAAGAGACGAACGACCGATGACGCTCACTGTGGGCCGGCGGGTGAGGCTGACGGCCGACCTGGTGCTGGCCGGCTCCGTCACCCTGGCCGCGGGGACCCCGCCGGAGAAGGAGGCCGTCGCCGGCTCGCTGGCGCTGGCCGCGGGCCTCGAGGGCACCGTGGAGCGCGTCAGCGAGCGGGAACAGCCTCCGGAGGTGCGTGAGTACGTCCGTCTGAAGTCGCTGCTCGACGACTACGGCCCGCAGATGCCTCCCGGGAGCCGGGAGCGCCTGGAGCAGGAGGTCGCCTCCCTCGAAGCGGACTGGACCGCCTTCCGGCAGCGGGGCCCCGGGGTGACGGTGCGCGTCCGCCTCGACAACGGCTTCGTCCTCGACGACGTGACCGGGGACGTCGTCCGCCCCGCCTGACCGTCTCCGCCGCCCGTCCGGTCTCCAGGAGTGCGGCGTCGGCGGCCCGAACCGGCCGTGCGTCAGGCCCGCCGCGCCGGCAGCGGCCGGCGCAGCAGATAGACGGCGGCCGCCGCGACGAGGAGGAGCATGCTGGCGATGAAGACCAGGCCCGCCCCTTCGAGGCCGAGGGGGTCGGCCAGGAGGCCGACGCCGATCACCGGGATCGAGATGCCGGTGTAGGCGACCACGAAGAGCGTGGAGATCACCGCGGCACGGCGGTCCGCGGGAGCGGCCGCGGCCACGCCGGCGAGGGCCGCGCGGAAGGCGAGTCCCTGCCCCACGCCGCCGACGAGGGCGGCCAGGACGACGAGGACGAGCAGGTCGGTGTGGATCGCGGCCGCCAGGAGGAGCAGGCCGGTGAAGAGGACGGCGCAGCCCAGGGGCAGGGAGCGGGGCACCCCGACGCGGTCGACGGCCAGTTGGCCGCCCGTCGAGGCGAAGAAGGCGAGGGCCACCACCAGGCCGCTCACCGCGTGGTCGTCCACGTGCAGGGAGCGCGCGAGGAAGGCCGGGCTGACCGAGGTGAACACGCCGAACAGGGCGAAGCCCACGAAGGACGCGGTCGCCGCCGGCAGGAACACCGCCCGCACCCCCGGAGGCAGCGCGGGGCGCTGGGGGCGCACGGTGGACAGCGGCTGTCGGTCGGTCACCGTCTCCGGGAGGCGCAGCAGGACCACGGCCGAGGCCGCCACCAGCCCGAGGTGGACCGCGTAGGGCAGCAGCAGGGGCTCGGGGGCGTATTCGGCGAGCAGGCCCGCGAGCAGCGGGCCGCAGCCCAGGCCGCCCATGTTGGCGGCCGTCGCCACGAACGTCGCCCGGGCCGCGCCGCCCGGCGGGGCGAGCTCCATGACGTACGCGGTGGCCGCGCCGGTGAACAGGCCCGCCGACAGGCCCGAGAGCAGCCGGCCCGCGTAGAGCAGGCCGGTGTTGTCGGCGGCGAGGAAACAGCCCGCGCTCGCCGCCGCGAAGCCGAGGCCCCACAGCAGCGCCGGCCGGCGGCCGACGGCGTCCGAGGCGTTGCCGGCGAGGAGCAGGACGCCCATCACCCCGAAGGCGTACACCGCGTAGACGACCGTCACCGTCAGCTCGGAGAAGCCGAACTTCTGCTGGTACAGGGGGTAGAGCGGGGTCGGCAGGGTGGTGCCGGCCATGCATACGACGAACACCGCGCCCGCGAGCAGACAGTGCGGCCATCTCCGGCCCTCATCATCCATGCCGCCGACCGTAACCCCGGGGGCCGCTCCCGCCGCGGCGGCACCACACCCCCGTACGGGTCGGGGCCGGAGCAAATCCGTTGGCATCGCCGACCGTCGGGCGACGAGACTGCACGGATGAACACCCTGCCCCCACCGTCCGGCCCGCGCCCCGACCCGCGGGTCCGCGATCTCGTTCCCGACTACGAGGGCATGCGGGCCCTCGTCGCCGGCCTGGTCCTGCCGACCGGCGGGTCGATGGAGGTCACGAGCGCGCTGGACACCTCCCGCGAGCTCCTGCGGCACTCCTTCTTCCGGTACGAGTTCGCCACCGTCGCCGTGACGCATTCCCTGCTCGCCCTGGAGCACGTCCTCGTGGAGCGGCTGGCCGTCGACGCCCCGTTGGGCGAGCTGATCGCGCGGGCCGTGGACGCGGGGCTGCTGGGCGCCGAACCCGCCGCCGCGCTCGACGGATGCCGTCTGCTGCGCGAGCGGCTCGCGCGGGGCACCGCGACCGGTGCCGCGCTCGGGCCGGAGCGGGCCGCCGCCCTGCTGCGGGCCGTCTTCGACGCCGTGTCCCTGCTCCTGCGTCCGCCGTCGGAGGGGGCGGAGCAGAGCGCCGGCCCGGCCGCGGCACGGTCCGGGGACCGGCTCGCCCGGCTGTGGGACGAGCACCGGCGGGCACCGTTTCCCCCGGGCTTCCGCGGGGTGGACGTGGAGGGCGTGGAGCTGGTGCTCCTCGACGCCGATGTCGCCGGTCTCGTCCAACGGGAGCTGCACGGCGGGCTGGACGACCGTGGCGTCGCCGACCTGTGGAGATGCGTCGCCGACCTCGACAAGGTCCTGCCGCTGATCGGCGAGGCGTACTGCGCCTCCTATTGCGCGCGACTGCGCGAGATGGCCGGTCTCGCGGCGGCGCGTTCGGTGCCGCACGCGATCTGACCCGGCGCGGGCGGAGGATTCCGCCGAGCAGCGGGTGCGGCCCGAGGACATCGGTCAGCTCGGCGGTGTTGCCGGCGTCCATCACGGCCTGGCGGAT
>NZ_JBEXQW010000055.1:0-49236 GCF_040612775.1 Streptomyces sp. NPDC006339
AAGAACGTCGTCAACTCGATCAACATGTTCGGGATCATCGCCGTCGTCGGTGCCCTCGCCGTCTCGCTCGGCGTGTGGGCCTGGGGCCACCACACTGGTGGCCACCAGGCCGAGGCCAACGGCAAGAAGGGCGCTGTCGTTGCGGCCGGCGCCGCCCTCGGCCTCGGCGCCGCCAACGGGATCGTGAGCTTCTTCTCGGCCCTCGGGTCGCAGGTCCAGTGATGCAGAAACGATTCCCTTCTCTTTCGTTCTCCTCGTACGGCGCCGACTGGTCCGCCAACCGGCGCATCGCGATCGTCGCCGCCATCGTCGCCGTCCTGCTGGCTGTCGCCACGGTCGTCGCCTGGCTGTCCGGCGGCAACAACGGCCACCAGGCCCCGGACGCCTCCGCTCCGGCCCCGGCGCCGAGCACGTCCTCCTCCGAGGCCGCCCCGAAGCCCGCGGCCGGATCCGGGTCCGTTCCCCACTCTCCGCGGATCGCCGAGCCGGTCGCGTATGCCAAGGCAGCGGCCCAGATGCTGTGGTCCTACGACACCCGGACCACCAGCCGCGACCAGCAACTCGCCGGGATGCGAGCGTGGATGACCAGCGAGACCAAGTACGCCGACTGGGCCTCCGTCGTCGGACAGGTGCCCGATCCGGTGCTGTGGTCGCGGATGGCCGACCAGGACCAGCACGCCACCGGCACGGTCCTCGAAGGCCACTACCCCGGCGCGTTCAAGCAGGCCCTGACCGAGGACCCCTCTGCGATCACGAAGGCGTACATCTACGTCGTCACCGTCAACGGCAAGCAGCAGATCGCCTGGAAGAAGGGCGGCGCCGGCGCCGAGGGTCGCGCCGTGACCCTCGCCGTGCAGTGCCGCCCCAGCCACGACTGCGCCCTGGCCGCCATCGCTCCGAGCGTCACGCAGTGACCCGCGCCTGACACAAGATAAGGAGGAGTAACTCCTCGTGGGTTTCTGTGACTTCCCCCTGGCGGACAAATTGTGCGCCGTCGGCGACGCGGTGGACTTCGCTTCCAACCCCGGCAAGGCGATCGGCGACTGGATGGCGAAGTCGGCAGGCGAGCTTGCCGCCGCTTCCGCCGACCTGGCCGCCGAAGCCGTCGACACCACTACCAAGGTGGACCTGAACGCCGGATGGTTCCGCGACAACTACGAGACGCTGCTGCCGCTGGGCCTGGTCCTGCTGGTCGCGACGTTCTGCGCCCAGCTGGTCCGGGCCGCCGTCCGCCGCGACGGGCAAGCCCTCACCCAGGCGTTCACCGGCACCATGGGCGGCGTCCTGTTCGCCTTCTGCGCCATCGCCTTCACCACGGTCGCCGTCGAAGTCGTCGACGCGATCTCCGACGGCTTGTTCAAGGCCGCACAACTGGACATCGCCTCAGCCGTGCGTCGCATCGTGAAGGTCAACCAGATCGGCGCCCTCGCCCCACTGGGCTGGCTCGTACCGGTCGTCGCCGGCCTCGGTGCCGCGATCGGCGCGATCCTCTACTGGTGCGTGATGATGGTCCGCAAGGTGGGCATCCTGGTCATGGTCACCTTGGCGATCTTCGCATCCGCCGGTGGCGGCTGGGAGGTCGCTCGGCGCTGGCGTCGGGGCTGGATCGAGGCCACCGCCACCCTCGTGGTCAGCAAGCTGCTGATGACCGTGATCTTCGTGCTCGGCATCGCCGCCATGGGTCGGACGGAGGCCAAGGACGGTGTGGCCGCCCTTGCCGACGTCATGGCCGGCATCGTCATCATGGTTCTCGTCCTGCTGTGCCCGTACGCCGTTTTCAAGTTCGTGCACTGGGCGGCCGAGGGCACCGACGGCGAGTCCATCCACCGGGCCGGCGGCGCCGGAGCCCAGATCGCCAAGGCGCATGCCGAGAAGGCCGCCCGGAAGGCCGCCGCAGCGGCGGCCACCGCCGGAACCGGTGGTGCGGCAGCCGGAGTGAGCGCCGCCCCGCAGGGCCCCTCCGCGGCTGGTGGCGGTGGTTTCCCTGGCGACATCGCCTCCCACCCGACCGGCTCAGGTGGAGAAGGCAAGGAAGGCTCGTCGAGCGGCGGAACGGGTGTCTCGCCCGGTGGTGATGCCATCAAGTCCGGTCTGGAGAAGGCCGTCCAGCCCGCGCCGACGAGCGTGTCGGCCGACACCAGCGGCCAGGTGGGTGGCAGCGCGGGGCAGGGCGGTTCCGGAGTGAACCCCGCGTCCGGCCAGGGCGGCGGATGGCAGTCCACTCCGCCGACCACGACCCCACCGCCGCAGGGCGCATCCTCGTCCTTCGGCTCACAGAACGCCACGTCCGGCGGACCGGCCTCACCGCCGCCGCCTCCGGCCGGCCTCTGATCCCCTGCCCGACTACCGGGGGCGGGAGTGCACGCCACCTCCCGCCCCCTGGTTCCACCCGCGTCCCCAGGACCCGTCCCTTGACTGATCTCTCCGTCGCCCCGGTCACGGTGAAGTTCCCGCACCGGTCCCGCCGCGGCATCCTCCTCGGCCTCTCCCTGCCCCAACTGGTCCTTGTATCCGCCACCCTGGCCCTGCTGCTGATGACGGTGGTCTCCACCGGGCTGCTCGGCGCCGTCACCCTGACTCCCCTGTGGGCGGCCTCCGGTGCGCTCGTCGCGATCCGCCGGCACGGCCGCTCCCTCATCGACTGGATGCCGATCGTCGCTCGCCACGCGCACCGCCGCCGCACCGGCCAGGCTCTCTGGCTCGCCCGACCCGTCACCCGCCCCCGGCAGGACGGCGTCCTTCACCTGCCCGGCAGTGCCGCCTCCCTCAAGGTGGTCACCCCCGGCGACTCCGCCAACGGCGGCGCGGCCGTGCACGACCCCCACCAGCAGAGGCTGACCGCCATCGCCCGCGTCAGCAGCCGGGCCTTCGCCCTCCTCGACCCCGCCACCCAGAATCACAACGTGACCAGCTGGGGACGTGCGCTGGCGAGCATCGCCCGCAGCGGGCACATCGCCACCGTGCAGGTCCTGGAGCGCACCGTTCCCGACAGCGGCGACACCCTCACCCGTCACTGGACCCAGAACGGGCAGCCCCAGGCCCCGGTCGCAGGCCAGATCTACTCCGAGCTGGTCGCCTCGGCCGGCCCCGCCGCTGCCCCGCACGAGACCTACCTCGCCATCTCCCTCGACCTGAAGGCCGCCAAGCGGCTGATCGCTCAGGCAGGCGGAGGCTTGCCCGGAGCGTTCACCGTCATGGAGCAGACCACCGCCTCCATCGCCCAGGCCGCCCGCACCGCCGGCCTCCAGGTGACCGGGTGGCTCAGCTCGCGGGAGATCGCCGCCGTCATCCGCACCGCCTACGACCCGAAGGCCCTCGGCGCACTCCAGCAGTGGTCCGAGACGGGCCGCGCCGAGGCCGACCCGGCCGCCGCCGGGCCCGTCGTCCAGGTCGAGGAGTACGACCGGATCGCCACCGACAGCGCACGGCATGCGACGTACTGGGTGGAGAACTGGCCGCGCACCGAGATCGGGGCCGGATTCCTGCACGGGCTGATGTTCACGGCCGGCGTGCGGCGCAGCCTATCCCTTATATACGTGCCGCAGGGGCTCGAGTCCGCGCTGCGGGACGTCCAGCGGAAGAAGGCCGCGATCATCGCCGACGCCAACGAACGAGCCCGCCGGGGACAGGTCGACAGCGAGGAAGACTCCGTCGAGTACGCCGACGTCAAAACCCGCGAACGCCAGCTCATCGCCGGTCACGCCGACGTGGCGCTCACGGGTCTGATCACCGTCACAGCCGAGACCGACGCCCTCCTGGACGCCGCCTGCGCGCAGATCGAGACCCACGCCGTCACCTCGGGTGTCGACCTGCGCAGGCTCAACTACCAGCAGCCGGACGCCTTCGCCCTCAGCGCGCTTCCGCTCGCCCGGACCGCCCTGTGACCCGGGCCCGCCCCGGTCCTGCTGGCCCCCTCCGATCGTCTGCGGCGGAACCCCCGTCGCCGCCCCTGCCTTCCGGCAGGAAGGACCACCACCGTTGACCTCCTCCGCCCACCCGGCCGACGCCCACCCCTATCTCCGCGCCGCGAACGCCGGAGTACGCCACCACACCCGCGCACTGGCACCGTCGGATACGGGCCCTCCCGCGTCGGCGGACCGCCTGCACCTCGACGTGCTTCACGCCCACCTCACCACCGTGCACCGGCTCCTCGACCGGCTCGCCGAGACGACCCGGCCACCGCACCCGGCAGCCGGCCGCCGCCTGGCCGCCGCGCACACCTACCTGTGGCAGGCCGCCAGCGAGGTCCACGCCGCCTTCCACCTGCTGCCCAGCAGCACGACGGCGGGCACCGAGTCGAGCACGTGCCGTCCTGAACGGCTGCCCGAGGGACCGCCCGTGCTGACCATCTGCCAGCGCCACCTCGCCGCCGGCCACGTCGTCCGGCGCAAGACCACCCCCACCGACCTCCGCGCGCACACCACGGCCTGCGCGCGATGAGCACGACCCGCAGAAATGAGGGCCTCCGATGAGTCACCGGCCCGCCCGCCGCGCCCGCCGCGCCTCCGCGTCTCCTCTGTTCACCCCCCATGGCACCGACCGGGCCAGCCGAAAGGCCGCTCGCCGTCAGCTCGCCGAGGCGACCGCCAAGGCCCGCGCGGAAGCCAGCGCCCACCAGGCCGAGACCACGACGGCCGAGCACGACACGCCGGCCCCGCTCTACCCTCCGGGCGGACGCCCCGGCCCTGCCTCCGCCCGCCACAACCGGCTGAAGCTCCCCGCCCACCGCATGACCACCGCTGTGGCCGCCGGAGCGTATCCGTTCCTCGCGGAAGGCGGGCTCGGCGCGGAAGGCATCTACATCGGGCGCGACGTCCACGCCGAGGCCAGCTTCGTCTTCGACCCGTTCGCCCTGTACGGCAAGGTCGAGGGCTTCACCAACCCCAACATCCTGTTGGCCGGCGTCATCGGCCAGGGAAAGAGCGCGCTGGCCAAGTCCTTTGCGCTGCGTTCGATCGCCTTCGGGTACCGCGTCTACGTCCCGTGTGACCCGAAGGGCGAGTGGACACCGGTGGCGGAAGCCCTCGGCGGACGGTCCGTGGCCCTCGGGCCCGGACTGCCCGGCCGGCTGAACCCGCTCGACGCGGCCCCGCGCCCGGCAAGCGTCTCGGAGGCGGACTGGGTCGGCGAGATCCGCAAACGGCGCCTGCTTCTGCTCGGCTCCCTCGCCCGGACCGTCCTGGGCCGGGACCTGATGCCGATGGAGCACACCGCCCTGGACATCGCCCTGGACGCAGTCGTCAGCCGCGCTGCCGCCACCGGCCGTACGCCGCTCCTGGGTGACGTCGCCGCGACCCTCAATGATCCCCGGGCGCTCGACGAGGCTGCCGGGATCATGTCGGGGCAGCTCGGCGACGCGGCCCGCGACCTGGCCCACGCGATGCGGCGCCTGGTCCACGGTGACCTCGCCGGGATGTTCGACGCCCCCTCAACCGTCGCCTTCGACCCGAACGCGCCGATGCTCACCATCGACCTCTCCCGGCTCGGCGGCTCCGGAGACGACACGGCCCTCGTCCTGGCGATGACCTGTGCCTCCGCCTGGATGGAGTCTGCCCTCTCCGACCCGAACGGCGGCCGGCGCTGGATCGTGTACGACGAGGCATGGCGCCTGATGCGGCACGTCGGCCTGCTGCAGCGGATGCAGGCCCAGTGGAAGCTCTCCCGCGGCCTCGGCATCGCCAACCTCCTGGTGATCCATCGCCTGTCCGACCTGCTCACCGCCGGCGATGCCGGCTCACAGGGTCGCGCTCTCGCCGAGGGCCTGCTCGCCGACTGCTCCACCCGCATCATCTACCGCCAGGAGAACGACCAGCTCCAGGCCGCGGCCTCCCTGCTCGGCCTCACCTCGGTCGAGATGGACGCCATCGCGCACCTGAACCGCGGCCGGGGCCTGTGGAAGGTCGCCGGACGATCTTTCATCGTGCAGCACCTCCTGCACAGTCACGAGCTGGCGCTCTTCGACACCGACGCCCGAATGCACTGAAAGGCCACCGGGACCCTTCCATGCCTGATATCACCCACCCCGTCTACTTCATCCGGCTCGCACGAAGTGTCGACAGGACCCTCAACGACCTCCCTGAAGCCGAGCACCTGCGTCAGGGCGACGACATCAGCCCGGCCATCCAGAGCATGGTCAGCGACATCGCCTACTACTTGATCGAGATCAGCGAAGAGCTGGCCACCAGCAACCGCCACGAAGCCGAGATCCCGTCGGCGCACAGCCACGCCGAACGTTCTGGCACCGCAGCCCTCACCCGGTGTGCGGCGCCTCTCGGCACCGCCCTCGCCCATCTCGGCCAGGTAATCGAGCGTCTCGGCTTCCTCCACGAGAACATCCGGCACTCCTCCACCAAGCGCACCCCCGCGCCGGACGACGTCCGGCATGTCCTCCAAGAGCATCTTGACCACACCGACACCGCCCTGCGCACGGCCGCCCAGCACCTACGAGGTCACGCCGCGCAGCTCTCGCAGGCACCTTCGGTCAGCAGCACGACCGCACCGGCCCACCCCGTGGCACCTCCCGCTGCGACAAACGCCTCGCGAGGACGCTGACATGAACGCTGACGGCGACAACCTCGCAGACGCCCGTCACACCGGCCGGCTCGCTCCGCTTCCCGATCACCGCCACGTCACCGCCCCCTGGTGGCAGGAGCTGTGGTATCGCCACTCTCACATCACCATGCCCCTGCGCCGGCGCGGGCTGGAATGCAACGTCGAGTTCGGCCTCAGTGCCTACGTCGTGCGCGTATCGCTCCCCGACGACAGCCACCTGGTCATCGGCCCGCCGCAGGAGCCCTGCTCCGACCGCCCGCCCGGGGATCCCGAGGGGTGGATCGTGACCCGCGAACACCCTGACGACCAAAGCCTGTTCGAGGTGATCTACGACTCCAGTCCCGCTGCCGGCTCCAGCACCCCTGATCGGCCCGAAGCCGTGCATGGCGGCAGCATCCCACCCCTCATCGAGGCGATCGACGAGCGGCTGGCCCAGCTCGGACTGCTCCACCACGCCCCGGGAAGGAGCGTCGATACGCCCCCGAGGGTGCTTCGCGGGTACGCCCGCCGGGACTCGGAAGCCTTTCTCGCCGAGCATCCGCTTCCGCAGGAGCCCCTTCCGCTCCCGGTCCTGACGCCCTTCCTCTCCGCCCTGGGCGCGGCCGAGACGCCCGCCGAGGTCAGCGCGATCACGCACCACCTGGCCGGGATCACCGCGCCGGTGCTCGACCACATTGCCGGGCACATCGTCGGTGTGGCTCTCTGGCGCGGCCAGGACCACCAGCACACGCCCCAGGCCCAGCGCCTTCTGCGGGAGGCGGCGCAGAACATCCGCACAGCCATGGCGAAGGTGGCCGAGGCCGACCTGGAGAACCTGCGCGCCAAGTACGCCCCCCTTCCTGCGCCCCCGTCCGCAGCTCGAAGGACCGCTCCGGCGCTTCCTCCGGCTCCGCCCAGCTCACCGAAGCCCGGCACCTCCCCCAGCCGCTGACCGCTCCTGGAGAGTTCCCCCTGACCACCGGTTCCTTCATCGCCCGCCCCACCGGCACCGGGTACACCGGGGTGTACGTGAGCCTCGACGGCACGCCCGCTTCGAAGCTCCCCCTGCTCGTCACCGCCTTTCAGTACCGCTTCGGCCGGGATCTGGAGGCGATGACCCGGCACCTCGTGGACGACGTCGCCATCGGCTGGGAGGAGCTGGGCAGCGATCTCCTCGACGGAGCACCGCCGGGGATCGTCGCCGCCCTTACCGGCGGCGAGCCCTGGCCCAGTCGGACCCTAGACAACCTGATCACCCCGGACGGCTCGCCGCCGTCCCGCATCGCGGTCACCGAGACGACCGTCAGCGGCATGGACGTGGAGTGGGGGTACATCCTGCGTCCGTCCGGCGTCGAGGTGTTCCCCACGATGTACGCCGCCTTCGGCCCCGTCGTCGACTGGGACGCCGACCCTCTCACCGACTTCGGGAACCCCGCATCCTGGCCCACCGTCACACCGCCTCGCTCCGCTGCGCCGTCCGCAGCCTCTCCCGTTCCCGCAACCCCGGGCGCCTCCCGTACGGGCGTGCGTCGCTGACCGTCCCGTCCCGCCCCGAACACAGGAGCCCTTCGCTGTCCGTCCCGCAGATCACCGTCGTCATAGCCACCCAGCTCCGCCCCGAGCGCCTGCCCTACCTGGAGGAGATGCACGCAAGCCTCGCCCGGCAGACCGTGCCGTGGGAAGCCGTACTCGTCCTCGACGGCGCCGACCCGCAGCAGCTCCCCAGCTCGGTTGCCGCCGACCCACGCGTCCGGCCTCTTGCACTGCCCCGCCCGGTCGGTGCCGCCTGCGCTCGCAACCTGGGCCTGACCCAGGTCCGCACGGAGTTCGTGAACTGGGCCGATGACGACGACCTCTTCCCCGATTGGAGCCTGGGCCTGCGGCTGGAAGCCTTCACCGACCGGCTCGGATGGGTCGCCGGATACAGCGAGGACTGGCTCCCAGACGGCTCGACTCGCCTGTGGAAATGCCCCGCCCCGCCCGGCTACCACGCGGCCGGCGACGTGATCACCTACTGGCCGCGCCCCGAGGACACGATCCCGATCGGGCCGACCACGATCCTCGCCCGCACCCGCCTCGTACGCGCAGCCGGCGGCATGGGCGGACTCGTCCAGGGCGAGGACTACATGGCGGCTGTCGGCACCTCGAATCTCGCGCCCGGAGTCCTACTGCCGGTCCCGGTCTACCGGTACCGAAAGTGGGGCGGGCAGATGACGGCCCAGGTCGGGTACGACCGGATGGAGGCGGCGGCCCGCAGTCACGCCTGGCAGTACGGGCACAGCCTGCGCTCCGTCCTGCACAGCCGCGCGGATCTGGTCCACGGCTGACAACCGGGGCGTCCTGTCGCACCCCACCGCCGCCGCCTCTCCCCGCTTTCACTCCAGTGCGCCCTTCGACGCGGCCCACCCGCCGCATGACAGCCGCTGATCACCTCCACCACTGACCCGTGAGGAGAACCCCGCCCCTTTGCAACCCGGCACCCACTTCGCCTTCGGCACCCACAAGGACCACGGCTTCGTCGCATCCTTCACCACCTCCATGCCCGCGCACCTCGCCCACTGGTTCCTGGAGCGCGAGCAGTTCGAGCCCGTCCCCGGGAAGTCCCAGCTGTACCGGCTCGTCGAACCCGAGCACGACGGCCCGCGCCGCACCCGCCAGGCCGTCCACGACCTGCGACGACAGGGCTACACGGTGCACGCCGACATCGCTCTCGACCCCGCCTCGTCAGCCGGCCCGCCGCGTCCGATCCGCCCGAACGGACTGCAGGAGCGGCGCAGCCGGCTCGCGCAGGCCGCCGCAGGTCGAACCACACAGCGCGCTATACCGCCCACGACCTCCCTGCCAGCCGCCCGGCCGATCCCGCCGAGGCCCAGCTACGCACCCACCGTCCACCTGACAGCGGCAGGCGGCGGGCGATCCCGATGACACCCGATAGCAACCCGCCCTCGGCCGTTTCCCCGCCAACAGCGCTCGACCTCACCGACCGGGCCCGCACCTTCCGGCTGCGGATGGCGGTCATCGACCGCGAGACCGAGACCGCGCTGGACATGACCCGCGACCGCTACGGCCGCACCGTCCACCCAGACGCCGCGGCAGAAGTACGTGCTCGCCGCGACAGGGCGGCCGTCGAGGCGTACACCACGTATCTCGCGCCGTGCGCCGATGCCCTACTCGACACCGCCCGTCATGCGCTCGACGAGCTGCCGCCCGCCCGGCACCTGGCCGGGTGGCGGACCGTGCTGGACGGTCTCGCCGCCTCCACCGCCGCAATCCGCCGGGGGCTCGAACGGCCCACCACCCCCGGCACCGCGGGCGAACGCGCCCAGTACAAGTCCCTTTGGCCACACCTCACCGCCTGGGCGGACCACGGCTCGATCGCCAGCCATCTCGCCAACCTCGACCAGCGCCAGCATCACAAGGCCCCGCTGACCGGAGACGAGCAGCAGATGTGGACCGAGCGGGCCCGGGCCGCGCAGAAGCGGGGCGAGCTGGAGCTCACCGAGTCCTGGTACGCCGCGGACGGACAGCCGATCACCCTTGCCTACCTGGTCGAGGACGACGACTCGACGGTGGTCGCGCTGAGAGGCGACCCGGACGCACCGGGCTGGCAAGTGATCGGCCACTACACCCACGAATACGAAGCAGGGAAGGCACTGCCCGCCGCAGTCCCACCCGGTGTACTGCGGTCCGATGTCTCCGAGTTCAACCGGGCCGAGCCTGCCCCCGAGGTGTCGCTCCAGGAACTCATCCGGGACATCGTCGAGTCCCAGCACGCCGGTGACGCGTCCAACGCGCTCCTCGGCGCCATACAGCGCGGCCACGACGCGGGCCCGATGGTCCGCCTCCAGGAACTACTAGAAACCGGCGCTCAGTTCGCCGAAGCCCTGGAGACCGTTCAGGGCCGGCAGATCGCCGCCCGGCTCGCCGCACTCGGCCGGCAGATCGAGTTCCTCACGCGCGAAGTCGAAGAGGCGGCCGAGGACCTCGGCGCGACCGTCGCCGTCCTGCCGCCGCACCGCACTCCCGTGCCACGCGTCCGTCCACGACCTGCCGTGGACACCACACCACCCACGCCGGCGCCCCGCACCAGCACAGCCGCCCGCCACCGCTGAGCCGTCGCCTCCCCGAGAGAGCCCTTCTTGTCCCTGACCGCACCCCCGGCCCCAGCACCGCGCATCACCTACGGCGCGGTGCTGGGCAGCCCGTACGTCGCCCGCCTGCTCGGCGGCACCCTCGCCGGCCGCCTCCCCAACGGCATGGCACCCGTCGCCATCCTCCTGTGGGCCACCACGAACGGCGGCAGCATCGCCTTCGGCGGGCTGCTCAGCGCTCTGTACGGGCTGTCGTCCGCGCTGGCCCAGCCGGTCAAGGGACGCCTCATGGACCGCCACGGCCAGGCCGCTGTGCACCTTCCGGCCGCCCTGCTCAACGCTGCCCTCCTGGTGACCCTTCCCCTGGCCGGACCGTACGGTGGACCAGGTCTGGCCGCGGCCATCGTCGTCGCCAGCGGCCTGACGACGCCTTCTTTGGAGGCAGGGCTTCGGGCGCTATGGCCGAGTGTGCTGCCCGACCACCGGCTGCGGCACGCGGCGCTCGCCCTCGACACCGGCACGCAGGGCCTGTTGTACATCGTGGGCCCCCTGCTCGTCGCCGCGCTCGCCTCCGCGTACAACCCTTCCGTCGCGCTCGCTGTCATCGCCGCCCTCGGACTTACCGGCACCGCCGTGGTCGCCTTCACGCCACCGTCACGGCGCTGGTGCCCGACACCGTCCGCACAGGCACAGGCCAGGACGGCGGCCCGGTTGGCCAGCCCCGGCCTGATCCTGCTGTTCGTCTCTCTCACCGGAATCGGGTTCGCAATCGGGGCCATGAACGTCTGGGCGATCACCATGGCCGGGCACCACGGGCAAGAGCTGCTCTCCGGAATCCTGCCCGCCGCGTTCTCGACCGGCAGCTTCCTCGGTGGCCTCCTCTACGGACGACGCCGCTGGAGCAGCACCACCACTGATCGGCTGATCGGCGCCGGAACCCTCTTCCTGGCCGGATGGCTCCCGCTCGTTGCTCTCCCGGGCCCGTACGCGGCCACCGCCGCGGTCGCCTTGCCCGGTGTGTTCCTGACCGTCGTGATCGCGTGCGCCTACGTGACCACCGACTCCCTGACACCCGCGGGCCGCACCAGCGAGGCGTACGCGTGGCTGATCCTGTCGATCGGCGCCGGGCAGTCCGCCGGCACCGCCCTGGCCGGACACCTCGCCGAGCAGCCCCTCGCCACCGCAGCGCTCCCTGCCGCTGGCTCGGCCTTCGCGCTCGTCGTCCTGCTCACCGCGCGTCGTCGTCTCGGCCCCGCCGGACGCCTGAACCGCCGCGGTCGACACCGCCGCCCGCCCGAGGGCCAGCACAAGACGTTCTGATTCAGGGCATCCCCACCTTCCCATCGTTTCGCCCGACACCCCACCGCTTTCCCGGCACCACCGATAGGAGATCCGCCTTGTCCGAAGCACCAGCAGAGCCGTTCATGCCGATCCGGCATGCCATCACCGGGGAGGTCACCACTACCGGCTACAACGCCGCCGCCCGGCGGATCCTGCTCCAGGACGGCTTCGAAGAGGCGCCAGACTGCGCCTGCCAGGCGACGGAACCCGGTGCGGAGCAGACGCACGGGCCTGCTCGGCAGCCAGCGAGCTGCTCGTTGCCGGCCATCCCGTGCACCTGGACCGAGCCCTCGGCCGGCCGGTGAGCGCCGACGGTACGCCCCAGTCGCTGATGTCGGCACAGTCCGTGATCGGCTCCGAGAGCGGCCAGCCTCTCCAGCGCTTCGCCAACCCCGCCCGCACCCGCACCTGTTGAAGGGGCCTCGTTTGACCACACCCGTTACGCCTACCAGTCCAGCGCGCACCAAGGGCGGCGAACTGCGGGCCAAGGTGGCCCGGCTGCTGGCCGACCGGCCGGCGGACGCGATCACCATCGGGGACATGGCCAGGCAGCTGGGCCACTCCCACGGCGCCGTCCGCAACGCCGCCCTCACCCTGGTGCGACGCGGCGAAGCCGACCAAAGCGGAACCGGACAACCGGAGTTCCGAGCGAACGCGAAGACCGCAGCAGCCGCGCAGACCGCTGTGATCAGCCCACCGGGCACCCACTCTCCCCGCGCCCAGACGGCCACGGCCCGCACGACCATTACCGCAGCATCCACGCCCAGGCAGACCGGACCGATCCGCCGCGCGGGAGGCCAGCTCTACCACCCCCGGGAGCTGGCCGATCTGCCCGACGTCGAAGCTCTGAATCGCCTGCGCGACGCCGACGTGCCAGTGCTGCTCTACGGCCCTCCAGGTACCGGCAAGACATCGTTGGTGGAGGCGGCGTTCCCGGACCTGCTCACCGTCGCCGGTGACGGCGACACCACGGTCGGCGACCTGATCGGCGAGTACACACAGGACGACGGCGGCAACTACGTCTTCCAGTACGGTCCGCTGGTCACCGCGATGACCGAGGGCCGCGCCCTGCTGATCGACGATGCCACCTTGATCTCACCGAAGGTCCTGGCGGCACTGTATCCCGCGATGGACGGGCGCAGGCAGATCCAGGTCAAGGCCCACAAGGGCGAGACCATCAAGGCCGAGCCGGGCTTCTACGTGGTGGCGGGCCACAATCCCGGCGTCCACGGCGCGGTTTTGACGGAGGCGCTCGCGAGCCGGTTCAGCGTGCAGATCCAGATCGGCACGGACTATGACCTCGCCCTGGCGCTGAGGATCGACGCCCGGGTGGTCCGGGTCGCCCGACACCTCTCCCGCCAAGTCGAGCTCGGCGAGCTGGGCTGGGCCCCCCAACTGCGAGAGCTGCTCAGCTACCAGAAGACCGAGGCCGTCCTCGGCACCAACGCCGCGCTCGCGAACCTGGTCGGCATCGCTCCTCTGGAGGATCGCGACGCCGTCGCCGACGCCGTCGTCAAGGCTGTCGGCGTCAAGAAGATCGCGCCCCTCACCCTCGGCAAGCAGCTCCCCGCCTCAGCAGTCCGAAAGCCTCCGGGCAGCACCGTCTCCGCGCACCGGGGCCGCTCGCGATGAGCGCCCACCACCACGTTCAGTCCCCCGCCACCACGCCGGACGACGACGCCGACCTCGCGCGATGGGTCGACGACGGCGCCCCGCCCGCGCAGCCCCGTTCCTCCCCGGACGCGTGGCTGCGCGTGGGAGCCGAGCTCGGCGACCGGCTGGTCGCCCTCTCCGGCCGCCAGGACCTCCTCGTCACCTGCCGCCCCGGCACGCGCAGTGGCGCACCGGCCGCGTTCTTCCCCGCTCTGGGCGAGGTCGAGTTCGACGCCGGCCTGTTCGCCCCGCTGAAGCCCCACGAGATCCATCCGCGGATCGTGGGCGACGAGGAGCGGTATCCCGCCGCCTGGGGGGTGTTCGTCCACGAGGCCGCGCACGCGGCCCACTCCGTCTGGACGGCGCCTGCCGGAGCGAACCCCCGTGTCGTCGAAGCCGCGCTCCTGCTGGAGGAGAGCCGTGCCGAAGGCGCACACCTGACCAGGCGGCCCACGGACCGCACGTACCTGCGCACCAGCGCCCGGACCCTGGTCATGCCCGACATCGCCCACCCCACCCTTCAGGGCGTCGAGCACGCCGCCGGTGTGGCGGCCCTGATCCTCGGCCGCCGTGACGTCGGCATCCTGGACGCCGGCGAGACCCAGGCCGTCGCCGATCTGTGCGAAAAGGTGTTGGGCGCAGACCTGCTGACCACGCTCACCCGTATTTGGACCGCAGCCCATCAGTGCGCCGACCACGATGCCACGACCATGCTCGCGCACGCTCAGGAATGGTGCGACGCTCTGGACATCGCGGCCCCGGCCCTGCCCGTGCCGGAGGGCCTTCCCGATCTGCTGTCCGGCGCCGTGGGGGTCGTCATGGACAGCGCGGCAGCCACCGACGCCGCCGACCTCGCGGCACAGGAGGCAGCGGCCAACGCCAGGGCCGCGCAGTCCAAGGCGCAGGCTCAGGACCGCGCCCAGCAGGCCGGACAGCGACGCAAAGCCGCCGCCACCGCCAAGTCGGTCTTCAACGCCCGTGGCACCACCGTCGCCCCCGACGGCACACCGGCGCCCCGCAGCAACCCGGTCACCGGCACCCGCAGGCCCACCGCCGCCGAGCAGAGCGCCGCCGCCCGTCTGAGCCGCGCCCTACGAGCCGCCGCCTACCGCGAGCGGACCGAGGAACGAACCACCAGCCCCACCCCACCCGGCCGCCTCAACATGCGCGCGGCCCTCGCCCGCGACGCTCAGCGCGCGGCCGGGTCGGTCCCCACCGCGGAACCGTTCACCCACACCCGCCGCCGGAACTCCCCCACCCCACCGCTGCGCGTGGGTATCGCCGTCGACGTCTCCGGCTCCATGCGTGCCGCCTGCGCGCCCGTCGCGTCCGCCGCCTGGATCGTGGCACGCGCAGCAGCCCTCACCGACCCCGACTCCCGTACCGCCACCATCGCCTACGACAGGCACCTGACCGCATTGACCCGACCCACCCACCGAGCACCAGAGCGCGTGACGACGTTCGATGCCACCGGCGGCCACCACAACCTCGGAGACGCCATCGACGCACTCGACCACGCCCTCGACCTCAGCCGCCCCGGCGCCGGCCGCCTCCTCGTGATCGTCACCGACGCCCAGTACCGCAGCGACGAAACCGCTCAAGCCATCACCCGCGTCAAGCAGCTCACGACCGCCGGCTGCGCCGTACTCCAACTCACCCTCACCCCGAAGTCCCGCCACTTGCCGGGAACCACCTTGCTGCACCTGCCCCGGCCCTCCAGCGCTCCCGCCGCCATCGCCACGGCGGCCACAGACGCCATCCGCAGGACCCGCTGAGACGACACAAAAGATAGAAAGTAGGAATAATTACATGGCAGTACGTACGAAGTGGACTGTTGAGCACTCGTGCTCCCACCAGGTAGTTCATGACCTGTCCGACCGCCCCGCCGACCGGCGGGCCGGCTTCGCCCGCTGGCTCGCCGGCCGGGACTGCACCGACTGCTGGAAGGCAGCCCGTGACGCCGACACGGAGTCCAAGGAGGAGTGGCTCGCCGCCAAGCGCGCCGAGGAGCAGCAGGCTGCTGTCGAGTGGGCGGAGAAGTTCGACATGCCGCAGCTGGAGGGCCCGGAGAAGGCCCTGGCCTGGGGCGAGCGGTCCCGCCACAGGCTGATGGCCTCCGCTCACACCGCGCTGGTCGTCGAGGGGGCCTGGGACGAGGCGGACTGGGCGAAGCTGGAAGAGAAGGCCCGCTCCGTCACCCGCGCCGGATGGTGGATCGACCAGCGGGATGCGGAGGACACCGACCTCCTCGAACTCCTCGAAGCCGCCAGCGAGGACGACCGCGGGACGGAGAACCCGTTCCGATGACCGGCCGTCAGTGCACGGCCGGGGTCGTACACTGACGGCCCCCTCCGTACGGGCCACCGTCACACTGTCTCGCCCTCCGGGATCGGTTCCATCACCTGCCCCAGGCGGGTTCGTACGATCCTCATGCGTGGCGGCGGGGGCGGCTTCGGCCAGCCCTCCTCGCGCGCCTTCTCTACGCGGCTCGAAACCCAGCCACGCCAGAGATAGACCGGATCGTTCTTCCCGAGAAACCAATAACGGTCAAAGAACCAGTCGCTGCGCGCCTTGTCGTCCAGCTCCGACTTGACGCCCTCAATGCGCGCCGTGACTTCATCGAAATCGTGCTCGATCCTTTCCCGCATCCACCAGAGGCCCTTGTTCCCGTGCGGCCACGTACTGGCTTCCGCGCCGTAGCGCTGATAAGTCAGCTGAGCAACCCACGCCAACAATCCCTTGTGGCTCTTACCCTGGTTGCACGGCCCACAGGCCGGGACCATGTTGACCCAGTGGTCCCACCCGCCATGCGTCACCGGAACGACATGATCGATCTCCTCTGACTCGGCAACGTCGCAATAGACGCAACGCCCCATGTTGGTGAACAGCACCATCAGCCTGATCCAGATGTCCTGCTTCTTCCGGCCCAAGGCACCCTCCCCGTGCTCGGGAGGAACCTAGCGGACAGCACTGACAAGGTGCGGAGGACTGGTGCCAGGTCAATCGCTTCAGCGAGTTACGGACGCCCTCTGGCGCACAGACGGAGCGTCCGATGCGGTCAGGTGCGCTGCCGATCCGGTTGATCGCGGCGGAACATAGCCGACGATCGCCGGTTAGCCAAACCGGCGATCCTCCGGACCATTGTTCCTCCCACCGCATCCGCCCCGCGTGGAAGGAATCGCATGTCCCAGCTCCCGCCCGACCCCGTGGTCGCCCCTACTCCCGACCCGCTCACCCCCCACCGGGACATGACCCACGCCCACTTCCAGGCCGGCGACACCGTCGTCGTCCTCAAGGGGGTGGCTGGCGGCGAACTGTGGGGGGACGCCATGCGCGTGGTCGCCCCGTCGTGGCACCTCCCGACTGACGAGGCGGGCTGGCGCCTGCGAGACGCGACCGGCGGGCAGCAGTCCTATATCACCGCCCACCCCAGGTACCTCGTGCACCTCTCGCGCCGCTGCCCGGACTGTCTGATCCACCTGCGGGCCATGGAGGAGGCGCTCCTGCCGAAGTACCCCGACGACAACGCCCTGATCGACTGCGGTTGGTACTCCACCACCGCCGTGGGCCAGCTGGTGCACGTGGCCGACGTCCGGGCCGGGCGGTGATCCCCCGTCTCCACGAGCGGACACATGCCCCGCGCGACCCGCTCGCCGAGGCGCTCGGGCGTCCGGTCTCACCGGACGAGGGCCTGACCGAGCACACCGTCGTTGGCCACTGGCCGGGCTTGGACAACTACACGTTCGATGACGAGGAGATGACCTGGACTTCCGTCCAGTGGGCCGAGCACCTCGAAGATCCTCTCCTGGAGCACCCCTTCGCCGTCAGCCCGGACGACGACCGGCGAGCGATCCTCCACCTCGACGTCCGGCTCCATCCCGACGACCGGGACCTCACCGGCCCCGAGTGGGCAGAAGTCGCCCACCGGCTCGCCCGCGCCGCCGGCATCGAGATTCCCGGCAAGGAGAACGGCTGCCGGTGGATCGCCGTCCAGGCCCAGCCCCGGCGCCTTGACCTGATCGCCAACCTGATACACCTCGACGGTGCGTGGCACGCGCCGCCCCCCGATGTCCTGCGGCGGCTCGCTGCAGAGGCCCGCCGAATCGAGGAGGACTTGCAGCTGATCCCGGTACGGGCCGCGCGGTCGGCGCCGACCTCACGGCTCGCGCCGACGGCGTCGGCTCAGCTCGCGAGCGTGCTCACTCAGCTCGCCGACGAGCAGGCCGGCCCGCTGGCCACAGTCCGCGGACTCGTCGAGCACGTCGCTCACCGGATCGCCTCCCGGCCCGGCGCCGCCAGCGTCGGCACCGCGCACCGCCTGGAGCTGATCGCGCGCCGCCTGCACGCCATCCAGCAGGACCTGGACGCCACCGCCACGGACCTTGTCCAGCCCCGGGTCGCCGCCACCTCGTCCGCCGTCCAGCGCCCCATCCACCGAGCCCTGTAGGAGAAACGTCTCTTTGCCCCTTGCCGACCGCTTCTTGGCCCTCCGCCGCGACCCTCACTCCGACGAACTCCTCGCTCTCGGCCGGGACATTACGGCGCACAGCATCCTCCAGCGTGGCCGGCTTCGTCTCCGTTGTCTGTCTCCTCGAGATCTACCACCACGCCCCTACCGGCCTGGCCGAGCGAGATGAGAGCCGCCTCGCCACCACAGCCGTCGCCCGACTGCGTGCCGCCGGGTACCACGTCGACTGCCACGAGGACTTCGACACCGACTCCTGCCCCGCCAGATACCTGCCGCTGGGCTCCTCCGTGGCACACATCGCCGAGCGGATCCGGGAAGCCGTCACCAGAGAAGAAGCGGCCGACGCCGTGACCGAGCTGACCGCCGACCGCGACGGCATCCTCGCCGCCCTGCACGAAGTCCTCACCGCCACCGCCGACTTCCACGACAGGCGCAGCCAAGCGTCCGCCCCCTACACCTCCCGGCCGCTGCGCTACCTCGCCGACGAGCTCCGCGTCATCAACGACCTCGCACACACCTGCAACGCGCTCGCCGACCGGCACGCCCCTCGCCCCGGACACAACACCTGCACCCAAGAGGTCCCCGCCACCGAACGCGAACGCTCCGCCGTGTGCGCCTGCCCGCCCGCGCTACGCACGCTGCCGGCCCCGCCGCCCCCGGTCGCCGCCGGCCTGCGCCGCTGACCCTCACCTCGCCCAAGGACACCATGCACGACCACGACACCTCCGAGCGCCTCGCCTCGTACGCCGACGTCCTCGCCGGCGAACTCCCCGACACGTGGACCAGCTCCTACCTCCCGCCGGACGCCAAGGACGATCTCGCCGAACTCTCCGAGCGCATCTGGGACCTGGACCTGGTCGCCGACTCCCTCGCCGAGCGCCCGCTGCGGCAGGCAGCCGTCCTGAGCCGCACGGACGGCGCCCAGCTCGTCCTCCTCGAGCGGCACGACGACCGCCACGGATTCCTCGTCGCCGCCGTCGCCCCCCGCGCCCTGCCCGACGAGGCGTACCGAGCCGTCCCCGAGCCCAACGGTATCGCCCTGGCCGACGACCCGTTCCTGAGCGCCGAGCAGGTCGCCGGCGACCTGCTCCTCCGCTACGACAGCGCCCTCGCCCAGGTCCGGCACAACGCCCTGGGCGGTATCCAGCCCTCCCAGCCGGACCGTCTCGTCCTGACCTGGCAGCAGGACGGCAGCATCGCCACCGCCCCTGTCGACGACAAGGCTGGCACCGTTCTCGAAGCGAACGGCTTCATCCAGGACCCGCAGAGCGGCATCTACCGCCTCGGCGCAGATGACACCCGTCGGCAGGCCCGCGCCCTGCGCGCGATCGGACCGCAGCTCGATGCCCTCGGCATCGGCACGGCGCTCCAGCACCCGGCAGGCCGGACTGCGCCCACTTCGGCCCCGGCACCCGCTACACCCGCCCCGGCCGGCGCCCGGACGCCGACCACCCGCACCCGTTGACGCAGAAGAGAGGCCCATGGGCAACCTGGCCGATGAATACGGCACGGACGTGGAGTTCTACGTCAAGCCGTTGACCACCACGATCCACGCTGACACCCCCACTGGCGCCCCCGCAGCGCTCCACGACCTGCTGGACCAACTCGGCCTGCAGCGCCACGAGTACCCCGCCGGCGCGCCCCTCTACATCTGGCACACCGTGCCCGAACAGCTCGACGCCCACGAGCAGAGGTGTCTGGCGACGCGCGCCATCCCTGTCCTCCGCCTCGCCGGGTACAAGGTCGACTGCACTCCCGAGGTCTTCGACGAGGCCACCTTCCGGCAGGCCGCACACGAGGTCCGTGCCCGCACGGCCCACCCCTCGGTGCAGAACCCGGCACCGGCCCCTTCCTCTTCGCGCCCCGCACCGGCCCGGCGCACCCCGTAAGACCGTTCGGGCGGCCCCGGCACCCGGCCGGGGCCGCCCACCCCGCATCGCTCGACTCCCGGAGAAACCCGTAGCACCCCGCACCCCCGCACGGATCACGTCCCTGCTCAAGCCCCGGCTCGCGTCGGCCCTGTTCCGCCGCTACCTGCGCGCCTGCATCCCGACCGGCCCCAACCAGATCTCCCCGCTGACCCGCGCCCACCCGGAGGCGATCCTCGCCGAGGCCCAGCGCGTCGGCCACCGCCACCACCACTGACCGTCCACCGACCCGGAGGAGCATGTCCCACCCCGCCCCCTATCCAGTGCGGCTGGCCGACGAGATCGCCCGGCAGCTCGGCCTGCTGACCGCCCACCTCGCCCAGCTCCCGCCTCACGAAGCGGTGCAGGTCATCGCTCACGTCCTCGACCCGGACCACGGACTGCTCGACGGCGTCACCGGCCTCATGTCCGTCAGCAGCACGTTCGCGAAGACGCAGGCCGAGCGGGGCGCGCTGCCGGCCGAGGTGTGGCTCGCCCTCGGCCGGGCCACCAACGACCTCGACGCCATCGGCGGTGACTTGGACGAACACCGAGCCGCCCTCCGGCGCGTCGGAACCCAGCCCTCCACCACAGCGGCGATGCCCCCGGCTCCCGCCCCGCTCGTCATCCGGCGGCACCGATGAAGAGGACGTGGCAGGGCTGGGGGCCGGATGAACAGGCCGAGCAGCACTACCTCGTCCACCCTCGTGGCCTCGCCGGCGGCGGCGACGTCCGGCACATCTCCGAATTCCTGCGCGCCTCGGGATGGCGAGACCACTCCAAGACCGGCGGCCCCCTGGCCATGGAGAGCCCGGACCGCACCATCCGCATCGCGTACGACCCCTACGTCCTTCCCGGCGGATGGACCATCCGCGGCGCCGCGACCCGCCACAGCAACGAGTGGTCGGCACATCTGGGCCGGCAAACCCCGGTGGAGATCGTCGCCGGCCTCACCGATGCCCTCACCCGTCCGCGCTCCGCGCACGCTCCCAACGTCTGGGCGCCGCTGCAGGAGCAGAACTGGCACACGCGTTTCGAGGGCGAGCACTACACCGCGACCAGCCCGGACGGCACCGCGTGGATGCAGTACCACCAGAGCCCCGACGGCGAGGCGATGTGGTGGACCGGAGCGAAGGACAGCCAGGGCAACGGCTGGACCGCGAACTTCTCGCCGAGCACGCCGATGCACCTGGTGCAAGCCTTCTCGACCGAACTCGCCAACCCCGACCCCGTCATGCGTCCGCGCGGACGCGTGCCGCTGAGCGCACAAATCCGCACCTGGTCGGTCTCCGTCAAACCTTCCCAGCTCAGCGCGTGGCAGCAGGCCCGGATCACGGCAGCCCGCGCCACCGCCTGGGCCCGCAACTCCGTCCGAAGCCCCCACACCCGCCCCACCACCCGGCCGCACGCCCACACAGGCGGCGCCCGCGCCCACCACTGACCCGATGGTCTCTTACCCCGAGGAGCCCCTTGCCCGCACCGACCCTTGACGACATCCGCAACGCCACCGAGACCCTGTCGCGGCTCACCGAGTACCTGCGTGGCAACCCCGACCCGGCCGAAGCACTCACCCTCACCGAGCCACTCCTCGACGAGTACACCGGCGTCCCCATCCAGCTCGGCGACACCCTGCGCGCCCTCGCCCGCGCCCTACAGGACCACCCCGGCAGGCCGCGCAACCCCGAAGTCCGTCTCCTGATCGCCGAGCTGCGCACCGCGGCGTGGGAGCAGACCGACCAGCACGCCCTCCACTTCGTCCTCGACGACCTCCGCACCCTGTACGCGAAGACTGCGCCACCGGCGCAGGGGTGTAGCCCGTGCCGGTGAGCGAAGGGCAGCTCGCTGCCTTCGCCGACAAGCACGCCTGGCGGATCCCGTTCGACACCAGCCCTCGTCACCTCGCCGGCGCCGGTGACGCCTGGCACGTCACGCACGGCCTGGCCGCCGTCGGCTGGACCCGCACGTCCGACCCGCTCAGCGCGGAGATCGTCCTGACGAGCCCCGACCGCCGGCACTCCCTCCAGTTCGACCCGCAGTCCGCCACCTCCGCATGGTGGCGGCTGCGGGTCGAGCCCACGGACACCGAGCCGGGCTGGTACGCCGAATTCGGCGAGCTCGTCCCCGCCGAGATCCTCGGCAGCCTCACCGACGCCCTCGTCGTAGCGCCGCCCGCCCAGCGACCGGACCTCTTCCCCATGCTGGAGTCGGCGGGCTGGCTGTTCGACGCGCCGAACGCGGCTCGATCGCCCGACGCCATGTGCCACGTCGAACAGCGGGCCGACCCGGGCGACGGCGCCGCGGCGTACTGGCACGTCGAGACCTGCGAGCCGGGATACGGCACGCCGATGGGGCGCCGAATCTGGCACGCATGGTTCGACGGCCGTACGCCCAAGCACCTGGTGAACGCCTTCATCACGGCGCTCGCCGACCCGACCCCGCTCCAGCGAGGCATGTACGACCGCACCGCCCTCCACTCCGTCGTGCAGAAGCCGAGCCCGCTCACCCCGCAGCAGGTCGTCGACGCCCACACCCGCCGACTCGACACCATCCGCGCGCAAGCCCGAGCAACCGCACGCCGCCGCCCACCGGCCACGACATCCCCGGCGAAGGCAAACACAGCCCGCCCGTCCGTTCGCCGCTGACCCCGATTGGACACCCTGCCCATTTCCCCCACGCCCACCGTCCACCGCGAATTCGTCAACCACCTCGACCGCTTCGTGCGCGAGAGCGAGCAGACCCTCGCCGCCTGGGACGCGTACTCCGAGGACCACACCGACCTCGACGGCTGGCCTTACGACGAGGACGCCTACGGACTGCGCAAGAGCCGGCGCGACGCCGACACCGCCGAGGCGTTCGAAGCCGTCCGCGCCGGTGCCCGTCATCTGCTTGCCACCGCCGAAACACAGCTCACCGCCCTGCCCGCCGGCACCGTGCAGAACCGCTGGGTCTGGCAGATCGGCACTCTCCACAACGCCCTCGAACGCCTGGAGTCCCTGCACGCCGAATGGCTGCAGACCCGCGACAGCCTGCCCGCCAACGCCCGGCCGGGCGCCGACCTCTACGAGGACGCGCTCGCCGACTACCACGCGGAGGCGTGGAGCTACCTCGACGACTGGGCCACCCACGGCCGCGTCATCCTCGACATCAACGCCGCCGCCCTCAAGGCGCCGCCACGGATTCTGAGCGCCCTACGGGTCCCGGGGGCAGCGGCAGCCCGGCACCGGGCGGGGAGGCCCGGGTGAGCATCAAGGTCGAGCAAGCGCTCATCTCACCCCGCTACCTCGCCGGCCCCGGAGACCCGTCCTGGGTCACCGCCGCCCTGCACGAGGGTTCCGGATGGAGTCACGGCCACGACCCGCTCATGCCCCGGGTCATCCTGACCAGCCCGGACCAGAAGACGCTGCTCCGCCTACAGCCCGATCTGAACGAGCCGTGGTGGCACCTCTCCCACCGCGACGGTCGCACCGGATCCGTCTGGAACGCCTCCTTCGGGGGCGGCACACCCGTCGAGCTGATCGCCGGGGTCACTGACGCCGTCACCGACCCCGACTACCACGCACGGAAGGCCGCCGACCCGTACCAGCCGCTGCGGCGTGCCGGGTGGGACGCCGTCCCCAACGGGGAGTTCCGCTCGCCAGACGGGCGCGTGAGGGGTGAACGCTTCAACTTCTCCGGCAGTCGCAACTGGCGTGTCACGGCCTCCCTCGACGAGGACGATCCCGTGTGGAAAGCCTGGTTCGACAGTGCCACGCCCCCAGCCGTCGTGACCGCGTTCATGCAGGCCCTCGCCGATCCAGAGCCGGTGCGCCGCTCCCACGAGCAGACCATCGGCCTCAGCCGCCGCCGGATCACCCTGCACTGGCAGGAGTGGTCGGCCGAGAGCGTCACCCGGGCGCTGCCCGAGCGGATCGAGCGCCTCGCCGCCCGCCGCGCCAGCGCTCCGCCGCCCGCGCCGCCCGTGCTGCCGCCAGCGCCCCGCCGCACCCGCTGACCCTCCCTCGCCCGCCGAGGCCCACAACCGTTCAAGGAACCGCCGCTTGCCCCCTGCTCCCTCCTCCAGTTCCGACGGCTACGACATAGCCCTGAAGATCCTCCTCGGCGCCCTCGCCATCGGCCTCCCCCTCGCCTCGATCGCTTGGCTGGGCGGCAACCTGACCGCCTGGGCGGCCGGCACTGGGCCCTGGGTGCCGTACCGGCCCGGCGACGCGCTGCTCCACCCCGAACAGCTCTGGCCCCAGGCCGGAGAAACGTCCCTGCTCATCAGTACGCGGATCGTCCCCGTCCTGCTGACGCTGCTCCTCGCCGCCAGCGCCAGCATCCTGTTCTTCCGCTACAAGAACCGCACCGGGGGCCGAAAGAACAAGGTCGACGGGATGGCGAAGGCCCGCGACATCGAGCCGCTCCTCGCCAAGTCGATCGAGGCCAAGGCCCGCTCCTTGCGACCGAGCCTGAAGGACGCCAAGCACATCGCGCCAGCCGACACCGGCATCCTCCTCGGGAACCTCACCGGAACCCACCACGAAGTACGGATGGGATTCGAGGACGTGGCCGTCGCGATCATGGCCCCGCGGTCCGGCAAGACCACCTCCCTCGCCATCCCCTCCATCCTCGCCGCGCCGGGCCCAGTGCTGCTCACCTCGAACAAGGCCGCCGGCGACGCCTATACGACCACCCTCGACGCCCGAGCGGACGTGGGGCAGGTCTGGTCCATGGATCCGCAGCAAATCGCGCACGCCGCACGCGAGATGTGGTGGAACCCGTTGGCGGACGCCAAGACCCTGGACGGCGCCGGGCGGTTGGCCGGCCACTTCCTCGCCGCCTCCGTGGACGCGAGCCAGCAGGGCGACTTCTGGTCCAAGGCCGGCAGCAACATCCTCTCGCAGCTCTTTCTCGCCGCCGCCCTCGACGACCGGCCGATCACGGACGTCATGCAGTGGCTCGCGTTCCCCGCGGACCGCACCCCGCTCGACATCCTCCGCGACCACGGCTTCGCCGCCGTCGCCGCGCAGCTCAAGGGCACGGTCGAAGGCCCGCCCGAGACACGGGACGGCATCTACGAGACGGCCCGCCAGTATGCCGCCGCCCTGCTGAACAGCGGAATCGCCGCGTGGGTCACCCCGCAGAAGGACGTCCCCGAGTTCCGGCCCGCCGAGTTCGTCACCTCCACCGACACCCTCTACCTGCTGTCGAAGGACGGCGGCGGCGGAGCCTCAGCGCTGATCGCCGCGTGCGCGGACTCGGTGATGCGGGCAGCGACCGCGCAGGCCGAGCGTGCCGGCGGTCGCCTCGATCCACCGATGCTCGCGATCCTCGACGAGGCCGCGAACGTGTGCAAGATCAGCGATCTCCCGGATCTGTACTCGCACCTCGGCAGCCGGGGAATCATCCCGATCACCATCCTCCAGTCCTACCGCCAGGGCCAGAAAGTCTGGGGAGACGCGGGCATGGACGCCATGTGGTCCGCCTCGACCGTAAAGGTCATCGGCTCCGGGATCGACGATCCGGACTTCGCCGACAAGCTCTCCCGGCTCATCGGCGACCACGACGTCGAGACCACCTCCACCTCGACCTCCGAGTCCGGCAAGTCGACCTCCGTGTCCATGCGGCAGGAGCGAATCCTGCCCGCCGACGCGATCCGCGCCCTGCCCAAGGGCACCGCTCTGTGCTTCGCCACGGGCATGCGCGCCGCCATGCTCGACTTGCGCCCTTGGTACCTGGAGCCCGGCGCCGCCGAACTCACCGCCGCCTCCAAGCGGGCCTCCGACGGCATCACCAAGCGAGCCGTCGCCAAGCACACACCCCGGCAGGCCGACTTCGGGACCGCAGCATGAGAGCGATACGACTCCCTGACGGTGCCCAGCTCGCCACCTATGTCGACGGACCTGCGCAAGCACCCGTCACAGCGGTCCTCGTGCACGGCCTCTCGGTCACCGCCGCCCTGTGGCGCTCACACGCACCGCTCCTTGCCAGTGAAGGGATGCGCGTCGTGCGCTACGACCAGCGCGCGCACGGCTACTCCACCCGCGGCACCGCCCCGCTGAGCCTCAACCAGCTGGCCGACGACCTCGCCCTGGTCCTAGAGACGGCAGCGCCACGGGGACCACTCGTCCTCGCCGGCCACTCCATGGGTTCGATGACGCTCATGCGCTTGGTCGCGCGCCACCCAGCCCTCGTGCCCCGTATCCACGGGCTGGTGCTGATCTCGCCCCCGCACGGCGGCATCAGCACCCGCACGGGCACCGGTCCGGCCCAGTCCTTCCTCACGCTGGGCCGCAACCTTCTCGCGTCCGCGTGCACGCACGCGCCACACCTGCTCGACACGGTCAGGCGGCGCCTTCCCACCAACAACCGGTGGGCCCTCCATACGCACGCAAGGCCAGCGTCCGGTGTGCTGCCGTTGCCGTGCCGGAAGGGCCTACACGCCATGGTGACCGGCGATATCGCCGCCCTGTGGCACGACCTCGCCAGCCAGCAGCCTGACCCCCATCCACTGCAGCAGCTCGGCGAACGGGTCCACCTTCTGGCCGGAAGCCTCGACGCCCACATCCCGCCCGAGCAGACCAGTCGTCTTGCCGTCTGTCTGCCCGAAGCTCAGCTGGAGACCGTCGCGGGCGCCACCCACGCACTGCCGCTGCGCCACGCACAGCTGGTCACCGAGCGAATCTCCCGCTGCACCTCCCCATCGTTCCCCGCTGACCGATCACCCGGAGCCACACCACCCCATGCCTCCGCTGAACCTCGTGGAAAAGGCAGAACAACTCCGCCAACTGGCACACGAGTTCCAGGCCCTCCATGCACGCGTTAGGGACGTCTCCTACACCCCCGGAACCGACGCGCTACGCCGGATCAGCCCGCTTCTGCTCACGGTCCAGGACCTGATGGCCACCGCCCTCGTCCGCCTGGGCGCGCTCGACGGCAGCGCGTACGCCGGCATCGCCGGGAGCCGCGCCAGCCTGGAGTGCCTGGCCTCGGTCGTGGTCGCTTCCTCCCTGGCCAGCAACGACCTCGCCAGCGCGCTGTACGCCAACCCGTACGAAGGCGCGCCGTTCGCCGGCTACTCGGCAGACGACGAAACTGTACGCACTGCTCGCCACGCCGAGGCCATACCGCGTATGACCGGCCACCTCGCGTATGCCGCCCAGCAGCTCGACCTGAGCGCGACCGGGTGCCACTACGTCGCCACCGGCATCACCCGCGACCTCGCCGCCGCACAAGAGCAAGCGAAGCCTGCTATGCGGACGACCAGCCCCACCACAGCCCCCTCAGCGTCCCGCACTCCTCCCGTACGGCGTTGAGGCGGCCCCAGCCACAAGCCGGGGCACTGACCTTCTCTCCCGCCGAGGACACCTCTTGCACCCCTTTCACCTGTTTGCCCTCCAGCTCGCCGACCATCTACCCGGCACCTGGACGGCCCTCCACCGTCAGTACACCCGCGGCGCCGACCAGTTCGATGACACCTGCCGCGTGTGGACGCCGCTGGACGCCCGGCCGCCCATCGCCTTCCGCAGCCACGGAGCCACCCTGCGGCGGGACGACGGCCTGGAGCTCTACCTCGTCGAGCACCGGCGAGGCCGGGTCCTGTTCTGCCCTGTGATCCCCCACGGGCTGCACGAGGACATCACCGACCGCATCCCCGCGCCACCGACCGTCGCCGGCCCTCTCGATCCGGCCCGCGCCGCCTGGCGGATCACCGACCGCGTCCTGCCCCACTACACCGCTGCGGTCACGAGCGCCCGCGAAGCCACCTCCGCCCTCGCCGCCCGGCGCTCCTCCGCCCCCGCGCTTCTCCCCGTCCCGCAGCCGGACGTCTCCCGAACCCGCACCCGCTGACCCGGCCTCCTCCCCCTCCACGCACCGCAAAAGGATTTCCCATTCACCCCTCCCCCCAGTTCCGCGCACTTTCTCTCGGCGCCGGCGTCCAGTCCAGCACCCTGCTCGCCCTGTCCGCCGAAGGCATCCTCCCGAAAATCGGCTACGCGATTTTCGCCGACACCGGATGGGAGCCCAAATCCGTCTATGACCATCTCGACCGCCTCGAACGCGAAATAGCCAAGCCCGCCGGTATACCTATCCTCCGGGTTTCCTCCGGAAATATCCGAAACGACGCCCTGAACCCAAACCACCGTTTCGCGTCCATGCCCCTCTACATCCTTAACACGGACGGGCGCCCTGGGATGACCCGACGCCAGTGCACCGGGGAGTACAAGGTCAAGCCCATCAAGAAGAAGATCCGCGACCTTCTCGGCTATCCGTATCCGACGCGGGTACCAAAGGGAGTGTTCGTCGAGCAGTGGATCGGCATATCCACCGACGAATTCCACCGCGCCAAGGACGCCGACGTGCAGTACATGCAGAACCGGCATCCGCTGATCGACATGGGCTGGTCGCGTTCCGACTGCATTCGTTATCTCACCTCGCTCAATCTGGCCGAAACCCCGAAATCGAGCTGCCTGGGCTGCCCTTTCCACGGAAATGCCCAGTGGCGACACATCCGCGACAACTCCCCTGCCGAGTGGGAGGACGTCGTGGAATTCGACGCGGCCATCCGCAAGGGCAACGCCCGCGCCAACGCCAGCGGCAACCGGCTACTGGGCGAAGCGTTCCTGCACCGCTCCCGCGTTCCCCTCGGCCGAGCCCCGATCGACCACGTCACCGCCGCCGAGTGGGCAGCCCTCCAGCAAGAGCTCGCCGACGAGAACGAGTTGGAGCGGGGTGTCGAGGACGGCTGCTCCCCCTGGGCGTGCCGCGGGGATGCGGACGCGCCGACGCAGGAGGACTTCGGGCTGGCCACGTGATACTCGACCTCTTCGCGGGGCCGGGTGGCTGGAGCAGGGCGCTGAGTGTCTTCGGCGTGCGTGACGTGGGGCTGGAGTGGGACGAGTGGGCTTGCAGGACCCGTGCTGCCGCTGGGCAGTTGACGATCCGAACCGACGTGGCGATGTATCCGACGTGGTCCTTCCTCGGTCGGACGCGCGGGCTGATCGCCTCTCCGCCATGTCAGGCGTGGAGCATGGCCGGCAAGCGCCTTGGCCTGGTGGACCAGCCGCTGGTGCATGCGGCAGTCGAGGACCTCGCCGCCGGACGCGACACGCGGCAGCGCCTCCTCCTTGCCTGCCGGGACGAGCGTTCCCTTCTCGCGGCCGAGCCGATGCGCTACCTCCACGCTCTGAACACGGTCGGCGAGCCCGAGTGGGTCGCCATGGAGGAGGTGCCGGACGTCCTGCCGCTGTGGAAGCAGTACGCGGCGATCCTGCGCGGCTGGGGGTTCTCGGTCTGGTACGGGATCCTCAACGCTGCCGACTTCGGCGTTCCCCAGACGCGAAAGCGGGCGATCCTGCTCGCCTCCCGAGTCCGCGCGGCACAGCCTCCCACGCCGACACACGCCCGCGTCGCCGAGCCCGAATCGCTGTTCGGCCCGGGACGAGCCCGCTGGGTGAGCATGGCCGAGGCCCTGGGGTGGGGCGCGACCGACCGGCCCGTCCCCACCGTCTGTGCCGGGGGCGGCCCCGGCGGCGGGCCAGAGCCGTTCCCTTCGGGCTCCCGCAAAACGCTCTCCGACGCCCGGGAGCGGGGCACCTGGATGCCGCGACCGGACGGAGTGGTCCTGCAGTCCCGCCGCGAAGGCGCGGGATGGGCGGCGCGGCACGGCACCCGTGAGAACCGTTCTGCCACAGCCCCGGCGCCGACGTTCACCGCCGCGGCGCATCGCTGGTCCTGGTCCCTGCGCAGCAACAACCAGGCCAACGCCACCATACGGCCGCTGTCCGAGCCGGCCGGGACGCTGTTCTTCGGACATCGGGCCAATGAGTGCACGTGGGTCGCCGAACCGGTCCCGGCGTCGGCGCAGGACGGGGACGCACCAGCGGTGCCGGAGCCGATCCGGATCACTGCTCGCGAGGCTGGCCTCCTGCAGACCTTCCCCGGCGACTACCCGTGGGCGGGGAACAAGGGCCAGCAGTTCTCGCAGATCGGCAACGCGGTTCCGCCCTTGCTCGCCGGCCACCTTCTCGCCCCACACCTCGGGGTGACCCTCGACCCCAACGACTTCGCCCTGGCCGCTTGATGCCCCACAGCCCAGAACCCGACGAGGACGATCTCGATGCGATCCCGGCGCCGCACCCGGTGTTCCACGTCGAGCAGGCCCTCCTCGGTGCGCTCCTCTTCGATCCGCGACGTCTCGGCGACGTGACCGGGATCTCCGCCGACTCGTTCTCCACCGCCGCCCACGCCGCCCTGTTCACCGCGATCAACGCCCTGCCGCCACCCGACCCAGTCGAGCACACGAAGAACACCAAGTGGCTCAACCAGGTGCTCGCTGCGGGCCGGGAACAGGCACGCGGCCTGACCGCCTCCTACCTGCACACCCTCATCCAGGTCTGCCCCTGGCCCCGGCACGCGCCGGCCTACGCACGGATGGTCGAGGCCGAACACGCCCGCCGCCGTCTACGGGCCGCCGCCGAACACCTCGTCCAAACGGTCCACGACGCCTCCCTCCCGCACCCCGTCCAGACGGTGCTCGCCGAGGCCGACGCGCTCGCCGCGGTCGTGGACGACATCGCCTCACGCTTCCCACCGCGCGCCGGCGTCCTGCCCCGCACCCCGGCGTCCCCGCCGGCCACCGTGCCCGACTACGCCGAAGCGGTGGAGGAGGAGCAGTTGCTGCTCGCCACCGCCACCGCCCACCCCGCCGACATCGACTCCGTACGGTGGCTGATACCCGAGGACTTCACCCAGCCCCTGCACGCCGGCCTGTGGCAATGCCTCACCACCCTCATGCGCCGCCACGAGCCCGTCGACCCCGTCACCGTCCTGTGGGAAGCCCAGCAGCGCGGGCTACTGCACGACGGGCGCGAGCCGGGCGACGTGCTCTGTCTGCTCGCCGAGCCCGCCGGCTCCGTCGAGCACTGGAGCCAACGCGCCCTCAAGCGCTCACTCCTGGCCGCCGCTGACCGCTCCGCCCGCCGCATCGCGGCGTACACCGACGACCCGACGAACACACCGTTCCAGCTCGTCGCTGGTGCCCGCCGGGGCCTCGCCGACATCGGCGCCATCCGCACCCGCTGGCAGCACGCCACCGGGCGCCCGCTTCCCCAGCGACCGCAGGCCACACCCACCACGCGCGCCGGCCCCTCGATCCGCCGCGCCCCCGCCGCCTCACAACCGCCTGCGCGCCCCGCCGCCGTACGGGCCGCCGTCGGCCGAACCCCTTAACCCCCCAAGGACCTCCGATGCACGCCCCCGCCGACGCCCATATCCGCTTCACTCTGCACCCGGACCATCCTCCTGCCGTGGTCGCCACGACATCCGGTCCGACCAGCGACGCCGCCCGCTCCCACCTGTACGACCTCGGCTTCCGCAACACCGGCCCGACCACGATGGTCCTGGCCCGCATCGACCGAGAGGAGCCCTACTACACCGCCAAGGCCGCCGAACAGCTCCGGCAGTACGGCTTCGCCACCGAGACCGACCCCGCTCTCCAGGAGGAGATCGACACCGAGTGGACCTGGGCGAACTACCCCATGCCCTGGTGCACCCGCGACGAGATTCGCGGGGTGGGCGCCGAGGCCCAGCGCATCCACGACGACATCGCCGAAGGCCGACTGGTCATCCACCTGCACGCCGACGACGGGCACACCACCGTGGCCTGCGGCAGCTACACGACAGGCGTGCGCCGACACGTGCACCTGCACGGCGAGAACCACCTGCGGCAAAGCACCGACACCGCGTTCGACACCGAAGCGGAGGCCGTCGCCGAGTTCCACCGGCTCTACTCCGTTGCCGTCCGCCCCGGCCCCGCCCCGCTCACCGACCTCGAACAGGCCGTCCGCCAGCTCCTCGCGGGCAAGTCTCCGGCCACCACCGAGCAGACCTCCGCGCCCGCGGTCGAGCCGCCGGTCGCGGAGCCCGGCGAACATGAGGCGTTCCTCGCGGCCCTGTTCGCCGAGGAGCGCCGGTGGGAGAAGTACCGGCCCTTCGACGAGACGACCATCGCATCCCACGAGTCCCTCACCGTGCGGGCCGAGTTCGACCACGAAGCACGCCACCGCACCGACGTCGCCTGGACCATCGCCGAATACGACGGGCCCGTCGGCGAACGCCTCTGGCACGCCACCCTCACCGCCGGCACCCCCGTCCCCCTCATCCGCGCGATACTCCAGTACCTCGATGCCCCGCCCCTCACCGCCGCCGACCACCCGGACGACGTCCTCCACAGCGCTACCTGGCACCCGGCGAGCCACCCCGCACGCACCACCTGGGCCGCACCGGACCGGACCGTGGTCTTCGAGTCCACACCTCACGCCGTAGCGGACCGATGGATGCTGTACGGCGGGGAAGACCTCGACCGAGCGGCCTGGACCATCCGTCTCTCCGTCGGCGTTCCCCACACTCTCCTGGCCCAGCTCGCCAGCACAGCCGCCGACCTCTCTCCGTGACCCACACGGCGGAGCCCGAGGCCGCTCCCGGCACCCGCCCCCCGGCTCCCCGCAGCCGCGCCGCCCCAGCGCACCCGCAGCCGGTAGCCGGTCCACCGGCCCGAACGACGCCGACGCTTGGCAGGTGCCTCACCGGCTCTGACCTGCACGGATGTGGCGCCAGGGCGCCCAAGACGGTCCGGCGAGCTAGATTTCGGGAAGCGCGAAAGCTAGATTAGGAGCGACGCTAAAAACTTGACGCACAACCCAAATACGCGGCAACTTATTAGCGTCAGACCATCCGCAACAAAATAACGGCGAAGATTACGGCGCCAAACTTTTGGTGCGGGGAAGATTAGCAATGTTGCTCGCGGCACAGATTAATAGTTTCGCCGCCGCAAAAGTTGGGGCCGACGCGGACGAGAGCGTGCGCGCCGGCCCCTCCCGGACGGCCGTCCGGGACCGGCTACGACCCGGTCCCGGACGGTCTACTTCGTCAAGATGACCAGCAGCATCACGCCGCTGGCCAGCGCAGACGCCACGTGCGCCACGATCGCGCAGATGGCCGTCAACCTGGGAAGCCCCTTCGGGGGACTACCTCCTGACGAACGTTCGGGTTCCTGCCGCGACGGACCACACATGCGATCCACCTTCCCGCCAGGGGCACGCCGGTTGCGTGCTCCGGACAGGACAGCTCGGCACGCCGAACCGCCCGTGCAGAGCACGAGCCAAGGCACCCCAGCGAGGAACGGGCGACAGGACACCAAGATAGCCTTTCTTGAACCCTCCGCGCGACCTTCGAGATAACACCCGGAAAAGACAGGCTCGGCATGCGTACTCGATGCGTACGCACGCGCCAGAACGCCAGTCGACTTCCGCTCGCGTTGCCTATCGCTTTCAAGATGCATTGCCCTGCGCGGCTGCCCAGTCGAGCCGGACTGCACTACCGTGTAGCGGCATGACGGTGCTGATCATCGGGGCAAGTGGGTTCCTCGGGACGGAGCTGGTCCGGCAGGCGAGCGCCGCAGGCCGGACCCCGGTCGCCACGTTCAACTCCCGCCCCGGTGACCCCGCCAGCGCCACGTGGCACCACCTGGACCTCCGCGATGCAGTTCACATCGACGCGATCCTCGACGCCGCTGCCCCCAGCACGGTGATCAACGCATCCAGCGGCGATGCCGACTGGGCGGTCACCGCCGACGGCCCCGTCCGTCTCGCCGTGGCGGCGGCAAGCAGAGGGATCCGCCTGGTGCACGTCTCCAGCGACGCGATCTTCTCCGGGGCCGACGCGCACTACGACGAGACTGCACTCCCCGATCCCGTCACCCCCTACGGGGCCGCGAAGGCCGCCGCCGAGACCGCGGTGCGCCTCCTCCACCCCTTCCCTGTCATCGTCCGCACCTCGCTGATCATTGGCGACGGCGAGTCCGCGCACGAACACCTCGTCCACGAGCTCGTCGCCGGAACGCGAGAAGGAGCGCTGTTCACGGACGACGTCCGCTGCCCCGTCCACGTCATGGACCTGGCAGCCGCGCTCTGGGAACTTGCTCTCTCCGACGCAGTCGGCGTGTTCCACCTGGCCGGCCCCGACGCCGTCAGCCGCTACGCCCTCGGCGAGCTCGTCGCCCGCCGGGACGGACTCGATCCCGCCCTTCTGCCCTCCGGTCGCCGGGCTGACAGCAACCGGCCCGGAGCCCTCGACGTGCGCCTCGACAGCCGCGCTACGCAGCAACGGCTGAGCACCCGGCTCCGCGGAGTACGAGAGTTCCTGCGGAAGGAGTGACGAGAGATGGTCAGCCCTCGTCGGCTCCATGACCGCATGCTGGGCGTGGGCAGCCTGCTTATTCGGGTCAACGGTTACCCGTCCAGACGATCCGCCCGGCGAAACCTCCCCGCTCGCCCGCCTTCTCGGCGCGAATGGCCTCCAGCCGCTCGGGGCTGATACCGAGGTCGGTAGCGAGCGCCAACAGCACCTCCGCCACGTCCGCGAGCTCGTCGGGCGCCGACACGTCGTCCGCCTCCAGGAACTCCGCGACCTCCTCGCGCAACTTCTCCCGCAGCCGAGCCCGATACTCCTCGGGGCCCGCGACGTAGGTGACCGGCTCAGCCCCGTCGTTCCGGATGATCTGTGGGATTCGGTCCCGCACCAGCTTGCCGACCCCGGGGGTCGTCTCGCTGTCCGACATAGGTCTTCCTCCGCTCGTTGGGTGGGGCGGCACTTCCCCTGTGGAGGGGAAGTAACGCACGCCGCCGGCCGTGTTGTTCCACGCCACCCTCGACCGCCCGCCCCACGGCACACGCGGAGGCGCCAGCCGTCTGCGGAGGAAGTCGGTGTCAGGCGTGGCGTGCTGAGCGTGGGGGACGTTCCGACCCATGACGCTGCGTTCGGTGGATCTGTGCAAAGAGCCGGTGGAACGCGTACTGGACGGACGATGCTCGCCTTACGGGATCAGCCGTACGGGCATCGGCGCAGGGGAACATAGCTTGGGATCGCCGGTTGGCCAAACCGGCGATCCCACGGATCATTGATGCTCCACCGCCACGCCTTGCCCGTCCGTCGAAAGGCATCTCCCGACGACCACAGACCACCCGCGAAGCACGCACAGCCGAGAGGTCGGCAGGCGATCACGCCGCCGCGTAGCTCGCCCGGAAAAGTTCCTGCGCCCGCTCCACGTCCCTCAGCGTACGGAGCTGCACCTCCAGATCACCCGTCCCGTGATGGCCGAGACCGGAGACATCGCGGGTAAAGCCCGGCACAAGATCGACGCCCTTCGGGTCGACCTTCAGGTAGACCAGGAGCTTGCTCCGCTGCGGCGGACAGACGCAGGCGAAGTTCCGCAGTCGCTGGTACGCGCGGTACTGCTTGCGCTCCACCCGGTTCACGCCGTCCCCGAGCCCGAGCAGCGCCTCGTCGACCGCGCTCGCCAGCTCCGCCAACGCCGCGCCCCGGACGTCGGCCGCCGCCCGGGCGACCGCCTGTCGGCGCGCCCTGCGAGCCGCCGGCATGCCCCCGCTGACGGATGCCACGGTCTCAAGCCCCAGCAGGTCGCTGCCGAAGAGTCGGTAGCGGACCAGATCGATCGAGCGCCGGTGCTCGCGGACGGCGTGCACGTCGTAGCGGGTGAAGTCGCCGGCGATACAGATCAGGCGCGGGCCGCTCCACAGCACCTGGGACGCGGCCGTGACCCCGAGCCGGTCGCGGACCAGGTGCTCGAACTCGGCTCGGTGATCCACCAACCAGCTGAGATAGAACAGCCCCTGGTTGATGACGCCCGCGTCAACCCCGCGCTTGTACTCGACGATGACCGGAGACCCGTTCTCGTCCAGCCCGAGCGAGTCGATCCGGCCTCCGTGGACCGGCCCCGTGCTGTACTCGCTCGCCAGGAAACGGACGCCCAGCAGCGTCTCTATATGGGCCTCGACGAGACCCTGTACATCTGCCTCGACATCGGCAAGACGCGGCGTGACCTCAGTCACGCCGCTATTCGTCGTGTTCGTGCGAAACAGCCTCAGGCCCGACACCTTCCCCTCCTCGTTAGGAGATCAACAACGTCAGACGTCTGCGGATTTGTTTCCGCAGGGCCCGTCGGCGCCGTGAAGAAGGTGTGAGGGCGTGCAGGTCAGGATCTCTTGCGTCTTCTGACAGGGAGCCGGTCCCGCGATCCAGCACGGAGTCCGAGCGGCATCCCAGCACGATCCCAGCACGGTAGGGGTGAGCAGGGGTGACGAGGGGTGACGAGGGGTCAGGTCTCCCAGCACCATCCCAGCACGGGAAAAAACCAGGGGCCCGACCCCGGAGAGTCGGACCCCTTCTGACCTGCATGTTTGCCAGATCAGCGATGTGGTGGTACGTCACCCACTACACATTGAAGCGGAATTCCACCACGAAGAGCCTATCTTCGGGCGCTGGAGCCCCTACTGCCCTCGAGAGGACGTCCGCTCGCCAGCCGCCTCGACATGACGGACGTCATACCCAGGAGGCGATGGAGCGGGCCAACCAACCGCGCGGCAGTGAGCCTCATCGCCCCGCTGCGGGGGGGGGAACTCCATACGCACGCGTGCCCCGGCCGACACCTCCGGACCGCGCATGACACTTCTTCAGGAAATGCGCCGCTCGTGCATCAGATATCGTACCAACGCATGTGACGTACGTATCGCGCACTCAGAGGAACTGCAGGTCAGCGGCCCTTCCCATCAGGCTCAATTACCGCGTCGCAGTCCACCTGGTGGGTTACAAGAATCAGATCTATAGAGAACAGGTCGAAGGAAAAAGCAGGTCAACGGCGTGCGCCGCGCAAATCGGACTAGGATCAATGTGCATTGTGGGCGCTACGTGCGCTCTCCAGACGCGTGAACAGGGCACCAGAGCACCGCACCTGCCGCGAGGCGGCTGCCCGGACACAAGTACGCATCGGCGCCACCGCCCTCGCCGAGCCCGGCCGCCCCGTAGTCCTCACGCCCGACGCCGAGGACATCTGGATAATCACAACAGATCATCGTCGTCTGACCGCTGAGAAGGTCTGATGCACGGTGCCACACCATGTATCGACCGGGGCGACGCCGGTGAGTCAGCGACCGACTCGACCGGTTGACGTGCCTCGTTGACGCGGTGCCCTGTCCGCGAACAGAACGACGCACGCGGCGACGGCAGACAGTCCTGCGAGTACGCCAAACAGGGCGTCGTACCCGCCGAGCGGGCCGGCGAGGGCTGCCCCGGCCCAGGGGGCGAGGGCGGCGGCGAGGTGGGCGGGGGCGCCGAGGAGTGCGGAGAGGTGGCCGTAGTGGGTGGTGCCCCAGCGGTCGGTGACGGCGGTGGCCTGGAGGAGGGTGAGGTTGCCGCGTACGACTCCGGCGAGGACCGCGAGGAGGACGAGGAGCGGGATCGGCCCGGGAACGACGGCCAGCAGAGTTGTGGTCGCCCCGCCGAGGGCGATCAGGACTGTGGTGCGCGTGGTGACCGATGTTCTGGAGGCGAGGCCGGCGTAGAGGGTGCGACCCAGGGTCTGGCCGGCTCCGCCGAGGCCGAGGGCCCATGCGGCGGCCGTGGTGCTCGTGCCGCGTTCCTGGAGGAGGGGGACGAGGCCGATGACGACCGCGTACACGGCGAAGCCGGAGAGGGTGAAGGCGACGGCCAGGAGCACGAAGGGACGACTGCGGGCGATCGGGGTGCCGTCGTTTGACGCCGGTGGCGCGGGTGGTGCCGGCGGCCAGGGCGCGCGCAGGGCGAGGGCGTGGGCTGGGATCGTGACGGCGGCGAGGATCACGGCGAGGACGGCGTACGTGGCACGCCAGCTGAGGTGTTCGGCGAGGAGGGCGGTGAGCGGGGCGAAGACGGTGCTCGCGAGGCCGCCGGCGAGGGTGACGATGGTCAGGGCGCGGATGCGGTCGGCGCCCCACCAGCGGGTGAGGGCGGCGAAGGCGGGCTGATAGAAGGTGGCGGCCATGGCGACACCGGCCGCTGTCCAGGCGGCGAAGAACACGGGGAGGTTCGGGGCCGCGGCCACGGCGAGGACAGCCAGGACGGCCAGAACCGAACCGCCGGTCATCACGAGGTGGGGGCCTCGCCGGTCCAGCATCCTGCCGATAGGGATGCCGGCCACTGCCGAGACGAGCAGGGCGAGGGAGAAGGCGGCCGTCGCGGCGCTGGTGGACCAGCCGGTGTCGGCGGTGATGCGGGAGAGCAGGACGGGGAACGCGTAATAGACGATTCCCCAGCTGGTGATCTGGGTGGCGCAGAGAGCGGGGAGTACGCCGCGGGGCCGCGACCGGTCCCCCGTTCCGGTCGCGGCCACGTCGGCCTGGATATCGGGCACGGTGGTCAGCAGCCGCCGGAGGGGGCGGGGGCTCCGATGCCGATGGTGAGGGTGCTGGGAGTGGCGCAGCAGCCGCCGCCGTCGGCCGGGGTCGCCTCGGGCTCGTCGAAGAGGCCGGCGCCGCCGCAGACACCCGTCTCGGGGAGGGTGAGTTCGACGCGCTCGGCGGCTTCCTGGTCACCGGCCAGGGCGGCGGCGATGGAACGGACCTGCTCGTAACCGGTCATGGCCAGGAACGTCGGGGCGCGTCCGTAGGACTTCATGCCGACGAGGTAGACGTCCTTCTCCGGGTGGGAGAGCTCGTTGACGCCGTGGGGGTAGACGGTGCCGCAGGAGTGCTGGTTGGGGTCGATCAGCGGGGCCAGTTCGAGCGGGGCCTGGAGGCGCTCGTCGAGGCCGAGGCGGAGCTCGGAGAGGAAAGAGAGGTCCGGGCGCAGGCCGGTGAGGACGATGACCTCGTCGACCGGGTCGAGTCGGCGGCCGTCGTCGCCGACGAGGACGACCTGCTCTCCGTCGCGCTCGATCGCGTCCGTGCGGAAGCCGGTGACGGCGTCCGCGTGGCCCTGGTCGACGGCGGCCTTGGCGGCGAGGCCGAGGGCGCCGCGGGCGGGGAGCTGGTCGGCGGTGCCGCCGCCGAAGGTGGAGCCGGAGATGCCGCGCCGCAGGATCCAGACGGCGTGGGTGCCGGTGCCGTCGTCGGACTTCGCGAGGTCGGCGAGGGAAGCGAGGGCGGTGAAGGCGGAGGCGCCGGAGCCGATGACGGCGGTGCGCTTCCCGGCGTAACGGGCCCGTACAGCAGGGTTCTTGAGGTCGGGAATGCGGTACGAGATGCGGGCGGAGGCCGCCTTCTCGCCGAGGGCGGGGAGGCCGTTGCCGCCGATGGGACTCGGGGTGGGCCAGGTGCCGGAGGCGTCGATGACCGCTTGGGCCAGGAGCCGCTGCTCCGAACCGTCGGCCAGCTCGATCTGGACGGTGAAGGGCTGGGCCTCGCGGTCGGCGTCGACGATGCGGTCGCGGCCGACGCGGGAGACTCCGGTGACGGTGGTGCCGTAGCGGACCTTGTCGCCGAGGACATCGGCGAGCGGCTGGAGGTACCGCTCGGCCCAGTCCGCGCCGGACGGGTACGTCGCGCCGTCCGGCTTCACCCAGCCGGTGGGCGCGAGAAGCTTCTCGGCGGCCGGGTCCACGACCTCGGACCAGGTGGAGAACAGCCGCACGTGCCCCCACTCGCGGACCGCACTGCCGGCGGCGGGCCCCGCCTCCAGGACGAGCGGCTCGATGCCACGCTCGACGAGGTGGGCGGCGGCGGCGAGACCGGCCGGGCCGGCACCGATGACGACGACGGGAAGCTGCTGCTCGGACATGACGGGTGTTCTCCTCAACGCGGGGTGGTGTCAGGGCGGTCGGGGTGGAGCAGGTCGGCTCAGTGGGGGCCGAAGGTGAGGACCGAAGTCTGTACGCGCCGGCGGTGGGCCTCGGCACGGCAGGGGCTGTCGCAGATCTCGGCGCGGCCGTCCTGGAAGCTGACGTCGGCGAGCTGTCGGGCCGCGCGGCGAACGCGGGCGGCGTGGAGAGCGCTGCGCACACTGGTGATCACGACGGAACCCCCTGTTTTGATGCTTGTCGATATCCTTCGATGACTGGAGCTTGCCACCTGAATCGACAGCTGTCAACATAGACATATGTCGAACTCATTGGTGGAGCTTCCGGTCGTCCAGGCCGAGCAGGTGACTCCGTGCTGCCCGCCGATCACCTCGGCCGAGCTGTCGCAGGCGGACGCGGAGAAGATGGCCGTGATGTTCAAGGCCCTCGCCGACCCGGTGCGGCTGCGGCTGTTCTCGAAGGTCGCCTCGCATCCGGCCGGGGAGGCGTGTGTCTGCGACATCGCCGACGTGGGCGTCTCGCAGCCCACCGTCTCCCATCACCTGAAGAAGTTGCGCGAGGCCGGCCTGCTGGCTTCGGAGCGGCGCGGCACCTGGGTCTATTACCGGGTGGAACCGTCCGTGATCGCCGCGATGTCCGCGCTGCTCGACAACCCGAACCCGCGCTGACCGGCCGGACCCCTGCGGCCCGTCAGTCTCCGCAGCCGGGCGGGCAGCATCGCGCCAGGTAGTCCTTGAGCTCGTCGAGGCGGCTCGCCATCGTGGCGCCGTCGGCGCGGTAGTAGACCTGCTTCCCCTCCTTGCGGGAGAGGACCAGGCCGCCGCGGCGGAGCAGGCTGAGATGCTCCGACGCGGTCGACGGCTTGAGCCCACAGCGTTCGGCGATCTCCCCGACCGTCAATTCGATCCCTCCGGTGAACTGCTGCATCACCTTCTGGCGTGTCTCGCTGGCCAGCGCCTTGAGGAAGTCGGCTGTCGCCGCGTCCATCATTTCGTCACTTCCCGAAATAACGATCATAAGGAGCCCAGAGTCTCATGAATCATGCCGACCTCGTCATCATCGGCGCCGGCCAGTCCGGTCTCGCCACCGCCGCCCTCGCACCCCGCCACGGCTTCACCCGCACCCTGGTCCTGGAAGCCGCCGACCAGCCCGGCGGCACCTGGCCGCTCCACTACGACAGCCTCACCCTGTTCTCCCCGGCCCGGTACTCGGCCCTGCCCGGAATGCGCTTCCCCGGCAACCCCGATCGCCACCCCACCCGGGACGAGGTCGTGGACTACCTGCGCGCGTACGCCGGCCATGTCCCCGCGGAGATCCGGACTTCGACGACGGTCGCCTCGGTGCGGCCCATAGCAGGCGCCTGGAGCGTGTGCACTGCCGATGGTGAGGAGTGGACCGCGTCCACGGTCATCGCCGCGACTGGCGACTACGGCCATCCGTACGTACCGGAGATTCCCGGGAGCGCAGACTTCGACGGCGATCTCCTGCACGCCGCCGGCTACCGCAGCCCTCACGCATTCGCCGGCCGACGTGTACTGGTCGTGGGTGGCGGCAACTCCGCGATCCAGATCGCCGCCGAACTGGGCGCGGTCGCCGATACGACGCTCGCCACTCGCCGCCCCATCGGATGGATGGCGCAGCGCCCGCTGGGACGCGACCTGCACTGGTGGCTCAGGCACACCGGCCTCGACGTCGCACCGATCAGGCGGCTGCTGATGAAGGCACCCATCTCCGTGCTCGACGACGGCACCTACCGCGCAGCCCTCGAACGGCACGGGGTCGACCGGCGCGAGATGTTCAGCCGCTTCACGACGGACGGGGTGGTCTGGGCGGACGGCTCGAAGGAGGCCGTGGATGCCGTGGTGCTCGCCACGGGCTACCGCCCCACCTTCCCCTACCTCAAGGAGAGCGGCGTGCTGGACACCGCGGGGCAGCCGCTGCACCGCGGTGGCGTCGCCACCACGGCGCCGGGCTTCGGCTTCGTCGGAATGGAGTTCCAGCGCAACTTCTCCTCCAAGACCCTCCGGGGCGTCGGCCGCGACGCCGGCCACGTGCTCAGCCGCCTACGCGGCTGACCGCCGACCACCGTTCTCCATCGACGGGTTGTCCACTATCGTCGACGACCGATGAAGAACCCTGACAGAGGGGTCGCGCCGCTGAGACCCGAGGACCTCGAGCTTTGCGTGGGTCTGTTCAAGGCGCTTTCCGACCCCATGCGTCTCCACCTGCTCAACGTGCTGGCCGCCGAGCAGCGGCCCATGGCGGTGGGGGAGATCGCCGACCGCGTGCCGATCGGGCAGTCGACGGTCTCCCACCACCTCAAGACCCTGGCCGACATGCACTTCGTGCGCCCCGAACGAGCCGGGACCTCCACCCTGTACGAGCTCGACGCACGCGGCCGGACGCACTTCGACACAGCCGTACACGCGTTCCTGGGACAACCGTGAACATCGCACCGCTCACCACGGAGCACGCCGACGAGGTCGTCGCGATCTACCAGACCGGCATCGACGAGGGCAACGCCACCTTCGAGACCACCGCCCCCACCTGGGAGCAGTTCGACGCCGCCAAAATGCCCGAGCACCGCTTCGTCGCCCTCGCCGAGGACGGGCGTGTGCTCGGCTGGGTGGCAGCCACCAAGGTCTCCGACCGATGCGCGTACGCGGGCGTGGTCGAGCACTCGGTCTACGTCCACCCCGCAGCCCGGAGCCGGGGCGTCGCCACCGCGCTCCTCCAAGCTCTGGTCGACTCCACCGAGGCGGCCGGGATCTGGACGATCCAGTCCGGCATCTTCCCCGAGAACACCGCCAGCCTGACCATCCACGAGCGCGCCGGCTTCCGCATCATCGGCACCCGCGAACGCATCGGCCGCCACCACGGCGTCTGGCGCGACGTGGTCCTCACGGAGCGCCGCAGTCCGCTCATCAGCTGACCGAGCTTCGGCCTGCCGTCAGCCACTTCCGTCGAGGGTGAGCTGGCCGTGGTGGAAGTCGAAGTGCTGGGTCGGATAGCGGTAGATGTCCGCGAGGGTCATGAAGTCCTTGAAGAAGGGGTCCCACCGCTCGGGGTAGTGCATCCCGCGCGCCAGGCCGGCCTCGGACTCCACCGTGAGGCGGCGGCGCAGGGAGTCGAGGACGCGGTCGAACGCGGCGCCCGTCCGCCGCGGCCCGAAAACCTTCACCGCCCCGCACGGGCCAACGTAGTTGATCCAGTCGAACGGCACCGTCGCCGCGTTCAGCACGCGGGCGAACACCTTGCTCGCGCCCCGGGGCAGCCGACCGAAGACCTGTGCCAGGACCAGCAGAACCCGGGTGATCAGGTAGCCGAAGAACATGTGCCAGAGCAACTGCTCGTTGGTCCACTTCGTGCCGTCGGTCGGCTTGGCGAGGTCGCCAGGCGAGGAGGTGGTCAGGAGACGATGGAAGGTCCGTCGGGCACGTTCGTACTCCTCGTACACGGCCTGCCGGTCCATCGGATGCACACTGGTCATGACCTGCTGCTTTCGAGCGCCCACTGATTCCGCCAGGGACTGTGTTGATTCCCCTTCCTCGGCTCCGGAACCCCGACGACGGGACGTCCACGATCACCCCGAAGTCGCCAGGGCGCCGTCCTTTGTTCGTCTTGGCGCCACCCACCCCTCCCGCATATCGGTGAGCATCTATGCATCGGGCCGCTGTTGTTGATCGCGGCCGTTCAACCGCGTGTGTCCAAGGGGGATCACGGTGCAGCTCCGACGTACGGGACGGGCGAGCCGAAGGCGAGAGGTGGCTGCCGTGCTGGCGGGCGCGCTGCTGCTCGCGGGCTGTGGCGGAGGCGATGACAGCGCCGAGAAGGCTGCTCCGAAGGGGCCCCTGCCGGACATCGAGTGCGCCGAGTCCGGCCAGGTGCGCGGGTCGGGGTCCACGGCGCAGCAGAACGCGATGAAGCGGTGGATGGAGCAGTACCAGCTGGCGTGCGAGGGGGTACAGCTCGTCTACAACCCGCTCGGATCGGGAGCGGGCGTCGCCCAGTTCCAGCGCGGAGCCACCACGTTCGGCGGCACGGACGAGGCGCTGAGCGCCGAGGACGTGGAAATGACCAAGGACGTCTGCCGCGGCGGGAGGGCCATCGACCTGCCCATGGCCGGCGGGCCCATCGCCATCGGCTACCACGTGCCCGGCGTGACCAACCTGATCCTGGATGCCGCGACCCTTGCCCGGATCTTCGACGCACGCATCACCCGCTGGAACCATCCGTCGATCCAGCGCCTCAACCCGGACGCGAAACTCCCGGATCTGCCCGTCGTACCCGTACACCGCGCGGATGACTCCGGTACCACGCAGAACTTGAACGCCTATCTCAAGGGCGCGGCCGGGGACCACTGGCCGTACGAGGCGAGCAAGAAGTGGCAGGGCAGGGGTGGCCAGTCGGCGAGCGGCTCGGACGCGGTCTCGACCTCGGTGACGCAGACCGAGGGAGCGATCGGCTACTTCGAGCTGTCCTTCGCCGCCAAGCGGAAGATCGACACGGTACGCATCGCCACAGGCGCCTCCGAGCCCGTCGCGCCGAGCACGAGCAGCGCGTCTGTGGGCATCGCCGAGGCGGAGATCGCCGGCAAGGGCAACGACCTGGCTCTGAGGTTCGACTACAAGACCTCAGCCGAAGGCGCTTACCCCATCGTCCTGGTGACGTACGAGATCGTCTGCGAGACCGGGAACCAGCCCGAGAGCCTGCCCGCGCTCAAGTCGTTCCTCACCTACACCTCCAGTGAGGAGGGCCAGGAGCAGTTGCACTCCATCCACTACGCGCCGCTGCCCGAGTCCGTCGCGGCGCAGGTCCGCGAGGTCGTCAGCACGCTGTCCTGACGACGGCCGCACATCGGCCGAGGTTACGGCTCCTCGATGATCGCGCAGACCGTGACGGGCTCGTCGCCCGCGCAGTCGTCCGCTCGTTCGCGCGTGTCGACGAGGGTCTTGCGCAGCGCGAGGAGTTCGGTGATGGCCGCGTCTGCTTCGGCGATGCGGGCGTCGAGCAGATCACGGATGGTCAGAGTCCGACGTGCTGCTGCGGCAACACGATGGTCAGGGCCGAGTAGCGGCTGACCGACGGTTGCCGGCCCCGTCTCGCCGGGGCCGGCTTCTGCGCGTCAGGGCAGGTCGAGAAGTTCCACGATCGCTCGGGCAGCGTCGCGGGCGGGGCGCCCGACGCCGATGAGGGTGGCGGAGGCGGGGCCGGTCCAGTCGCCGTAGCCGAGGAGATGGAGCCTGGGTTCCCTGAGCGCCTGGGTGCCCGCGGTGGGGATGTGGCCGCGCGGGCCCCGCAGGCCGAGCGGCGCGAGGTGCGACAGGGCGGGGCGGAAGCCGGTGCACCAGACGATCGCGTCGGCCTCCGCGCGGGTTCCGTCGGCCCACTCCACGCCGGTCGCGGTGAGACGGGTGAACATCGGCTGAGCCTTGAGGAGTCCGGCATCGCGGGCTTCACGTACGGGCGGTACGGCGACGATGTCGCCGAGCGAGGCGACGCCTCCGGTGTCGGTGCGGCCCTCGTCGAGGGCGCGGCGGCGGGCCGTGGCGTGGTCGAAGAGGGCGCGGCCGTCGATGTCGTCGGCGAGGAAGCGGGCCGGGCGCTGGGTGACCCAGGTCAGGTCGGTGTCGTGGGCAAGGTCGGCGGCGATCTGCGCGCCGGAGTTCCCGCCGCCGACCACGACTACCCGCTGTCCGGCGAGGTCGGCAGGTCGGCGGTACTCGACCGTGTGGAGCTGGGCGCCCTTGAACTCCGTACGGCCGGGGACCGCCGGCATGAACGGGCGCCACCAGGTGCCGGAGGCGCTGATCACCGTACGGGCACTCCAGGATCCTGCCACGCTCTCCACCCGCAGGTAGTTACCGTCACGGTGGACCCCTTCGACCTGGACGGGACGGACGACGGGGAGGTCGTAGCGCCGCTCGTAGTCGGTCAGGTAGTCGACGACGTGGGCGGCGTCGGGGTACGTCTCCCCCTGCTGCGGCGGCATGAGGCGGCCGGGCAGGGAGGAGTACGCGGCCGGGGAGAACAGGTGCAGCGAGTCCCAGGTGTGCTGCCAGGCACCACCCGGGGTCGCCTGGGCGTCCAGGATGACGAACTCCAGGCCGAGGCGGCGCAGGTAGTAGCCGGCCGCGAGTCCGGCCTGGCCGCCGCCGATGACGACCACGTCGACATGCCTGCTCATTGCGGTATCCCCTTCCAAACGCGGCTGCCCCGCTGCATGCAGCGGGGCAGCCGAATGATGCCGTACGACGACCTACTACTTCACCTGGGCGGTCGTGAACTTCTTGCGCCAGGCCAGGGACACGTACACCAGCGCGACCAGGACGGGGACCTCGATGAGCGGGCCGACGACTCCGGAGAGGGCCTGGCCGGAGGTGACGCCGAAGGTGGCGATGGCGACGGCGATGGCCAGCTCGAAGTTGTTACCTGCGGCGGTGAAGGCGAGCGTGGCGGTGCGGTCGTAGTTCAGGCCGATCGCCTTGCCGAGCAGGAACGTGCCGAACCACATCACCGCGAAGTACACGAGCAACGGAAGCGCGATCCGCACGACGTCCAGCGGCTGGGACGTGATGGTCTTCCCCTGGAGGGCGAAGAGGATGACGATCGTGAAGAGCAGACCGTAGAGCGCCCACGGGCCGATCTTCGGCAGGAACTTCGCCTCGTACGACTCGCGGCCCATCTTCTTCTCACCGATGCGGCGGGTCAGGAAACCGGCCACCAGCGGAACGCCGAGGAAGATGACGACATTCAGCGCGATCTTCCACATCGAGATGTCGAGGTGCTCGCCCTCGCCGAGGCCGAGCCAGCCGGGCAGCAGGTCGAGGTAGAACCAGCCCAGGACGCCGAAGGCGATGACCTGGAAGACCGAGTTCAGGGCGACCAGGACGGCCGCGGCCTCACGGTCGCCGCAGGCGAGGTCGTTCCAGATGATCACCATGGCGATGCAGCGCGCGAGACCCACGATGATCAGGCCGGTGCGGTACTCGGGCAGGTCCGGCAGGAAGATCCACGCCAGGGCGAACATGAGCGCCGGGCCGAGGACCCAGTTGATGACCAGCGAGGAGATCATCAACTTGCGGTCACCGGTGACGGCGTCGAGCTTGTCGTACCGGACCTTGGCGAGCACCGGGTACATCATGATCAGCAGGCCGACGGCGATCGGCAGCGAGATGCCGCCGATCTCGACCTTGGCGAGCGCGTCGTTCAGGCCGGGGATCAGCCGACCGAGACCCAGGCCGAGGCCCATGGCCAGGAGGATCCAGACGGCGAGAAAACGGTCAAGCGTCGAAAGCTTCGCGACGACCGAGGGCTCCTCGGTCGGGGCGGGCGCTTGGGTGGGGGTCACGGACAGGCCCTCTTGTTCTCGGCAGCGGTACGGGCGGACTCGGCCAGGTCGGCGAACTGGCCGGCAACGGAGGCGATGACGTCCGGGCGGAGCTTGTAGTACGTGAAGCGTCCGCACGGCTCGGTCTCGACGACACCGGCCTCCCGCAGCACTCTCAGATGGTTGGAGAGGTTGGTCTGCTTGGCACCTGTCTCCTCCACGAGGTGGGTGGTGCACAGGGCCTCGCGGGCAAGCAAGGTCACGATCTGGAGGCGCAGGGGATCACCCAGAACCCGGATCAGCTCAGTGTCGACTGACGTCATCATGTACTGATACTCTCACATCAGTGGTGGATGACACCACCGGGTGCTGATTTCAGTTGCGCCTGATTTCGTCGCGAGACAAGAGAGACCTGCCGTGTCCGAGAAGCCCTCCGTCCTGTTCGTCTGTGTCCACAACGCCGGCCGTTCCCAGATGGCCGCCGCGTGGCTGTCGCACCTGGCCGGGGACCGCGTCGAGGTCCGCTCCGCCGGTTCCGCCCCCGCCGACCAGGTCAACCCCGCCGCCGTCGAGGCGATGCGCGAGGTCGGCATCGACATCACGGCCGAGACCCCGAAGATCCTCACGGTCGACGCCGTCAAGGCGTCCGACGTGTGCATCACCATGGGCTGCGGTGACACCTGCCCCGTCTTCCCGGGCAAGCGCTACCTCGACTGGACGCTTGAGGACCCGGCGGGCCAGGGCGTCGAGGCCGTCCGTCCGATCCGCGACGAGATCAAGAAGCTCGTCGAGGGCCTGATCGAGGAGATCGCCCCGGAGAAGACCGCATGAGCAGCCCGGCCGACGTCCGCGAGGTCGTCATCATCGGTTCCGGCCCCGCCGGATACACCGCCGCCCTCTACACCGCTCGCGCGCAGCTGAAGCCACTGCTGTTCGGCAGCTCGATCTTCGTGGGCGGTTCGCTGACCACGACGACCGAGGTCGAGAACTTCCCGGGCTTCCCGGAGGGCGTCGACGGCCCTGTCCTCATGGAGAACATGCGGGCCCAGGCCGAGAAGTTCGGTGCTGAGATGATCGACGACGACATCGTCGAGGTGGACCTCACCGGCCCGGTCAAGCTGGTGACCGACTCCGAGGGCACCGTCCACCGCGCGAAGGCCGTGATCATCGCGACCGGCTCGGGCTACCGCAAGCTCGGCCTGCCGAACGAGGAGGAGCTGTCCGGGCGCGGTGTGTCCTGGTGCGCGACCTGCGACGGGTTCTTCTTCCGTGACCGCGACATCGTCGTGGTCGGCGGCGGCGACACGGCGATGGAGGAAGCCACCTTCCTCACCCGCTTCGCCCGCTCGGTGACCGTCGTCCACCGCCGCTCGGCCTTGCGTGCCTCCAAGACCATGCAGAACCGCGCGTTCGCCGACGACAAGATCTCCTTCGCCTTCGACAGTGAGATCGCCGAGATCAAGGCGGAGAACGGCATGCTCGGCGGAGTCGTCCTGCGGGACACCTTCACGGGCAAGACGCGCGACCTGGCAGCCACCGGTCTGTTCATCGCCATCGGCCACGACCCGCGTACCGAGCTCTTCACCGGCCAGATCGACCTGGACGACGAGGGCTACATCAAGGTGGAGTCGCCCTCCACCCGTACGAACCTCCCGGGCGTCTTCGCCGCCGGTGACGTCGTCGACCACACCTACCGCCAGGCCATCACGGCCGCCGGCACCGGTGCTGCGGCAGGGCTCGATGCCGAGCGCTACCTCGCCGCCCTCGCCGACAAGACTCCGGCCATGGCCACGGCCGCGGTCTGACCCGGACGGATCCGCACCGCACACCCACAAGGAGGTACCCGATGGCTCTCAAGTCCGTGACCGACGCTTCCTTCGAAGCCGACGTCCTCAAGAGCGAGAAGCCCGTCCTGGTCGACTTCTGGGCCGAGTGGTGCGGCCCGTGCCGCCAGCTCGCCCCGTCACTGGAGGCCATCGCGGCCGAGCATGGCGACAAGATCGAGATCGTCAAGCTCAACATCGACCAGAATCCGGACACGGCGGCCAAGTACGGCGTCATGTCCATCCCGACGATGAACGTCTACGTCGGCGGCGAGGTCACCCAGACCATCGTCGGCGCCAAGCCCAAGGCCGCCCTCGTACGGGAACTGGAGAGCTTCCTCTCCGAGTGACCGGCAGGCGCGGAACACCGAACCGGCCTCCGGTCTGCCCCCCTCCGAAAGACCGATCAGGCGGAGGTCGGGTGGCCGTCGTTCGCGCGTGCCCCGCGCGTCCCCCTCGGCGCTTCCCGTACCGCACCGCCTG
>NZ_JBEXQW010000056.1:0-48011 GCF_040612775.1 Streptomyces sp. NPDC006339
CGACAAGCTCGGTCACCGTTCGGCTCCGTGGAGCGGAAGTTCGAGCCGTCCCCGACCCCCTGGCCTCTTAGCGGGTAGGAGGGCGCGCTGCGCCCACCAGAGACGACGGGCCGCGCTGCGGCCCGTGCGGGCTGATCTACGATGCAAACTAGAAACGAGCCGGTCAGCTGGGGTTCAAACGAAGCAGCGACGCGGGGAGGGGGTCGGTCACCTCGCCCGGAATTCCGGCTTTCTCAATTTCTTTTCCCGGTTTTCAATCCCGCTTCGCGGAATTGATTTCCGCTGGCCGTGAGATTCTTTGGCCTTTCCGGGATTTCTCCGATCGCTCCGCGATCGGCTCAACAAGACGATTCTTGCATCGTCTTCATGGGGTGTCAATGCCCGATTTCTAATCTCGGTTCTCTGATTCTCTATCGAGAGATTCTATATCATTCTCAGGGTCGTATGTGCTCATTTCCTGGATTGCCATTACGGCGCTAATCCTTGCCCATTCATCGCGCCTTGCCTCGTTTTCTCGGATTGATGACTCACTCCAGTAGGTGTGCTCTTCCCTTTCCTGGAGCCGGTCCATTCGTTCCTGGAACTCCTCAGCCTTCTCGGTGACTTGATCGGCTGTCATTCCGGTGGCTTCAGCGCGGATTTCGCTCCAGAGCTCGCTCTCGGGAACGGGAAGCGGGACGGGCTCTCCGAGGGGGTGGAGCCAGCGGGCCGGCATCGTGACGGTCTGCAGGTACGGCATCCCCACGGTCTTGTGGTCGGCGTCGAAGACGCTGCCGCCGACGAGGAAGTACCGGGGGCCGGCCGTGAGGCCGAGCGCGGCGATCTGTTCGGGGAGCAGCTCGATGCTGTCGACGTGCGGGGTGCTGCGTTCGCGGAAGCCTGTGACGGTGTCGGTGTCGTGGTGGATCTCGGTGACGGTGAAGGCGAAGCGGTGCCCGCACATGGCCTTGAGGGCGTAGACCTTGAGGGCGCCGTCGATGTCGTTGCGGGTGATCGGGTATCGGCTGCCGGGCAGCGAGTGCGGCACCTGGGCCGTGTAGGTCTGGCCGACTTCGATGTTCTGGGTGCGCATGGGGCTTCCCTCCAGGGGTGTCACGGGGAGGTGTCACGTTGGGCCCTGGAGCGGGGGTTTCGGGGTATCGGTGCAGGTCAGAGGGTGCGTGACACCCGGCGTGACAGGGGAGCGTGACAGGGTCCGTGACACCCGGCGTGACAGCCTCAGCGAGGCTGTGAGGCCAGGATCCCGCGCAGGCGCCGGCCTTCGCCAGGGCGTACGGAAGCACGTCGGCGAGCCGGGCCTCGTGGGAGGCCGGCTCGTATCACAACCACCCTTTGCCGACGGTCTTGCCGAGCGAGGTAGCAGAGTTCTGCAAGGGGTGGGATTTGCCCCTTGCAGAACCGTTTTGCGACTTTCTCGGGTCAAGTGCGGTGCCGGGCGCGGGCGTTGGTCCGAGGCGCTCCCGCTGCGCTGCTCAGCGGGCCGCTGGCGCCCTTGTCGGGGCCTGGAGGAGCCCGTGCGGCCTGGGCGCGGCGGAGGCCTCCAGTGGCCGCTGTGTGGGCTGCTGGAGGCCTCCGCCGGGGGTGCTCAGGCTTCTACGTACGCGACGACGATGACGCTGCGCAGCGCGGTGACATAGAAGATCACGGTGACGTCTTCGACGTCGTCGTCGTAGCGCCAGAGCTCAGGGTCGGAGCCGGGGATCTGCTCCCCCATCGTCGGGTCCACGGAGAGCGCGGCGAGGGCGCGGTCGAGAGCGTGGATCTCGGATTCGGTGAGCTTGTTGATCTGGTCGATGGCGCTGTCGGTGAAGCCGATCCGGGCGCGCCGGCCGGAGTGCTTGCCCATCAGGCGACGTGTCCGCGCTGCGCGGCGAGTTCGGCCAGGCGGCGGTCGCGGACCTCTTCCCAGGGGGTGGTGTGTTCCGGGGCGGGGAGGCCGTTGGTGGCGACGTCCTCGAGGAACGCGGCGAGCTCGTTGGCGCTGGTGCGCGTGCGGGCCGCGTAGGCCCGGAGCGCGTCGGCGCCTTCGGGGGTGACCGGCTGACGGTCGGCGGCCGGCTGCTGCTCGTGGTCGCTCATGGCGGGCTCCTGGGCGTCGTATGGCGTCGCCTCCACGGTAGCGCCGGGCCGGGGCGGGGCGCTGCCCCTTCCCGCCTCTTCGGCGGAGGTGTGCCGCGAGGCTTCGGCCGCGGGGAGAGTGGTCTTGTGGGAGGCCGCAGCAGACGCCGGATACGGGTCTGAACTTCTCCAGACACCTCTGTAGGGAAGTAGTCGGCGTGCTGCGGTGCTTCAAATCTCTGCGTTGACCTGGGGTTTCCCGGGGTCGCGGGAGGGTTCCCGATGCGACCCAGGGCGCGACCCAGGAGGCGACCCAGGAGGCGACCCAGGGCGCGACCTAGGACGCGACCTGCTCGCCGGGTGCCGCTCGGTCGAGGCCGAGGGTCTTCGTGACGCAGCGGCGGGCCCCGGGGAGTGCTCCCCGGGGCCCGCCGCTGGGTGGTGGTGGTGCTAGTCGATGGTGAAGTCCATGTAATCCAGGTCTTCAAGTTGCACTTCGACGTTCCCGTGCTTTCCGCCTTCGTTGAAGTATTCCTTCTGAAGGTAGGCCTGGAGGATTTCCTGAGCGCGGTGGTCGTCTCCGTGCTCCAGTGCGTCCCAGAGCGGGGTGGCGTACATGGCGGGGAGGGTTTCGGCGATGTTGCGCCACCGGGAATCAGGAGTTGTCGTCACTCCGGGGCGTGCGGTGGTGCCGTATCCGAATTTGGCGCGGCTCTGGATGCGGATGGATTTTCCGCGTGCTTCCTTGATGACCTTCTTCTTGAGTCCGGGCTTGGCGCTGTCGCGGACTTCCTTGTCGAGCTTTTCGGCGATTTCCTTCGGCGGGTTCTTCCGCTTGCCGGAGAGGTAGCGGTACACGGAGTCGACCTTGACTCCGAGGCGGGCGGCGAGGCTCTTCTTCGCGGCGGCCTCGCGCTTCCTCGGGTCGGTCTCCGTGCTGCGCTTCATCTCTTCCCGCAGGAGCGCGCTGGCCTTGCCCTTGGTGGTCTTGGGCAGGTCGCGCTGCTTGGGGGTGAGCTTGTCGTGGACGGCCCTGCGCATGCCGTCGAGGATCCGCTCGCGGTGGTTGTTCTTCTGGGTCATCGGTTACCTCACTCCCCTTCGTCGACGCGCTCGCCGTCGCGGGGCGCGACCTTCTTGGCTGCGTTGATGCCGTCGGCCTGCAGCTGCTGATACCAGTCGAAAGAGCGGATGCCTTCGACCTTGGCGTAGCCGGGGCGTACGCCGAAGTTGAAGGCGCCCTTGATCACGGTGGGTGCGGAGTCGGGCCGGATGGCTTCGAGCGGGTTGGTGGTGTGCGTCGGGTAGAGGACGCAGTCGGAGTACGTGGCGAGCGGGGCCCGGCCGGTGAGCGCGAGCGTCTTGACGATCTTTCGGTGCTGGACGATGCGGGCGGTGGAGATGACCGCGGCCCGGATGTCGGGGCGCCACCAGAACTGCGTCATCTCCGACCATTCGTTGCCGGGCCGGTAGCCGGGGATGTAGCTGGGGGTCTGGGCGAGCTTGCCGACGCCGGACTTCACGGTCTGCTTGATCGCCTTGAGGACGGTGCGCTCGATCGGGTCGCCCTCGCCCACGGCGAGGCGCTCCATGGCGGCGAGGAAGGCGTCCATCGGCATGTCCTCGGTGATGCCGAGGTTGGCCATGGTCGTCTTGTAGGCGGTGACGAGGCGCTCGTTCCACGGGTCGAGCCAGCCGGAGCCGAGGGGCTCGCGCAGCCAGGCCTCGATGGGCTCCACCTTGATGCCCATCTTGCGGGCGTAGTCGCAGGTCTGGGTGGTGTACCAGCGGGGGCCGGCGGGCGGTTCGCCGGTGTTGGTGAACGGTGAGGGCAGGCGCGGGTCGAGCGGGTTGGGCTTGCCGTCGGGCACCTGGATGTCGAGGTGGGCGCGGGAGAAGTCGACCTTCCACGCGCCGGGGATCTTCGGGTCGAAGGCGGGGGCGACGTGGTGCACAGGGTCGGCGTTGCCGCCGACCAGGAGGCGCGAGGAGGCCGACAGGAAGCTGGTGTTGGTGTCGATGCCGATGACGTGCGCGAAGGTGGCGGCTTCTTCGGCGGTGGCGTCGCGGTGCCAGCTCCAGGCTTCTTCGCGCATGAACTCTTCATCCGGGCGCTCGCCGTTGGGCCAGGTCTTGAAGACGATCGGGTGGTTCCCGTTCGCCTCGCAGGGGACTGCCTGGACCGTGCGGTGCAGGTGTTCCTCGATCTTGCCCTGCACGTACTTCTGCTCGTCCTCGCTCCACACCGGCTTCGTGGGCGGGCGCAGCTGGAGCATGAGCTCGAGGCCGCTGCTGCCCATCGTGCCGCGCGGCGAGATGACGCGCTGGGCGTAGATGCCGAGGGTGCGGGCGATGTCGGCGGCCGGGGTGTCCTCATCGAGGTACCAGCCGGACTTCGCTCCGAGGGCGTCCCAGGGGACGATGCCGATCTGGACGCAGGCGCGGTCTCCGCCCTTCTCCTTGTCGATCCGCTTGTAGATGCGGGTCCAGGGGCTGAAGCCGCGCTTGGTGAGCTCGAAGCCGGACTTGGCGATGGCCTTGACGACCTTGTGGTTGTCGGGGAGGCGCTGGTGGCGGACGTCTTCGAGGGTCTCGGGCAGGCCGAACTTCTTGGTGGCGGCCGCGGTGAGGATGACCATCGGGTCGCCGTCGGTGCCCCACTTGTGGAGCCGCTTGGCGCCGAGTCCGGCGTCCAGCGCCCACTTGACGAGGGTGGGGATGCTGCGGGCCGGGCAGTCCAGGGTGCGGCCGTCGACGAGGTGGGCGATCACCTGGTTGTCGTCGGTGACGTCGAGGACGGCGAGCGGCCCGTTGGGGTACGTGGCGTCGGTGGCCGGCGCGTCCTTCGTCGTGGTCGTCGTGTCCGTCGGCTTCGTGCGCGCGCTCGACTCGGGGGTGCGACGCGGGGAGGGGGCCGGTGCGGGCTCGGGGCGCTCGGTGAGGCGGGCGCGGGCGAGGTCGGCGTGCAGCTGCACACTCGCCGGGTCGCCGTCGCGCTGCTCGATGGTGACGGCGACGTCCTGGCCGTCACGGGCCACGGTGAGGGTGCGGTCGGCGTCCAGGGTGGCGAGCACGGCGGCGTCGTCGGTGTCGACGACCAGGAGCACCGGGACGCCCAGGCGTTCGGCCGTCTGCTTCAGTGCGCGGGCCGCGTCGGGCAGGGCGTCGCCGGACAGCGGGAGATGGTCGGCGTGCTCGTGCTGGAGCCGGTCGACGACCACGAGGGCCAGGCCGTCGCCGTTGATGTCGGCGGCGAGCTGGTCGATGTCCTGGGCCGTCAGTCCCTGGGTGTCGTCGACGAGGAGCGGCCAGCCGAGGGCGGTCGCGATCTGGTGGGCCGCGGCCTGCTGGTCGGGCGGCAGCGTTCCGGCGCGCAGCTGCTGGTAGTCGAGGCCGGCCTGGGCGGCGACCATGCGGCCGATCACGTCGTCGCGGGTCGGTCCGGACGCCGCGTACAGCACGGGCCGCTGGTGGGTGAGGACCGTGGTGCGGGCCATGGCGAGGGCCAGGAGGCTCGCGCCGGCGCCGGGGGCGCCCGCGATGACGGTGGTGGTGCCGCCGGTGAGGCGGGGTGCGGTGGTGTCGAGGGACGGCAGTCCGAAGGACAGCGTCACCGGCTCGGTGGGCAGTGCCATGTCTTCCTCCGGTCCGTGGGCGGGTGGAACGGTGACAGTGCTGGTCAGAGCGTTGTCACCGGTGGAGAGCGGGGCGGGGGCGGTGCCGGGCGGAACGGTTACGTCGCTGGTCAGCGCGTTGTCACCGTTCGGCGCGGCGGGGGACGTGTAGCCGTTGCTGTCACCGTTGGCGGGGGCAGGAACGGTGACAACGGTTACGTCGCTGGTCAGCGCGTTGTCACCGTTCGGCGCGGCGGGCTGCCCGGGGATGGAAAACCCGCTCTGACCTGCACTGTCACCGTTCTTGGTGGCGATGACGTCGAAGAGCGCGGCGGCAGGGCTCTGACCTGCACTGTCACCGTTGTAGCCGTTGTCACCGTTCTTTTCGGCATAGTTCGCGAGGGAGTTCCCAGAGGGGCTCGCGCCGTCTCCGTCGGCGGGCGGGGTGCCGCCGTTGCCGGGGCCGCCGTCACCGCCTCCGGTCTCCGGGGGCGCATCGAGGTCCCACACGAGGTGGGCCTTCATCAGCAGCAGGCGGGGGTTGTCGTCGCCGACGCGGACCTGGTGGACGGCGACGCGGTCCTTCTGCCGGTCGTTGCGGATGGTCAGCCCGGCCTGCAGGAGCGCGTCGGGCAGGCTGCGCTGGCCGATGCCCTGGACGCGCGGGTCAGAGCTGGCCTTGAGGAGGGTGTGGAGTTCGGGGGTGCGTACGGCGAAGGCCGGGCCCTTCTCGGGGAGCCAGTAGAAGGCGGGGCCCTTGCCCTCCCAGGTGCCGGAGCCGTCCTTGGCGGCGGTGACGCCCTGGACCTGTTCGACCTCGCCGGGGACGGCCGGGGCGATGGTGCCCTTGTCGTCGCGGACGTGGGCACGGCCGGTGGACAGGGCCTGGCGTACGACCTCCACCACGGCGGTGCTCAGGTCGTCCTGGGCGACGTGCTGGTCGTCCATCTTGGCGGCCTGCTTGGCCAGGGAGGCCGCGAGCGGCGCGGCGACGACCTCGATGAGCGGTTCCATCTCCAGGCCGGTGACGGCGGCCAGGAGGCCGAATCCGGCGAGCATCTGGGCGGCCGCGGTGATGACGCCGTCCATGGTGCCGCTGGCCTCGGGGAGTTCGGCCTCCGCGTACGGGGCGAACTGCTTGAGGGCCTTGGCTTCCAGGTCGGCGAGGTAGGCGTCGGCGTCCTCCAGGCCGTGGAGGTGGCGGATGATCCGGTCGCCGAGGGTGCGCAGCGGGACGGCGAGGCTGGTGCCTCCGCCGTCGCGGTACCACCGCCAGTCGAGTTCGCCGCCCTCACGGGTCATGTAGACGACGACCGAGCGGCGGTAGAGGGACTCCTGCATGGAGACCGGCAGCATCTGGGCGGCGATGACCGGGACGGCGCGGACGCGGTTGCCGGGCTTGGCGGTCAGGTCGCGGTTGCGGCGGCCGCGGATGTCGGTCATGTTGCCCGCCGCGCGCAGGACGAACTCGAGCTTCTTCTCCATGTCGCGGACTTCCACGGCGGACGAGGCTCGGGTGAGGGCGACGTCGTCCAGGAGCAGCGGGGTGTCGCCCTCGAAGTCGACGGCGCACTCGATGTCGGTGACCGTGCTGTTGAAGCCCTTGGTGACCACCGGCGGCCAGGGCTTGGGGCGCGCGGTGAAGAGCAGGCTGCGGCCGGTGTTGGCGGCGGCGGTCTTGCCGGAGTTGGGTTCGGCGTCGAACAGGAAGGAGGCCGGCACCGGGCGCAGGGTGTAGCCCAGCGAGCGGGCTCCGACGGCCAGGCCCATAAAGCCCGCCCAGCCGTGCACGGCGATGTCGGCGAGCGCCTGGCGGCACTCGCGGTCGTCGGCGGTGCGGTCCAGCGGTTCGGCGGCGCGGCGCAGCGGCTCGGGGGCGCCGATGAGCCGTACGAAGCGGCCCTCGGGGAAGGTGCGGCCGTCGGCGTAGACGTAGGTGAGGCCGACGTCGGGGAGGGTGTGCCAGCCGGTGCGGGTCACCACGGGGGTGCGGGGCAGCTTCTGCGCCTGGGTCTCCACGCAGTTCAGCAGGGCCTCCTTGACCGGCTTGGAGCCGGTGCCGACGGCGTCGGGGAAGGAGTCCCAGGCCTCGCCGGTGCGCAGGTCCATCACGGCGACGGTGTGGACGTCCTCGCCGACGCGGATGGTGAAGTGCTTCGATCCGGCGGTGCCGTCCTCGTTCATCACCACCAGGCGCTCTTCGGTGACGGGCGCCCAGCTCAGCTCGCGATCGAAGGTGCGGTTCTCGCCGCGTCCGGAGGCGCGCCACATCGCGCCGCGGCGGCCCACGGTGGTGTCGTAGCGCCAGCCGCTGGAGCCTTCGACCGCGTAGCCGGGCGGGGCGGCGCCGGGCTCGCCGTTGTCGTCGCGGTCCTCCAGGTCGTCGGCGGGCCGGTCGTCCTGGTCGTCGGCGGCGGGGGCGTCGGCCGGGGTCTTCGCGGCGGCCGGGTCGGTGGTGGCCGGGCCTTCCAGGCCGGTAGAGGCGAGGTCGGCGAGCGGGACGTCCACGACGTCGTCGACGCTGTGTCCGGCGGCGAAGTGGTCGCTCGCGTCGGCCTTCGCCGTGGTGACGGCCGGGTAGACGATGCGCAGGTCGATGGTGACGCCGGTGCCGTCCTCGGTCGGCTCCGCGTGCACGGCGCCCGCGGCGAGCAGCTGGTTGGCGACGTACCCGGCGTGCATCAGCCCGGCCGGGTCGCGGTCGGCCCAGATGACGACGGAGCGGGCGCCGCGCAGCTGCTCGGTGTGCATCGCCAGCCACTTGTCGCCGGTGCCGGAGTCGGCGCCGAACGGCGCGGAGACCGCGATCTCCCCGGCGGCGGTCAGCGCCTCCTGGTCGCCCTCGCCCTCGCAGATGTGGATGGTGCGGCCGGCCTCGATGGCGGCGGCGAGTTCGGGGGTGCCGTACAGCGGGACGCCGTCGTCGGGCTTGCCGTTGGGGTAGGCGGTGCGGAACGTCTTCTCGCGGCAGCCCTCCACCTTGCAGCGCTTGCGGTGGATGTTGGCGACGATCGTGCCGATGGCGTCGGCGTAGGTGTGGGTGCGCTCGTGCGCGAAGTCGTGGTCGTGGTCGGCCTTCGGCTTCTTCTCCCCCGTCGCGCGGCGCGGCTTGGTGGCCGCGCGCTTGGCCGCCGGGGCGGGGCGACGCGGGGAGGGGGTGGTGGTGCCGCGCCGTTCGGCGTACTCCGGGGAGAGGCCGTCGAACATGTCGGCCCGGCTCAGGCCGAGGGCGTCGAGGATCGTGTCGAAGGTGCAGCCGGACGCGGCGTGGCACTTGAGGAACATGGCGCCCGAGCGCGTACCGTTGGCGGGCTTCCAGTCGCCCGACAGGCTCGCGTCGGTGTCGTCGTGGGACGGGCAGCAGGCGTCCAGTCCCGACTCGCCCCGGGCGCGCGGCTTGCAGCCGGCCTCTTCGAGCGCGGCGAACGCACGCTCGTACGAGGAGCGGTCGGCAGCGGCCGAACGGGGGACGAGGGTGAGCGTCGTCACTGAGCACCACCGCCGGAGATCCACACGGACGGGGTGACATTCAGGACATACAAACTGTGCAAGTAGTGAATGGCCGAAGCCATGGGTACCCTTCCAGAAAGCGAAGCGGTCGCTCCCTGAACCCACAACGGTTGATAAGGCCGTCGTCCGGGCTTGATAACCCCGGCGGGGAACAGGTAGCGATCGGAGCAGGAGGCACGTGAGTGCCGCGATCGGGGCCCGGAATTCTCTTGGCGGAGGAGCCGGGCCTTTGTCGTACCTGGGATCAGGCCACCGCTATCACCCCGGAGTCCTCGTCCCGGGCGCGCATGATCTCGCGCACTAGCTCCTGCAGCTCGTACGTGGCGTTCAAGAACTTCTGCGGGTCCTCCGCGAGCGCCCGCGCGGAGCGCTCGGACAGCAGGCCCACCGACAGCGCGTTCGCCATCCTGCGCGCGTTGTCCGGGGAGATCCCGCGCCGGACGTGATGTCCGGGCACGCCCGCTCTCGCAGCGATCGAGGCGGCGGTCGGACGTGTGACGGCTCCGGACATGCGTGCGATCTCGGCTGCGGTCACCCCCTGCCGCTGATCCGGCCCGCGGTGAGTTGAGCTCATCAGTCTCTCCCCATCGTTCATGAGAAAAATGATCAGACATCAAGCTACACCACATCGCGGGCTTTTGGATCACAACACGCCACCCCAAACAACATTTGTCACATCGGTACGAGCACTGCGGGCCCGGCCTGTTGGTGCCGACCGGGCCCGCCTGGAAGGAAGGGTCAGTTCGCTGAGGTCACGTCATGGGGCGGCGCTCCCCTCGCAGTTGGAACGACGCGGGAGGAGGGACGTGGCGGCCTTCATCCGGCTGCGCAGGTCCTCGTCCGGGATCCACAGGCCGCGGGCGCCGGAGACGCGGACCGGCTCGTCCAGCGCCCGGACGTCGGTCAACTCCCAGTGCCACACGCCGGGTTCGGCCCACCGGCTGCACTCGCCATCGCAGCGGTGGCAGCCCTTGAGGCGGGCGGTCGCGATGACCGCTCCGCGTACGCCGGGCAGAGTGGCCGGCGCCTGCTTGGCGGCCTCCTGGTCGACGCGGAGCCCGGCGTGGATGAGCAGCGGGCCGGTGTATGTCGTACGCCAGGTGCGGTTCTCGATGTCCTTGCCGAGGTACGCCACGGCGTCCGCCCAGGGCTGCTTGATGGTCAGCCCCCGCAGGGCTTTGGTCTCGAGGATGTCGACGGCCATCATGCGGCGCCCCTTCCGGCCGGGGCGGCGGCGTCCTCGATCAGTTCGAGGCCGCCGGGCGTGAGGCGGACGAGGGCGCGGCCGCGGTAGACGAGGACGCCGTCGTCGTCGACGTCCAGGAGCACCGGGGCGCCGGCGAGGTCGAGCCGGTCGGCGTCCTTCGCGTCGAGGGGCTCGTAGATGGCGGTGGCGTCCAGGCGGCGGCCGTCGACCAGGAGGCCGTGGTGGTCGCAGCGGATGGTGTGGCCGGCCTTGTAGAGGACGAGGGCCTGGGCGTTCGCGGCCTTGTCCTCGCGGTCCCACCGCCAGGCGCGGAACTGGTCGTCGCTCATGCCGCCGCTCCCGTCGTCTGCGTACGGCGGCCGCGGCGTCCGCGGCCCTTGACCGCGTACATCGCGGCGTCGGCGGCGCCCAGGGCGGTGGAGGCCGACGGCTGCTCGAGGTCGGCGGTGTGCACCGTGCCGAGCGAGGCCGTCACGCGCAGCGGCCCGCCCGGCCACGGGAGTGGACGGGCGAGCTCTGCGGCGAGGCCGGCGGCGAAGGACTGCGCATCGGCGGTGTCGAGGGCGAGCGCGAACTCGTCTCCCCCGAGCCGGGTGATGGCGGCGTGCGGGCCGCAGGCCTCGGTGAGCCGGGCGGCGGTGGCGACCAGGACGGCGTCGCCCGCCTGGTGGCCGAAGGTGTCGTTGACGGGCTTGAAGTCGTCCAGGTCCAGCAGCAGCACGGTGTTCGCCCGGCCGCGCCGGATCATCCGGTCCGCAACGCGCATCCAGGTACGGCGGTCGGTGAGGCCGGTGAGCGGGTCGCGGCGCTCCGCGCGCAGCTGCCGGTGGAGCCATCCAGCGTGCAGCACCCAGGCCAGGGCCAGGACGGCGAGCACGAGGGCGGGTATCGGGCCGGTCATCACCGCTCACCGCCGGTCTCGGTGCGCCGGGTGTAGTCGAAGGCGGTGGCGTCCTCGAGGAACTGGTGGCGCTGCTCCGCGAGGTCGGGGCCGGTCTGCTTGGTCCGCAGGTCGGCGATCAGCTGGTCGACGGCCGCACGGTCCAGGACCGCGGTCGGGGTTGCCGTACGGGTGGTCGGTGTGGTCATCTCGATCTGCTCCTTCGGGAGTGGTTGGGGCGTGCCCTTCGTGCTTGCTGGCGAGGAGGGCGCGCCCCGCTTGTGTGTGCGGGTCAGTTCGTGCGCACGGTGAGGTCGGCGGGGAAGAACCGCAGGTGGTGCTCACCGGTGGAGGCGAGCAGGACGGCGCGGTCTTCGTGGGTGGCGGCGTCGGGCTGCTGCAGGAGCGCGGGGAACGCGGCGCGCAGCTGGGCGCGGCCGGGGAAGTGGGCCAGCCGCGGCGTCCAGTCGTTGGCGATCACGTGGTGGCCGGTGCGGTGGCCGCTGACGAGGACCTGGAGCAGCAGCTCGTCCACGGCGGTGGCGAGGCGGGTGTTGTCCTTCGCCTTGGTGCGCAGCCAGTTGAGGCCGTCGATCAGCAGGAAGCGGTGGTCGGCCGGGCGGCGCGGGGTGCGCGCGGTCTGCATGCTCGCGTGGAAGTCCTCGATCGCGGCGGCGGCGTGGGCGTGCGTGACGCAGCTCAGGTCCGGGCGGGCAGGCAGCGGCGGGTCCATGAAGCCGGGGATGATCGCGGTGAGTGCCGCGCCGTGGTCGATGACCCGCCGGGTCAGGGCCTCGATGACGCCGCCGACCGGCCAGGTGAACGTGGCGCCTTCGAGCAGCAGGTGCGCGTCGCGGGCGAGGTCGAGGTGGATGGGCCGGCCGCTGGTGGTGTCGATGCCGAGCAGCACGCTCCAGCCCTGCGGGGCGAGCGGCGACGCGGGAGAGGGGTGCAGGCGGGCCTGCCCGGGGACGGCGGGTGCGGGCAGGCCCGCGATGGTGACCGCCGGGCGGCGCGGGGCACGGCGCATCCAGCTGGGGAGGCGTGTGCGGTTCTTGCCGGTGCTGCGGGCCATTCGTCGTGCCTCTCGTCTTGGGCGCCCGGGGCCGGAAAGGCCCCGGGCGCTGATGATCAGCGAGGTCGCCTGTGGATAGAGATCGCGGTTAGTCGGCGATCGGCGGCCGGTTGGCGACGATGCGGGCCTGCTCGGGGGTGAGGAAGGAGAGCGCGATCTGGCGGCCGGTCGTGCCCGGGGTCTTCAGCACCGCGGCGCCGGGGTACGTGCGGCGCAGCTGCGGGTCGACGCCCAGGTGCTGCGCCGTCATCCGGGTGGTGCGGCCCAGGAGCAGCACGGTGACGGCGTCCTGCAGGGCCGCGTCGCCCATGCGGCGAAGCGTGCCGCGGTCGACTCCGCTCAGGGCCAGGTGCATCCCGGCGGCGCGGCCGGCGAACGCGACCTTGCCCAGCAGCTGCACCGCTCGCTTCAGGACGGCGGAGCTCGCGAAGGAGCGGGCGGCCATGAGCGAGGTCGCCAGGTCGTCGACGGCCAGGATGCGGCGCGGTCCCTTCGCGGACTGCTCGTAGCGCCGCTTCATCTCCGCGTGGAACGCCTCGATCTGCGCGGCGAACCCGGCGGGGTCCGTGGTGATGCTCACGCCGGGTACGCCCTCGAACTCGGCAAGGCCGACGCGCCGGGGGTCGATGACGTCGACCGTGCCGCCGGTCGCCACGGTGTGGGCGGTGATCAGGCGCAGGGTGGAGGAGACGCCGCTGCCGGTGCCGCCCGCGATGAGCAGGTGCGGATACAGGTCGAGGTCGAGGGTGATCGGGCGGCTGTTGGACGGGTCGACGCCGAGGGGGAGCAGCTGCTTGTTGTGCGGGTCCGGGATGTACGGAACGGCCACGGGGGTCCTCTTCTCGGTCTGCTTGGCGTCGATGACGGTGAGGCGCTTGCCGGCCGCGCGGGCCTGGGCGATGAGCTGGCCCAGTACCGGCGACTTGCCGGACCCCGCTCCTTCCTCGAAGACGACGGGGCCGGTGCCGGGCTGCGGGATGTTCGGGAGGGTCATGGGTTCCTCTTCTCTCGGTGGATCCGGTCGGACAGCTGCATGGTCTGCGCGAAAGCGGACACCTCAGTCGCCGGCGTTTTCGGCGAGGGCGGCGGCGGTCTCCATCAGCTCCAGGACGGCGCCGAGGGAGGCGGCGAACAGGTCGTTGTGCGTGGCGATGTCGACCTGGCGGCGCACTGCGCTGACGTCGGCGCCGGCGCGGCGGCAGCGGGTGGCCAGGTCTTGCTCCCATTCGTCCGAGCGGGTCGGCAGGCCGGTGGTCATCGCGGCGCGGATGTGGGTGTGGGAGCGCAGCACGGTGTCCGCGTCGGCGTCGACGGCCTGGAGCGCACCGAGGACGCAGTGCCGTCCGGCGGCGTCGGTGAGATGGGTGCGCGACCAGCCCGCGGTCGCCATGACGGCGGCGGCGCGGCGGATGTGGAGGCTGGCGCGGGCGGCCGGGCGGCGGTGGGCGCGGGTGAGGCGCTGCAGCAGGCTCGGGCGGGCCAGGGTGCGGGCCGTCTGGCTGGCGCGGTCGGTGCGCTCGATCTCCGCGAGGCCGGCCGCGGCGAGGGCTTTGATGTCGAGGCCGGAGGTGTTCGTCGACGCGGGAGAGGGGTCGGCGGCCGGGGCCGCTTCGGTGATCGACTTCAGCCAGTCCTCTACCTCGGTGGCGAGAAGCCGGGTGCTGGTCTCGATCTCGATCAGGGTTGCGGTCATGATGGGGGTCTCCAGTTCTCTGTTGGGGGCTGGGGGCCCGGGGCGGCCGGTCGCCTTAGTCGGTGCAGACGGCCGCCCCGGGGCGAAGTCAGCCAGCGCTGACCTCGATCGGGCGGGTCGGGTCGTTGAGGACCAGGACCGCGCCGTACCGGTGGCGGGTCGCCGTCTCACCGGCCGCTTCCTGCAGCGCGACCGCACGGGCCTGGAGCTTGTCCTCCGCCTGGACCCACAGCCACTGCTGGCCTCGGGCGCCGGTCTCCTTGTTGTCGAACGGGATGTCGACCACGAATCGGTGCGTCATCTCCGCTCCTCCTCTCTTCTGTGGGGTTCAGGCCGCGACGGGTTCGTCGGCCTCGTCCTGCTCGCCGTCCTCCTGGTCCTCGTCCTCGCCCGCGTCGGCGGTGGCGGGGAGGGTGCCGTGCGCGGCACGGGCCAGAAGGATCAGCAGGTCGTCGGCGGTCTCCGCGGCCGTGCCCAGCAGTTCGGCGAGCTCGTTCTCGCCGTTGGCCTGCGCGGCGGTGACCATCGCCTCGATCACCACGGCGACGTCGGCGATCCGCCCGCGGCTGGTCAGGGTCGGCGCCTGGAAGTCGGCCGGCTCCGCCATCTGCCGGGTGGCCTGGATCGAGGCGGTCTCCATCAGCGTGAACGCGCGCTCGGTCTGCGCGTCCAGGTGCCGGATCAGGTCGTACTGGTCGCTGTACGTCGTTCCGGTGAGCAGCTGCTCGATGTCCATCACGTGCTCCTTTTAGATCTCGGATCGGGCGGTGAACTGCGCTGATCAGTCGAGGGACTTGAGGGCGCGGCCGTTGATCTCCACGCGCTTGACGACCGGAGCCGGGACGTGGACCTGCGGCTTGACCTCGGGCGCGACCCGGTTGCTGACGTAGTTGGTGATGCCGACGCGGAACTTGCGCAGCGCCACGATCGACAGCAGCGCCCAGGCGATGGCGGTGAGGCCGACGGCAACCTCGCGGCCGGTGGCCGGCGCGCCGTGCCAGACCATCCAGCCGGTGGCCGCGCCCGTCAGGCCCCACGCCAGACGCGCGCCGAAGCTCTTGGTGACGCACGACAGGACGCCGGTGGAAAGGACGGCGAGCAGCCACACGGCGTACGCGGTGCGGGCGTCGACGGCCAGGCCCTGGGTGTGGGAGCGCAGGTACGTCCAGACCGGCGAGGTGATCGAGGCGAGCAGGCCGGTGTTACGGGCGGAGCCGCCCGGGACGGCGCCGGCCGCCGCGTCCACCGCACCCGCGATGCCCTGGACCGTGAGGGAGAGCAGGGCGCCGCCGACGGCGGTGACGCCCACCAGCGCCACGCCTGCGAGGGTCGCCTTGATCCAGCCCTCGGTCTGGCCCCAGCCGCCGAGCACGGCCTGGCGTACGTCGTCGGCGCGGTCGGACAGCCACTCCCCCGCCGCGTCGGCCAGGTCGCGCAGCACGGAGGACGGGTGGGCGAGGTCCTGGGCGAGGCGGTCCTTGGCCGAGGTCGAGCCCTCGAGCTGGCGCAGTTCCTCGAGGCCGCGGTCGATGTTCGTGAAGTCGACGCGGGAGAGGGGCTCGCCGGGCTGCTGTCCGTCGGGGGTGTCGTGGTGATCGGTCATCTCTGCTTCTCCTTGGGGGAGTTCAGGCGGAACGGACGGTGTGGTTGCCGTAGCGGTCGCGGGTGATCCAGTCGCCGAAGTAGGCGACCTGGCGCTGGCCGCGCTCCAGGACGGTGAGGCCGTCGACCTCCACGCCGCGCTTCGCGGCGGGGTTGAAGCGGAAGTGCGGCTTGCTGAGCGTGATCTGCTCGCAGAGCTCGTAGACGTTGTCCGCGGTGAGCTGGAACTCGGCAGGCTTCATCGCGATCTCCGCTACTTGCCGGTCTCGCGGGCTTCGGCCTTCGCCAGGATCTGGTCGACGCGGTTGTCCAGGCGCTTGGTGGACTTGCCGCGGGCCGCCCGGCGTTCGCGGCGGATGCCGAGCAGGACGATCCGGGCCATCTCGTTGTGGTTGACGTAGTCCTTGTCGCTGACGCGCATCGCGTTTTCTCCTTCGGGTCGACGCCGGCCTGGGCCGGTCGCGGGTTAGTGGGAGCAGGTCGGGAAGGTGCGGCCGGCCGTGCACTGGGCGACGTCGGCCGGGGTGGTGTCGACGGTGTGCAGCTCGCCGTCGCCGGTGCGGACGGTGACCTGGGTGCCGGTGTTGGTGATCACGACGCCCAGCGGGAGCGGCTTGGCGGACGAGCCCGCGTCGGGCGTGAAGAGCGTGATGGCGAGGACGACGACCGCCAGGGCGAGGAACGCCTTGCGGGCCAGGGGCGAGAGGCCGAAGAACAACATCGGTAGGGCTCCTTGATCGCGGTGGTCGGGCGGTCCGGTCGGGGACGCCGATGCCCGGGGCTGGTGCGCCGGGGATCAGCGACGGCGGCCGGAATCAGAAGCTGAGCGTGCCGAACCAGTTGAAGAAATTGCCGAGGCCGGTTCCGATCTCGGGGCCGATAGAAGAAGTGGCGAGGTAGTAACCCCATGCGCCGCCGACTATGGGCTGCCAGAACTTCATTGCTCCGAACTTGACGAGGGCGGCGACCAGAAGAGTGAGAACGACGACAACCGATCCAGAAACCATTTCTCGCTTCCCCGCTTTCTTGATTTTTGAGATAGAGGTATCCCGTCGGTGGATCAACGGGGTTTTGCTATCCGAGGGGCGGCCCGGCCTGGAAACAATCCGGGCCGCCCCGGGAACGGGTTACTTCCCGACTGCCTGCTTGGCGATTTCCTTCACACCGGCCTGCGGAAGTTTCGCGTGCCAGCGCTTCAGGTCCTTCGGGTACCAGGCCGGGTACTTTCCGACCTGGAATGTGCCGGGGATGTCCTCGCCGTCGTTCTTGTCCTTGTGGCGCTGGCGGGCCTTGATGAAGGCCTTGACTCCCTTGTCGCCCTCGTAGCCGAGGAACTCCGCGGCGGCCGCGTTGCCGATGATCGGCTTGACCTCCTGGGCGGACTTCACCAGCGGGATGACGTTGCCCGCGCCCCCATGGACATCACTTTCCGTAGTCGCAGCAGCGGGAGCCGGGATTGACCCGTTACCTTCCGTTTTGTCCATGGACTGTCCATGGACAACCCCCTGGTGATCGCTAAGCGTGGACACTTCCCCCTTCACCATGGACACCGGCTCCGGGAGGGCCTCAGCCTCACGCTCCGCAATCGGCACGTAGACCGGCGGGGCCAGCGGCTCACGACCGTTGAGCGCCCACTCGCGGGCCTCGTCATCCGACATGAACAGCATCTGGCACTGCCGCTCCGAGCCGCCGATGACCACGATGGCGCGGCCGTTGTGACGACTCGACTTCGGCCTCGGGGTCGTCCCGACAAGGGAATTCCAGGCCTGCGGAGAGAAACGGGCAAGAATCTTCGCGCCGTACTGGTCACGCAGTTCCGTGCCACCCGCCGCACGCGCCGTAAGACGCTGGTACACAGACACAACATTCATGTCCGCCTGGCGCGCCTTGAAAAGCACGCGGGCAATGTCGCCGAATACCGGCGGCTTGGCCGGGTCCTTCTTGTCCTTGACCTCGCTCCAGTACTGGTACGACTCCTCCGCGAAGTCGTTCTGCTCCTCGCAGACGAGAATCCAGCGCGGGAATTTAACATCCTTGTTGAACCGCTTGACCTGGTAGCGGCGCTCCATTTCCCGCCTGAACTCTGCAACGGCCTCCCACTGTTCAGCGAGCTCCGTGTAGATCTCAATTCCGGGAACATCCTGGAAACAGTCCAGGGAAATCAGCTTCGGGTCGATGATGATGACCCGCTCAGCGCCCTTGCGGACCATCTGCGCGATGATCGACCGCAGCGTGGAGGACTTGCCGCCACCAGTGCCGATACTCAGGCCGACGTGCGGCGTCTCCGCGTCGAAGTCGATGCAGATGCTCTCCCCGCGGGTGCCCAGGCCCAGCAGGGCCTTCGACGCCGAGAGCTTCTCCAGCTCCTCACGGACGTCATCCATCAGCACCTTGGCCGGCGGCTTCGGCGGCTGCCGGAAGACCACCTTGAACTCCTGGTGGTCCCAGTGCGCCTCCCACTCACCCGGAACCCGGCGCTTGACCAGGCCCGTCAGCCGCGCCTGCTCGCCCTCGCCCAGCTCCGCCTCGGGCGGCAGCTTCACCGACAGCTCGCTCTGCTCCAGCAGCCGCGCCTGCCGCTCCAGGTACCAGGCGACCGGCTTGCAGTCGTAGAACTTCTCCCGCAGCTCACGCGGCCGCTTCAGCAGCTTCTTCCTGGTCAGAGCCATCTTCGCGACCCAGCCCCAGGAGTCGTACCGCTCCACCCACGACTCCGGCAGCCGGTCCCGCCACCCCTTGGACACGTCCTTGTCGTTGCCCATCAGGTGCCGCGGGATCTGCACCCACTGCTTGTACGTGGCGTCCGCCGGGATGTCGCTGAAGATCTTCCGCAGCACCGCGAAGAACGGCTTCAGGACCTTCTCGCGGTGCCGCCGCGCCTCACGGCCACGGCGCCACGCCCACACGGACGTCACGAGAATCAGCAGGCCAGCGGCGGTGACGTAGCCCTGGTAGTTGACCCAGAGCCACCATCCGCCGACGGCCAGCGCGGCCGCCAGGAGCACGAAGAGCACGATCGCCCAGCGGGGCACCAGGCTCAGCCAGTGCCGCTTCTGGCCATTCGCCCAGGACCCGGGCATCCAGTCCGGCGCGTCGGCCGCCTGCATCGGCATCTGCACCCGGGACATCCGGCGCAGAAGGCGACGCTCAGCGCGCGTACCGCGGTTTCCGAAGAACAGGGCCAGGACGAGGACGCCGGCCAGCACCATCCAGACCGGCATTACTGCTCCCTCGCATCCGTACGGAGGGGGAAGAGGTAGTTGATGTCCGGCGCCGCGGGCAGCACGATCGTCCGCTGCTCGTCCGGGATGCAGATGCCGCTCTTCCTGCCCAGGTGCACCAGTTCCTCGAGCAACCCCTGCATCTTGGGCGACAGCCCGCTGTACATCTCCTCTTCCAGCGTCACGAGCAGTACCGGTGCAGTACTGCTCTCACTGCTCTCGGTGTCGTCCCTGCCCTGCTCCGGCCCCTGCTCGGGCACTGCCAGAATGTCGCTCACGGTTTCCTCCACTGAGCTGGTGGGCCGTGCCGGTCGGCGGTGACTGCCTGCAAGCTCTTCATCCGCCGACCGGTCCACCCGTCCACTACGGGATTGATCAGGTATTTCGCTGCTCTTCTCCTGCTGAGGGGTCCTGCCGCAGTCCTGCGGGAGGGCCGGGACGAGCACGGAGAGCGACATCGCGGGCCTGCCCGCCTGCCTCGCCCACTGCATCCCGGCGTCCACGTCAGGCCCCCGTCGTAGGGCGCAGCGGCCGAACGTTGCTCCGGCGCTGCTCCTCTTCCTGCTTCTTGGCCACGCGGTAGGCCTGGCCCTCGTTGACTCCCTCCCGGCCGTGCTCCGCGAGCCACCGCACGAGCTGCCCGGCGACCGTGGTGCCGGTCTCCTGGATCGCGTAGCGGATCGCGTCGGCGTTGGTCTTCAGGTCCTCGCCCTTGAGGGCCTCGATGTGCCGGGCCCGTGCGATCTCCGCCTCGGTCAGCACCGGCTCCGGCTCGCTCTCCGGCGCGGCCTCGGGGGCCCACACCGTGGCGTTCAGTACGGCCTCGCTGTCGTCGCCCTTCTGCTCCGGCAGCGGGGCGCCACCCGGGCCCTTCGGGCCGTCGTGGTCGTCGTCGGGACCGTCCTCGCCCTGGCCGTTCGTCGCGGCCGCGGCCTCCAGGAGCTGCTTCCACTCCTCCTCGTCGGCGTCGGTCTTCGACGCGGGGAGGGGGTGGCCGGCCTCCAGGGCCGGGACCGCCGGGACCGTGGCCAGCTCCAGGACCTCCTCCCACGGGGAGGCGTGCTCCAGGTCGACCAGGGCCGGGGCGTGCGCGGAGACGGCGAGGTCCTCCAAGAGCAGCTGCTTGCGCTCCTGGCTCCCGGCGACGCCGGCCTTGCGGAGCGTGGTACGCAGCTGCGCCCGCAGCTTGCGGCCCTTGCGGCCCCTGCTCTTCTTCTCGTCCAGGTTGCGCAGCCGGTCGACCAGGTCAGCGGCCTTGCTGCGGGCCCGCTCCCGGTAGATGTCCTCCGCCGTCACATCGTGGTCGGCGATACCCAGCCAGGACAGGATCTGCTGCTGGACCCGGCGCAGGATCTTCGCGCCGACGCCGTTGTTCTCCGCGTCCTCTTCACCGCTCTGCCGCAGCTCGATACCCATGGCCAGGTGCCACAGCAGCGCCGCACCCAGCGGACCAAGCACGATCCGCCACGCCGCACCCGCGAACGAGTCAGACTCCGAGATCGCCGGGACCGCGAGGAACCCGGACAGCACCCACACCAGCGTGCCCGGCAGACCCGTACGCCGCATCGACGGATTGTGCAGGTTCTGCCGCGCCATCAGCGCCAGGCCGAACAGCATCACCTCACCGACCAGGAACAGTGCCGCCCGCTCCACCACGTTCGTGATGTGCAGGTGCTCCCCCGCGAACCGCCACGCCGTGTTCGCACCGACACCCGTCGCACCGAGCGCGCCCACCACGGACACCATCTGCGCGACCGTCAGCCGACCCTGCGAGTAGCGGCGGGCCCTGAAAGCCCTCGCCCCGGCCCTGCCACCCCGCGCCAGCAGCCCCAGCCCCACCAGGGCCACTACCACCGCCGCAAGAGCAGCAGGCCAGGGGTTCGCCTCAGCGAAACCCTCGATCCAGCTGGTCATCTGCCTCTCCTTCGGTCAGGCGCGCTTCTTCGACACTGCTTCATTCCTGCTATGCGAAGCGCGCTAACCTCACGCTACAAGTAGCCGCATAGATCACGCAACACTCACACTACATTTTGGGCTACGCGCCCGACTCGTCATGCTGCCGCGGGAAGCGGACAGGCCGGTTCGACGCGGGAGGGGAGTCGGAGCAGGGGCGCGGCCTGCGCTTCCTGCGGGAGCACTGCGGCGACGCGGCGCTGCTGTACGGGGAGCAGGCCGCCGTGGATGCTGTCGCGGGTGTCGCCGGTGAGGATCGCGAGGGAGAGGCAGCGGTCGCGGACGGGGCAGCCTTCGCAGATGCTGCGCTCCTGCTCGGTGCGTACGAGGTCGCGGGCGAGGGAGCGGGTGCCGGTCGTGTCCATGAGCCAGCGTTCGGCGTCGAAGCGCCGGCACTCCCCCAGTTCGTCCACCGCGGCCGCCAGGTCGTCCATGGGGACGGAGTCGCGGACCAGGGTGACGCGGCGGGCGAGTTCGGTAGCGGTGTCGAGCGGCAGTGCGTTCATCGGTGCCCCCTCCGAGCTGCGGTGATCGGTGAGACAAGCCAACCGGGATTCGGAGCCGGGCAGTATCACGATGCTCTGCGGTTCTCCTTCAACCCGGACTTCAACGCGTTCTTCAACTCGGTGGCAGTCCGAGTTGAAAGTCCGAGGAAGCGACGCTGCGTCGACCGCTGCCCTGCGCTGAGTACTCGTCAACTTCATGACGAGAAGCCTCGGATGGGAGACGATGACCATGCGAGGGCCTGCCCCGGACCCCTGGCGGACCGCATGCGGACCAGAACAGGACCTGGAGCGGCAGCTCACTGAAAGCGCGGGAACCTGAAGACGCAGACCACGTAGCAGGGGGCGACGCTATGGCTGGCAACGCCGGCAAGAGCGGCCAGGATCCAAGAACCGTGCTTGAGCTGCTGCTCTCACAGCAGCCCAAGACGTACGAGGAGATCGCTCGTGACTTCGGGGTGCTGGCCCGCAAGATGGGCGAGGACGCGACGCTAACTGCCCGCCATCTTCGGCGACTTGCCTCTGGTCAGCGGTCCGGGGTCAACCCCGTCACCCGCCGTGTTCTGCAGATGATGTTCGGCAAACCGCTTGAGGAGCTGCTCAGCCCATGGGATGGGGCACTCGTCACTGCGGGGAGCACGCCTTCGGGTTTGGTCGTTGCGACTGGCCATCCCACCGCAGACAAGGAGCTGATCAACGTGGCGGCACAGCGGGCCCGACGCTTCGCCCTGGCAACAGGACAGACCGACCTCACTCCCGAGGCCATGGATCAGGTCCATGCCGATGTTCAACGCCTGGCCATGGACTATCCGCAGCGGCCGCTTTCCGAGCTGCTGCCCGACATGATCGAGGCGCAGGACACCATCTACACCTTGCTCGAGCGCCAGCGGCGTCCTGGGCAAGCTCGTCAGCTCTATCTCCTGGCCGGTGTGACCGGCGGGCTGCTGGCCAAGGCGAGCCACGATCTGGCTGATCCGCACGCCGCGCTCACCCAGGCCCGGACGGCGTTCATGTGCGCGGATCAGGCCGACCACAACGGGCTGCGGGCGTGGATTCGAGGTGTGCAGTCCTTGGTTGCGTACTGGGCCGGCCGCACTCGCGAGGCTGTGCAGTACGCGCAGTCCGGTGCGGAGTTCGCGGATCTGGCGGGCAGTACGGCGAAGGTGTGGCTGCCGATGAACGAGGCCCGCGCCTGGGCGGCTCTGGGCAACGCCGACAAGTCACGTGCAGCGATCCGGCGGGCGGAGGAGGGCTGGGAGTCGGTCCGTGAGGACGAAGTGGATGAGCTGGGCGGTCTGTGCACATTCGGCCGGGCGCGCCAGATCTACTACGCCGCGGATGCTCTGACGTGGCTGCCCTCCGAAGCGGGGGCCGCCCAGGACTACGCCGAGCGGGCCGTGCTGGAGTACGAGGACGAGTCGGCTCCCGAGTGGGCGTTCGGCGACCAGGCGGGCAGCCGGGCGGACTTGGCGATCGCCCGGATCCAGATGGGCGAGCTGGAGGGGGCCACCGAGGCCGTCGTTCCCGTCCTGGACCTCGCACCCGAGCAGCGCATCAACGGGATCGTGCACAGCGCGCAGCGAGTACACCGCGCGCTGCGGGACTCTCCCCTGGCTGAGGCAGGATCTGACCTGCAAGAGCAGATCGAGATGTTCACCCGCACGCCGCTGAAGTCTCTGCCCCGTTGAGGAGATCCGTGACCTACCCCCTGCGTCTGACCGGCCAGCGTGTCGTCCTCCGGGAATTCACGCTAGACGACGTCGACGACGCCCTGAAGATCATCGGTGACGACCGGGTCACGCACTTCCTGTCCTTCGACAGCCGTAGCCGTGACGAGGCCCTGGCCATGATCGAAGGTGCGGTGAAGCGTGCCCAGGAGTCACCGCGGACGGAGTTCTACCTCGCGGTGGCCCGCCGCGACGACGACAGCATGATCGGCTTCGCCCGCGTCGCCTTCGCCGGCGTCAAGGCCGGGAAGCTGGGCTACGCCATCGCGGCTGACGAGTGGGGCCACGGGTACGCCACAGATGCCGCGCGGACGCTCACCGACTTCGCCTTCGGCGTTCTCCAGCTCCACCGGATCAGCGCTGCCATCGGCCCGGAGAACACCGCCTCGATCACGCTCGTGGAGCGACTCGGCTTCACCCGGGAGGGAATCCTCCGGGACCACGTCTTCACCAACGGTTCCTGGCGGGACAGCGTCCTGTACTCCGTCCTCGCACACGAATGGCAGTCCTAGTAGGAGGCGACGCGCTCCGCTCCCAGGCCCGGGTCGTCGACCCGGGCTTTCTGCTGCCCTTCGAATTGCTGACCGAGTTGACACACCTGAGCGCTATGGTGCAGTTCACAGGGATGCATTCGTGCAGCTCAGGGGGCGTTTTCAACTTCCTCTTCAACTCGGCAGTGATACCGGCGTCCCGCGAGGCGGACCTAGCCTCCGGGCCATGGAGACGATCGGCGGGAACGAAGTGGCACCGAAGGAACGGCCTGGGTGGGAGCCCAGGAAGCTGCGGGAACATCGCGATGATCATTCGCTGACCCTGGAGCAGGCCGGTGAGGAGCTACGGAAGATCTCGGAGGTCCTGAAGCTCAAGCCGGCGCTGCAGGGCAACTTCCAGACCGTCTTCAACCATGAGACGGGCAAGGCGTATCCGGACCCTCGCTACCAGCGGGCGTACTGCGCTCTGTACGGGGCCACGCCCTGGCAGTTGGGGTTTCGGCACAAGCTGCCACATGAGGAGGAGTCCCACCTCCCGAGGCTCACGCCGCAGCAGGACATGGTGACCGGCGCGCACGTCCAGGCGGTGGAGTCCGCGCTGCTGCAGATCGACGCGGGAGGGGAGGTCGACCACCACGGCCTGCGTCACCGGATCATGGATGCGTGGCGCCGGCGGCACACCGGTGGTGATCCGCACCGGCCGCACATGGTGCTGGTCGGCGGGTACGCGGGGAGCGGGAAGAGCGAGCTCGCGGAGTTCATCAGCCACATCACCGGCTGGCCGCGGCTCGACAAGGACTCGCTGACGCGTCCGCTGGTGGAGGCGCTGCTCACCGCGCACGGCGGTGACCCGCACGACCGGCACACGCCGCTCTACCTGGAGAAGGCGAGGGATGCGGAGTACCAGTGCCTGATGGAGTCGGCGTACGACAACATCAAGGCCGGCATCTCCACCGTGCTCGATGCGCCGTTCCTCAAGGAGCTCGGAGATCCGGCCTGGATGCAGCGCCTGGCCAACAAGTGCCGCTCGTTCGGCACCGAGTTGGCGGTGATCTGGGTCCGGTGTGATCACGACTCGATGCGGGAGTACATCACCCTGCGGTCCGCGGCCCGGGACGCGTGGAAGCTCGCGAACTGGGAGGAGTACATCAAGGGCGTCGACGAGGACTTCGCGCCGAAGGTGCCGCACTTCGTCGTCGACAACCGGCTCGGCAGCGCCGTCTCCCTCACTGACCAGGCCAAGCTCGCCCTCGGAAGGATGTACGCCTGATGACCAGTCCTCTCCCCCGCGCCGTGATCCTGTACGGGCCGCCCGCTGCCGGGAAGGACACCGTGACCCGGGCCCTGGTCGAGCGCGACGCCTCGTACGCGCTCTTCCAGCGCTTCAAGGTCGGCGCGGGGAAGACGAGCGGCTACCGGATGGGAACCGCGGAGCAGCTGGCCGCGCTCGAAGAGGCGGGCGACGTCATCTACGCGAACTCCCGGTACGGCAACACGTACGCGGTCGACAAGCCGGGCCTGGACGAGATGGTCGCGGCCGGCCTCGTGCCCGTCCTCCACCTCGGACAGATCGAGGGGGTGCGCGCGGTGATGGACGCGTACCCGGCGCGGTGGACGACCGTGCTGCTGTGGTGCACCCAGGAGGAGACCGAGGAGCGGTCGGTCGGACGGGGTGACGCGGACACCGAGGCCCGGATCAAGGCGTGGCAGGCGACGAAGGACGACGTCGACGCCCACCCGGATCAGGTCTGGGACTTGACCGTGCAGACCGGCGCCTACTCCCCCGCCGTGACCGCCGACCGCATCCGGCTGGCCTCGGATCCCGGGGCCGGCCCGGCGTAGCTGATGGATCAGGGCCGTGTTTCCCGCGGGAAACACGGCCCTTTGCTGTCTGGCTGGAGGTGCTCTGGCCTGGTCCGTTCTGGTGGTGCAGGGTCGAGGCAGTCTGGGCCGCCAGGTCCAACCTGTATCGGGGAGCGCCGAGTTGAGCTATCAGCACAAGGATCTGAACCTGACCGACCCGACGCGGGGATCTCTCCACTTCGTCATGTACACCGAGCTGCGGATGGGGCTCGCCTTCGGCGCGCTCAACGCCCATGTGACGTTCCATCCTCAGCAGCAGACCCCGTTGACGCGCGAGTGGGTGGACCGATTGGAGCGCTGCGAGCCCAACGCGCTGCACTGCAGTCTGGTGAGCGCGCAGCAGGAGATCCCGGCGCTGTTCCATCCGTGTGTGGAGGAAGACAAGGAGAGCCCGTCGGCCTTCGCCGGATCGGGCTGTGAGTGCCGCCGCTCCTTCTACGACCTCGAGTTCGGGATGCCGGTGGTCGGGGAGCACTACCGCACCGTGTCCGGGAACATAGATCAGTGGTTCTACCGGACGTACGCCCCTTTGGACCTGCGGCCCGACGATGTCTTCGACCGGTTCATCGTCGACAACGGCCACTTCTGGGTCCGGACGGAGAAGGGGCTGCTGTCGATCCTGCCGCAGCAGACCGCGCTCGGATACGGCGTCGGCTACGAGGGCGGCGGACCGCACGCTCTGGCCGCCTACCTCTCCGAGGTCGCCGCGACCGGCGGCAAGAACACCGCTGCCGGCGCTCCGTACGAGAAGGCGGATCCCGGGATTCTCGCCTGGACGGAGAGCCCTCATCGGACGACGAACGAGCTGACGCTGCAGGATCTCAAGGCGCTGCGGCGGGGCTGACGGGTCCGATCGAACCTCCCAGGTCGCGTCCGCATTGTCCGTTCTTCTCAGGAGAGCTGAGAGGTAGCACCCCTGTTTTCGCAGGTAGAGGCGTCTGGTGGCGGAGCTGGGAGCCTGGGAGGTATCACCCGCCAGGGCGTATGCATGCTGGTATGCGTGTCGATACTCTGGAAGGTATGACGACTACGAAGCGCATCACGGTGACGTTGCCCGCGGACATACTGACCGCGATCCAGTCGGAGGCGGGCGGGAACGTGTCCGCGTACACCGCGAAGGCCCTCAAGGCGCAGGCTGTCCGCGATGCTGCGGACCGGCTCTCCGCGTGGCAGGCCGGGCGGGCCGAAGCGATCGAGGACCTTGAGGAGCTTGCCTTCGACACGCTCGATGGCCTGCCCGGCGGTGGCCAGTGAGTACTCCCCCGCCGCTGCGTCGTGGTCAGGTCTGGGAAGCCGTGACGCCTCGGGGCCGACGCCACACCTTCGCCGTGCTCCAGGCGGACTCCGCGATGGCCGCGTACCCGCTGACTGCCGTGACGGCGGTGTGTGACACCTCGGGCACCGCGCCGGACACGCTGCTGTCCGCACCGATCACGGCTCCGGTGGCCGCGACCGTCATCGGGACGCAGCTCCACACCGTCACGGCCTCGTTCCTGACCTCGGGCACGTACCTCGGGATCATCCCCGCTGAGGAGATGGAGGCCGTCTCCCGCGCGGTACGGCTCTCGCTGGATCTTTCCGACTGACACCGCCGATCCCTCACGTGGGCCCTGAGCCATATCCATCGGCTCGGGGCCCACGTACGCCCATCCGCCCTACGGTGATCGCCATGACTCCTGAGCCGCAGCGCGCCGCGATCACTCCCGCCCAGATACGTACGGCGCTCGCCTACATCAAGGCCGTATGGACCGACGACCACGACGAGATCCTGTACCTCGAGGACCGCCGCCCCGGCGAGGTGCCCATCAAGCATCTGCTCGTGGCGTTCGCCGAACCGCTGGTCCGGGGCGGGGCCGGGCTGATGACCGCTGACGAATCACGGCGGGACGCTCCCGGCGCCGGGCCGGACTACGCGGTGGCCATGTCGAACGTGCTGATCGGGACACTGCGGCGCTGGGCTGCCACCGAGGACCTTGAGGCGGCTCCGGGGATCGCCCGGAGCATCGGTCACTATCTGCTGGCCACGACGGCGAATGACAGCGATCTGCTCCCCCTGCTGAAGCAGCTTCGGCAGGTCATGGCCCCTGGGGAGTCCTAGCCGGGCGGGCCGTGCAGCTGCTCCAGGGCCTGGCCGACGCTGAGGTGGCTGTCGTCCTTCGTCGGCGCCCACCTCTCCAGGACGGCGGCCGCGGCGCGCAGCATGTCGTCGGGAAGGCCGGCCTCCTGGAGCATGTCGGCGGCCTCGATCAGTTCCGGGCTCCACCTCCAGGCCCTCGCCGCCGTCTTCGGGATGTAGCCGGTCTCCGTCAGGTACGAGCCGGGTCGTTTGCCCGCGATGGCGAGCAGCTCCTGGTCGACGCAGTGGTCGGCGGCGAGGCCGTAGGAGACGGCGGCCAGGACGCGGCTGGCCTTCTGGTACGCGCTGTACGAGAGCTTCAGCGCGGAGGCCTGCCCGATCCGCTCCCCCAGAACGTGCGTCGTGATGTCCGTCCCTCCGAACAGCTCCTCCACCGGCTCGGTCGCCGGGCCGGAGAGGTAGAGGGTGGGCCGTTTGCCGCCGACCGGCGGGGAGCCGACGATCCCGCCGTCGACGACGGTGGACGCGGGGAGGAGGCGGGCGATCCTGCGGGCCCGCTCCGGAGTGATCGCGTTCGCTTCCACCCAGGTCCCGGCGTACGCGCTGGCGGCGTGGGCGACGTCTTCGGCGACGGCCGGCGGGCAGATGCTCAGCACGACTTCCGCCTCGTCCAGGAGCTCCGCGAGGTCGCGGGCCGGAGTGAGTCCGGCCCTGGTGGCGCGCTCCGCGCTCGCCGCCGATCGGTGGGCCGGCGCCCAGAGCACGCGGTGGCCGGCACGCACCAGCTGGCCGCCGACGGCCGCGCCCATCGCGCCCGGGTGCAGCAGTCCGACCGTGCTCATCGGCTGCCGCCCTGCAGGAGGAGGGCGATGGCGTCCGCGACGGTGTCGACGGTGTGGTTCGGAGCGGGCGTGCCCTCGGGCCAGGGCCGGCCGCGCAACCAGATCGTGGCCAGCCCAGCCGCGTCGGCCCCTCCGATATCCCCGGCCGGGTTGTCGCCGATGTAGAAGACCGAGCGGGACGGGATGCCGCCGCAGCGGGCGACGGCCACCTCGAATGCCTCGCGCTCCGGCTTCCACGCCCCGATCTCCTCCGAGACCACCACGGCGTCGACCAGGTCCGCGAGCCCGGCAGCCCGGATCTTCGCGCGCTGGATGTCGGAGGCCCCGTTGGTGAGGATGCCCAGCCGCCAGCCCGCGGCGCGCAGCCGCTCCAGGCCGTCGACCGCGCCCGGGTTCGCGGTGACGCTCGCGGCGATCCCGTCGACGTATCCGGCCCACAGCCGGTCCGCCGGCTCCTGGAGGGCGAGCTCCTGGCGCAGCCGCTCGAAGGTCCGCGGGTAGGCCCGCTCCCGCAGCGCGTCAACGAGGTGCTGCTCAGCTCCCCCGTCCAGGCCACGGTCGCGGCAGAAGCCGGCCGCCCACTCCTGCAGGGCCCATTGCCGGTCGATCAGGGTGTTGTCGAGGTCGAAAAGCGCGATCGTCACGCCGCCCGACCCTAGCTTCTGCACCAAAAGCGGAAGGGCGACGCAGGAGGAAGGTGTCAGCTCGGTACGCTCACGCCATGTACTTCGTCGCCAATGTCAGCCCTCGCAGTACGGGCAAGACCACGAATTCAGCGTGGATGGGCCACGCCCTGCACGAGCGCGGACGCAAGGTGATCGGCTACGACGCGGACGACTCCAAGCAGTTCAGCCGCTGGCAGGCCGCGGGCAACTACCCCTTTGTGGTCCAGCAGGCCGCCACTCCGGCTTTCCACCTCAACGTGCCGCAGATGGTCCCGGCCGGGTTCGAGGACGCCATCGGCGTCGTCGACGTCGGCCACCTCGAGGACCACCGGAAGGTCGGCGCGTCCGTGCTGCGCCTCGCGGACCTCGCCATCATCAACCTCCCGCCGTCCATGAACGACGTGGAGCGGATGGAAGAGCTCCCGACCAAGGAGTTCATCGACGACATGGCGTCGCTGCGGATGGACAGCAAGCCGCCAGCCACCTGGGTGCTCCTGTGCAAGGCCCCGACCGGCGTCAACGAGATCCCGCAGGTCCGCGAGTACCTGGAGGACGAGGGATACAACGTCTTCACCACCGTGGTGCCGGCCGTCGTGAAGTACATGCGCACCCACGAAGGCAGCGACATCCTCGCGAAGGGCTCGGTGTTCGACGAGCTGGTCACCGAGATGGAAGAGCGGGGGCTGCTGCCGTGACCAAGCCCAACCCCTTCAAGGACCGCAAGGAGCGCAAGAACTCCGACAAGGGCACCCCGGCCGGGACCGCCGTGGTCCCCGGCCAGGGGACAGCGCTCCCCGAGGTGCCGAGCACCTTCTCCAGCGGCGGCAACGGCCAGCCCGTGGTCGCCTTCGCCCAGGGCCGGGCGGAGAAGATGCTCACCTTCGCCGACCTGCCGGACCCCGTGGAGACACCGGACGCGACCGGCGACCTGAGCCAGGAAGAGGAAGAGATCCTCGCCCTGTGCATGCAGGCCTTCAAGCAGTTCGAGAACGCCTGGTGGGTCACGGCCAAGGGCATGGCAAACGTCAACGCCCGCAAGCTGTACCGCAAGACCCACCCGACCTTCGAGGCCTTCGCCCGGGACGTCTTCAACAAGTCCCGCCCCCTCGCATACGAGGAAATGGCCGCCTACCCGATCGGCGAGCTTCTGTCTGCACGTGCAGACAAAGCGTTCGAAGAGAATTCGAACGATGTGTCTGCACGTGCAGACACTCCCGCGATCAGCAAGAAGGCCGCCGGCGCCTACAACCCGATCACCAAGGACTACGGCCCCGAGGTCTCCGTCGCGGTCCACGAGACCATCACGGACGCCACCGGCAGGAACGTCCCCGTCAAGACGATCACCGGCATCGTCCAGCAGCTCCCCCGCAAGGAAGAGAAGGAGCTCACCCAGGAAGAGCTCACCGCACTCGCCCGCGAGCTCGCCGCCCAGCAGCAGAACGACAACGGCTCCACCGACAAGCCGGAGAAGGCGGAGAAGGACGCCGGGTCCAGCACGACCCCGGCCCTGGACGCGCTCCGCGCCGCCGTGGACCAGCTCGAGTCAGCGCACCGCGGCCTCGCCCCCGCGAAGATCAAGAAGGCACTGGAGGAGGACCCCGCCAAGGCGGCGGTGATCCTCGCCGACGCCAAGTCGACCGCGGACAAGGCCAGCAAGCGAGCCGAGGCGTACCTCCCTGAGTAGCCCAGCTCCGGACACGGCGAAGGGGCGAGACCCGATCTGATCGGGTCTCGCCCCTTCTGCATGTGCCGTGTCGCTCGAGCTCAAAGCTCCCCGCGTAGCCGGAGTTCGCCCCCGTTCACAGCTTCCCTGCCTTCCTCATCAAGGCGTCCAGCATGGCCTTTGCCTCTTCCCAGTCCAGCGGTTTGGCAGTCACCCGCTTCTTCCTCGGTGGAGCGGCGGCCAGCGCATCGGGGTCGAGCCATGTCCAGCCGGGGTGGATGTTGTGGACCGGCCGCCTGGTTCGGATCTCCACGGCCTCCTGCCTGAGCGCGGCCTCCCTGGAATCAACCCACTCGATCTCCCTCACGGAGACTTGGCCCCACCACTCCTTGTCGCGCCGGTGAAAACGCCAGCGCTTCCACGGGTCCTGGGCGACGCCGACGTACAGCAGCTGCTCGGTGTCGTCATAGAGCCGGTATAAGGCGGTGCGATCGCCATCTATCACTCTTCGCCGCCTTCCTCGTCTCCTTCACCGATGTCCCGCTTCATGTGGGCGAACAGCGCCAGGTAGTCGTCGCGGGTCGTGCCCGTCGGGTCGTACGCCCCCCGCTCCCAGGCACTGACCGTGATCCGGTGCACCTTCAGCAACTTCGCCAGACCCTCCTGGGTCAGCCCGTACGCCTTGCGGACCCGCTTGCGCTCCTCCGGGGCCGGGAGAGCGGTGTCCAGCGCCTTGGGCTTCTTCCGCAGGGCCTCCGCCTCCGCGATCAACTGCTCCACGGTTCTCTCCTCGGGCTTCTCGGAGTTCTCATCCTCACGAGACATGACGCTACACCGACCCCTTCACACGACACAACATCTACGCTACATTTCTACGCATAGCCGCTAGCTACACGGCAACAGCGCAGATCGCTTTACAGCATCGCATCAGCAGCTTTGCATTCACAGCTACAAGGGGAGCGCGTGATGGCCGCAGTTCCGCGTCAGGTCCATACGTTCGTGCACCGCGTCTCGCTGGCTGCGGCCGGCCTGCTCAGCCTCCTGATGGTCTGGGCGCTGGGGCAGTCGCTGCTGCCGGTGGTGACGTTCCTGGTCGTCGCGTTCGTCTCGTACGGCTCGTGCCAGTGGATGGCGCAGCGGCTGCTGAGCCGCAAGAAGTCCCGTCGGCGCCCGGCGCGGGCCCGCTGAAGTCCCGGGCCCGGCGTCCGGCCGGGCCTCGTCCGTACCGTCTCGATTCGATGGGGGAAGACCTGATGGCCTGGTACTGGTGGATGCTCCTGGGGGCCGTTCTCGCGCTGGTGGCGCGGTGGTGGTGCCAGGACCTGTTCGTCTCGCTGCGGCCGGTGAAGTCGTGCGAGTGGTGCCGGCGGACGAGCGGCGGCCACGAGGTCCTGGGGCATTCCTGGGAGGAGTGCGAGGGGCCGCGGGCTGAGCGGCGAGCGGAGGAGCGCCGGGAGGCCGACCGCCAGTTCAAGGCGGAGCGCCGCAAGGAGAACGCGGCGGCGAAGGCCGCGACTGACGCGGAGAACATCGCGCGGCTGGCGGCGAAGCTGCGGATCATCCAGGTCGGCACGATCACGACGCGGCGCACTGCGCGGGGCGGGGAGATCAACGTGTCCGGCTGGAACTTCGACCGGGTGCACGGCCCGAACAATGGCGGTCCGAGTTCGCCGAACGCTGAGGCGCTGGCCTGGAAGGGCGCGCCGGAGCAGGCGCACGGCTGGACCCTCCTGGAGCTGCACACGATCGCGCACGGCGGGGCGTGCCGGTGCGACGTCCTCGATCTGGCCCGGCACGTCCGGTACTGACCTGATCTTTTCTCAGACCTTCCGCACCGCTTTCCCGTTGGGGGGATCTCCATGGACATCGACCGTCCGACTCTGACCTTCATCACCGTGATCGCCGCGCTGGTCGGCGGGTGGGCGGCCTGGTCGGCCGCCAAGGCCGGGAACGACGCCGCCTCGGTCGGCGGCGTCGTCTACGCCCTGGTCGCCGGGGCGCTGGCGAAGGTCTTCGGTGGCAGCTCGTTCGCGGTCGTCTTCCGCTCGGTCTTCTTGATCGTCGGCGGGGTGTTCGCGCTCGTTGCCTCGGTGCTGCTGGGCAGTTGCGCCGGGATCCGCCTGACTCCGACCACTCACTGAAGCAACAGAGAGGATGTGCTGACCATGGCGTTCGGACGTAACCGACGCGAACAGGCCGACAAGGACCGCACTGGTCGCCTGCTGGACCACGTCGACCAGGCCTTCGAGAACGACGCCAGCGAGATGGCCCTCCAGAACGACGACTCGTTCGAGAGCATCGTCCTGTTCGGAGTGGCCGGTGACCCGGCGCAGCAGTACCCCCCGCCCGGCCACGACTACCCGCGTGGGCGGTGAGCGCTCAGATGGGACTGTTCGGACCAAGCGTGCGGGTGTCCGCGCACCGGATGGGCTGGGGCCGCGGCGACGTGCTGCGTTTCGTCCGCAACGTCGCGCCGCTCGCGGCGAAGACCGTGGAGCAGCACTTCGGCCGGCGCCTTCAGCCGGTGCAGATCACACTGACGACCGCGGACGGGATCGCGGAGCTGGCGTGCCGGGCGGAGTACCAGTTCGCCCCGGAGCTCCCGGCCCGGGAGAAGGCGGACGGGTTACGGCTGGCCCGCAGGAACGCGAAGGACGCGGCCGGGCACGTTGTCCTCGATCCCCGTAGCCGGGGCACGCTGATGTTCCTGAACGTGCGCGCGGACGCGATGCGGGTTCCCGACGGCATCGTGACGACGGTGGCGCACGAGCTGGTGCACTGCGACCAGTTGGGGCGCCGCGGCATCCGGGAGTTGCTGATTGCGCACGCCCGGCATGAGTTCGGCGTCGAGGCGATGGCTGCCCAGGACGCTTTGGCCTGCGAGCGGATGGTCGACGACCACGAGCGTGAGGCGTACGGCCTCGAGGACGCGCTCGCCCGTCAGGTGCTGGCGGCTCTGCCCTCGCCCGCGTGACCCGGCTTCTCGACTGGTATCCGGGCCACCGGCTCGGACCTGACCTCGTACAGCACGGCGCCCGTTGTGCGGGCGCGGACCGCGAGTGCCGGGACCGCCCCGGGCTCGCAGAGGAAGGAGTTGTCATGCCAAGCGACCGCGCGAACAACCCGCCCAAGGGGGAGTGCCGGCAGTGCTGGCTTCACGCCTACGACAGCCGTGAGCAGCACAAGCATCTCGGTCCTGGTGAGGACTGCCCGCAGTGCGTGGCCCACATGGGCGGCAACTGCCCCGACAGCATGATCGTCAGGTGAGGGCGGTGACGCGGGAGAGGGGATCTCGGCTGGCGTCGGTCCGGCAGCCGGTCGCGTTAGCCGCGGCGATCGTCGTGTCCAGTCTGGACGTGGTGGTCGCGTGGGTGTGCGCCGTGGTGTTCGCCGTCGTCGCGTACGGCGCGATGGGCGTGGCGCTGTGGCTGGCGGCCGCCATGGCGGTGGTGATCGGCGTCGGCGTGTGGCTCTCGGTGGGGCCGTTGTGCGAGTGGCGGATGCTGTCCTGGTCGGCGCGGATCAGGCGGTGGGGCGCGCCGGACACGGTGTACGCGCCTCCGGCGCCCGTGGACTACGTGGCCGCGCTGCTGGCGGCGAAGCCGGTCCGGCCGGCGCCTGCGCGGGTGTCGCAGTCGACGGAGCCTCGTCCGCTGAAGCCGTACGAGCTGCTCGGCAAGGAGCCGTGCTGGCGGTGCGGCGAGCCTCCGGTGGAGGGCACACACGCCTGGGACGACCGCGGTGACTTCCAGCTTTTGTCCAACCACACCTTCCGGTGCGCGAACGGGCACGGCTGGACGCACAGCACGGACGGGGGCTGACATGCGGCTGCTGATGTGGGTGCTGCCCAACTGGCTGACGGACTTCTTCGTGGAGCTGGCCGGGCACTGGCAGATCAGCCGGGACATCGACCGGGCCTTCGCCGCGGGGGACCAGGAGGCGCTCGCCGTCTTCAAGACCGGCACGTTCGCGGCCGTCTTCACCCGGCGCGGCCTGTATGCCCGCGGGGACGAGTTCGTGGAGTACGCCCGACTCGTGTTCGAGGCGGACGGCAGCTGCGCCCGCTTCCACCGCACCTTCGCCGACCGCGACCGGCAGGACTGAACTTCGTGATCGCCCCCGTCGGCAGGGTGCCGGTGGGAAGACTGTGCCGGGGCCGGATGGCCGGCCCCGGCCGGGAGGGGAACTGATGCTGGACAATCCATCGCTGCGCTGCCCGGAGTGCAGCTCGTTCGAGCTGCGGGCGTCGTTCGTGGAGTACGCCGACGGGCGCCGGGATGTCTCCGCCTTCACCTGCAGCCGGTGCTCGTTCGACTGGGAGGTCTGGGAGACGCCGGCGTTCGCCGCGCCCAACTACGCGAGCGCCTACGCCGGTGCGCCCGCGCTGGTGGACGAGGAGCTCGCCCTGGTGCTGCTGACCGAGGGCGTCAAGGAGCGCGCCACGCAGGCGCTCACCGGCAAGGGCCTGCCGCTGGACAGCAGCGAGCACCGGATCGTGTTCCTGCGGAAGGCGGCCTGGCTGGACCGGGCGGCCCGCGAGCGGGAGGTGGACTGGTACCTCGGGCGCTACAGCGATGCCGAGGTCAACGACGCGAGCGGCAAGGCCGTGAAGGCGGCGTTCGAGTTCCTGAAGTTCGACCTGGACCACGGCGGCGTCTACACCGAGGGCCCGATCGGAGCGGGCTCGCCGGAGTGGGACATCGCGGGCGGGAGCCGGGCGTACGTGCGCCAGGAGTACCGCGAGCTCCTGGACCAGGAGCAGCGCGACGACGTCGACGCGGGGGAGGGGTCGGCGTGATGCGCCGTGCCGATGCCCGCGTGTGGGGAGCGGCCCGCAGCTTCGAGGACCTGGCCCGGCTTACGGCCGACTGGCTGGAGGGCTCCCTGGTCTCGCACCCCAACGGCCATCACGACGGGCCCGATGAGGAGACCGGTCCGCTCACGGGCCTGCTGGCCGCGGCGAACCGCGGCGGGTTCCTCACCGAGTCCAGCCAGCCCAGCGAACTCGCCGAACACGAAGGGGAGCCGTGGCATCAGCGGGCCTTCGTCTCCGGGTTCACCGGTCCCGGCCTCGCCGGTGTGCTGGGCGAGGTGGCGCGGCAGGCCGGGCTCGTCACCCGCGTCTACCTGCCCGCCGGACGCCCGATGCTGGACGGCGGCGCCGTCGACGTGACCCGGTGGGGCGAGCGGATCAACACCGGCGCCGGCCACTTCCTGGGGCCCCGCGCCGTGCGCCAGATCTTCCTCGGCTGCCGCAGGGAGGCCGTGCAGAAGGTCGTCATGACCTGGCAAGTCACCCTCATTGACCCCGAATGGGGCCGGAACGATCTGCTGTGGGCGACGGTGCGCCGGGCGCTCGCGGCCCACCAGGAGCTGGAGAAGAAGGAAGGTGCGCGGCAGTGAATCAGGACGTGGCATGGGGCGGGGAGTGGCGGCACGAAGCGTGCGGTGCCTCCGGTGATGCCGTGTGGGAGGACGAGGACACCGCGTACTCCGGGCACGAGTGCGACCAGGACGGCGAGGTGACCTGGAGCGCGGAGTGGAAGTGCCACGGCTGCGGCGCCTCGGGCCTGGTCGAGCTCGAGGACGACACCACGACGTACGCCGACCACGACGAATGCGACCCCGAGGACGTTCGGGAATGGAAGGAGCTGACGGCATGAGCACCGCTGAGACTCCCGCCGGACGGGACCTGACACTGATCACGACGGCCGGGGCCGTGGACCTGATGGCGGCCGTCACCGAGGGCCCGCCCGACATGGTCAGGGGCCGCGCGATCCCGACCGTGGACGTGGTCTTCGCCTCGCGGTGCCGGGACTGCGGACAGGCTGAACGCCGCGACAGCGCCAACCTGTGGCGCGACAGCTGGGAGTCGATCTCCGCCAGCCCGCACTTCGCGAGTACCGGGTGGGGCAAGTGGGCCCGCGAACACCCCGAGGAATGCCCGGAGCGGCTCCGTACGATCGCCCGCTACCTGACGGCCGGCGGGGCCGTCGTGACGGTGACCAACCGGCATGACTCCAGCTGCGACGGCTGCGGCCAGGCCGATCACAGTGACAGCGAGCCGTCCGCCCGCGAGTGGGCGCAGAGCCATGCCGAGCGGTGCCGCGCGATGCCCTCCGATGAAGGGGATCAGGCATGAGCGGCGCCACGGTGAGTGTGGTCTTCGAGCCCGCGTGGGAGGACAACCCGACCTGGGAGGGGAGCGAGTTGTATGCCGACCTCGCCCGCGCCCAGGTGCTCGCGGCCGACGCGTACGTCCGCGAGATGTACGAGGTCCTGGACGAGGACGACGACGGGCCCGGCGAGCTCGTCTGGACGCCGAACGGCGGCGGTTGGGAGCTGACGGACGGCGGGAAGCCGACCCCGGTTTCGATCTGGCCGCGCACCGTCCAGGGCACCTCACAGGCCTCGCCGACGCAGCTGGAAGCGCACGACATGACGCTGGGGATGCTGGTCGCGGTGCTGATGCACCTGGGCGGCTCGGTCGATCTGCCCGCCGACGCGTTCGCCCCGGACGCACTGGGCACCGCCGACGGCCACCTGCACGCCGCCGCGTTCCAGCCCGTCGACGACAAGGTCCGCCTGTACGTCGTGCCGCGGCCAGCCGACTACGACGGCGGCATCGTCTTCCCCGACGACGCGGGGGAGGGGTGAGCCGCCCGCCCGACACCGTCCGCCCGACTACGCCGCCGACCACCACGATCGAGAGAAGGCCGACCATGAACATCCGTCCCGAGACCGTTGATCCCCGCGCCCTGGTCATCGCCCAGCAGCGTCAGCGCATCACGCACGAGGCCTACGGCACCACCGCGAACTGGAACCGGCTGACGCCGGATGAGCAGAAGCTCATGGTCGAAGAGGCCGCGACCTGGCTGCGCGCCGCCGTCGAGGCCGGCATCGTGCCACTCGCGGAGAAGCCGACCCGCGACCACTACGCCGTGTACCTCGATGAGTACGGCTACGTGTGGGGCGAGTACGACGGCGACGACATCCTGCGCCTGGTCCAGGTCAGCGAGCAGGCGCAGTCCAAGGAGCTCCTCGAGGAGCAGGGCGCCGAGTTCCGCCTCATCGGTTGGCACCAGTGATGAGCGCCGTGGACGAGCTCGAGCTGCTGCGCCAGCAGATGGCGCTGGTCTCGGAGTTCAGGGTGCCGGTCCCGGACAGCGGCGCCGGCGGGTACGCGGAGATCGTGGTGTGCCGTGAGCGGACCGGCGTCGACCGGTGGGCGGTGACCGACGGGTCGCTGACGGGCCTGCGGGCCTGGGTGGCGGGCGAGGGCTGGCAGTACGTCAGCGACGTCGGGCGCACGGTGGCATACGCCCACGAGCGGGACGCGGCGCTGGCCCTGGCCCGGCAGGTCGCGGAGCTCGAGGCGGCTTGCTACGGCGCGGAGATCGACGCGCTGCGTGCACAGGACCAGGACGGCGAACGGTAGAACGACTGGATCAGGTCGAAGGGCGCCCGACTCCACCAGGAGCGGGCGCCCTTCGTCGTACGGTCGGGGCACTCGGTTCGCACCTGGGAGGGGCTTCGCGGTGAACAAGCATGCTCTGGCGTACGTACGCCGTCTCGACATCGCCGATGCGACGGCGCGGCGGGTGTTCCTGCTGCTGGCGGAGCGCACCGATGCTCCCGGAGACCGGTATCGGCCGGAGGACGTTCCCGAGATCATGGGTCTGGAGCTGCAGGACGCGGACATCCCGGCACTCGCCCAGCGGGCCGGGCTCGATGCGGAGGGGTTCCGCGAGCAGCTGCGCGGGCTGAAGCAGCACGTGCGGATGGATGTCCTCGAACACAGCGACGGCGTCTGGGAGATCGTGTACGGGCCGTCGTACACCCGCCCGCCGAAGCCGCGGCCGACCGCGCCGGATCTGACACGCGGCGGCCCGCACCCGTTCTGGCTGCCGGGCTGGGAGAAGTACAGCACCTGGGGCTACGACAGCGACCCGAGCGGCCAGACGCACCTGTACGCGCAGCTGATCCCCAACCAGGACGGCCCGGATGCCGCGCCGCGCGTCTGGATCACTCCGCCTGCGCAGGTGGCACGAGACCTGGACGAGTTGGCGGCCGCCGTTGCCGAGGGGCTCAATCCGTACATGCTGGTGCGGCTGCCGGTCTCGGAGGTGAAGCGGTGGCTGACCAAGCCTCCCGGGTCCTGGGGGTGATGCTGTCCCCGATCGACGCTCATGATCGGTGACACGGTGACGGTGCAGGTCAGCGGGCATGTGGCGGACGTAGGTGGTGCATGGCGCAGGCCTTGGCCGGGCCTGTGACCTGCGCTGTCACCGTTCTTTCGGCCGTCAGGCCCGTTGATCGCTTCTTCCGAGGCTCTGACCTGGGCTGTCGCCGTTGTCACCGGTGTAGCCGTTGGTTCGGCAGGTTCGTTATGGGTGTTGATCTTTGCTCGGTCGTTGCGGGCAGTCCGGCGAGGCCACCCACCGGCAGCTCGGGGCGCGGCCGGCGCAGTGCGGGCAGAGTTCGGTGACCGACGTGAGCGGTAGTCCGTGCACCCAGCGCAGGCACGAGGTGGAGCGCATCGGCCCGGCTTCGGCGGGACGGTGGTGGAGGTCGGGCAGCTGGTTCCAGCGGCTCTCCGGTGTCATCCGGCCGCGCGGCATCTCCTGGTCGGTCTGCTGGCCGTGGAGCTCCAGCCAGTAGGTGAGCGGCGCGCTTTCGCGGCCGTCGACGATGCCCGGCGTCTTGAACCGGTCGGCGACCTCTGCGCGCCACTCGCGGGCGGAGGCCTTGGGGTCCGTGGCGCGGAGCGTCTCCCAGGTGTTCAGCGCGTCGGCCAGGAGGAGGGCCTCGGGGTAGACGACGGCGGGGGCCGCTCGGCGGCGGTGCTTCGGGAAACCGAGGGTGTTCTCGCGTTCGCGCCATTGGTCGTGGGCGACTTGGCGGCTGGTCCACCACCACAGCGTGATCTGATGTGCGTCGGCGACCAGGGCGTCACCGGCCGGGCCCAGCTTGTGGTCGAGGGCCCGGTGGTCGCGCAGAGCGGCACCGATCTCCGGCAGGGGCGTGGTGTCGATGAGGTAGCCGTTGTCGTCGCCGCACTGCCAGCGCCGGCCGCAGGTACAGGGGCGCCAGCGGTGTCCGTCGGCGACCAGCCAGGCGCCGTCCTCCAGGCACAGCGGGCAGGCCTTGAGCGGGCCCTCGCCTGCCGCCTCCGGCCAGAGGCTGATGCGGACTTCGGCTCCGGCGGTGCCCAGCAGCTTCTCGGGACGCAGGCCGGGCAGCGCGCGGCGCAGCTGGTCTTCGTCGCGTTCCACGAGTTCCGCGAGGCGGGTGACGGCTTTCTGGCTGAGCCGGGTCTCCTGCAGGTTCGGGTGAACGGGAGCGAAGGTGCCGCCCGGCAGGCGGCCCTGGTGGAGCGCCTTGAGGAGTCGGCCGGCCTCGATCCCGTTGGCGGCCGCGGTGCGCGCGAGGTAGGAGGCGGTCGTCTCCCCATGGATCAGCGGGACACGGATCGGCAGGTCGGTCTTCTTCAGCGGCTTGCTGGTGGTGCGGGGCTTCGGTGCGCCCTTGGTGCCCTGGGTCATGTGCAGACCGTTCCACATCCGGCCTGTGGACGGAGTCGGCGTGTCAGTACGGCCTCGGACGCGGGGGAGGGGTTCACCGGATGCGGGCGGGCTCGGTGCCGCCAAGGAAGCGACGCGGGAGGGGAGTTCGGCAGGGCTGGGCGCGAACTGGCCGGATGGTGCGGGGAGTTGGCCGAAGATGACCCTAGCCACTGCTGTACGCATCTCGTACAGTTCTTGGTGTACGAGATACGTACAGAACATTGGAAGGGGAGACCCGTGGAGCACAAGCTCAGCACCACCGAGGACGGCCAGATGGAGCTCACGATCCGCTGGAACAAGGAGCAGGACGACCCGATGGGCTTCCTCTACGGCTGGGTCGCCAAGGGCCACCTCGAGTCGTTCCTGCGCACGTTCCCCAAGCCCGGCGAGGGCGGCAACCCCACCGACGCCGACGACGCCTACCACCTGGCCCTCGGGCTGAACTGGCTGGCGGAGCACACCGACCGGCGCCTGGAGCTCCTCCTGCTGCTCCTGCGCGACCAGTACAAGGCCTCCTGGGGCACCCTGGCCGCCGCGCTGGACGCGCCCCGCTCCACCGCGAAGTCCCGCTACCAGAAGGTCGCCAAGCAGTACGCGGAGCACGGCGACTACGTGGACGAGACCGGCCTGCGCTCCGGCCCGCCGGCCGAGGTGAAGAAGCTGGTCGCCGACCGCCTCAGCTCCCGCGACCTCCAGGACAACCTGATCGAGAAGGCCGTGGCCAAGCTCAAGGCCGGCGACCGCGTCCGGGACCGCCGCAACCCCGACCGGCAGGGCGCCGTCGTGGAGCCGAAGTGGGGCCAGTGGGTCATCGACTGGGACGACGAGGGCGAGCTGCTGACCTCCGGCGAGGACATCGTCCCGCTCGGCTGACACGGCGAGGCGGCCAACTCACTGTCCAGGCGACTGGCCGCCCCGCCCCTCCCGCCTCCCGTACACGAGAAGAGGAGAACCCTCATGGTCTCGCACACCGAAACGATCGCCACGTTCGCCGCTGTGTTCGCCACGCTCTGGGTCGCCCACACCGTCGGTGATCACTGGGTGCAGTCCAGCGCGCAGAGCGCCGCCAAGGGCAAGCCCGGCTGGACCGGGCGGCTCGCAGACACCCGCCACGTCATCGGCCTGACCCTCACCAAGGCCGTGCTCCTGGCCCTCGCCGCGCTCGTCCTGGACCTGCGCCTCACCGCCGTCGGGCTGACCGCCGGCCTCGCCCTGGACGCCGGTTCACATTGGTGGGCGGACCGACGCTCCACCCTCGCCTGGCTCGCCAAGGTCACGAACAAGACCGAGTTCTACAACCTCGGAACCGGCGCGCACCCGGCCCACCCGACCACCGCCGACGGCACGCCCTCCGCGCACATCGGGACCGGCGCCTATGCCCTCGATCAGTCATTCCACGCTCTGTTCCTGTTCTTCGCCGCCCTGATCATCGCCGCCGTCTGACACCCGCGACCTGGAAGGACATCCCCACCATGAGCAGCACGCCGAAGATGCCGCTGGACCAGGAGCTCGCCGCGGCCGTCGCCATCGTCCGCGTCGGCCTGGACCGGATCCGAGATGCCGCGACCCGCACCGAGGACGTCGCCCCGCACATCGCCGCCCTGCGCGCCCTGTACGACCAGAGCGACACGGAGGCCGGCGTCCTGGCGGCCGTCGCCGACGTCATCGGCACCATCAGCACCTCGCTCACCGAGGTCGGCCACGCCGAGAGCCAGTCGGCCGTCGAGCTCCTGGACGAGGCGCAGGCCTACGCCCAGGACAGCACCGGCGAGCGCATCTACCGCGCCCTGGAGAAGCTCGCGCCGCTCCTGGTCTGCAAGGAGTGCGGGCAGCAGAAGCCGGACGTGAAGGTGATGCCGGACCCGTTCACCGAGGCCCTGGCCCCGGAGCGCGACGACCACGAGCTGATGCCGCTCTGCCACGACTGCGCCACCGCCCGCTTCGAGGAGAGCTGACCGGCCGACCCTCGCAAAGAGGAAACGGGAAACATCGCCAACTCCCTGTCGCCGCACCGCGGCGGCAGGGAGGGTGAAGGCACCGCCCCACCCTGACGAACAAGGAGAGCTCCCCCATGCGCGACTACAGCGGCAGCGAATTCCCCTGGGTCCACGTCCACACCTTCGGCTTCGACCACGGCGTCCCGGAGACCGTGATCGGCTGCCTCCTGGTCGACCTGCGTGGCGTCGACTTCGACGACCCCAACCTGCAGGACCACCTCAAGGGCAGGGACGGGAAGGACCCGGACGTCATCGAGCACGTGATGTCCTCCAGCGGGGCGTTCACCAAGCTCGAGCAGACCGTGGGCCAGGCCAAGGCCCTGCTCGACTTCAACGCGAAGAAGAACTTCATCCTCCGCGTCCTGATCGGCGACCACGACGGCCGCACCCGCTGCGTGGTCGTGGGCGACGCCGTGGCGGAGATCCTCAACGGCCGCGGCATCCCGGCCGAGGTGGAGCACCACCACCTCGCCGCCGGCGCCCAGAAGTGAACGTGTCCGGGACTGCTGATACCAGCCCCGGACACTCCGCCCAGCACACCACACCCTCGGGCCCCGCACCCCGGCGGGGCCCGCCCGCTTCCTGGAGGTCCCCATGCCTGCAACGCCCCAGGTCATCATCACCTCGTACGGCGCCCGCTGGAACGACCCGCCCCGCCACGACGGGCCGGTGCTCACGCTCGATGTCTCCGGCACGCTGTGGGATCCGGCCGCGACCGCCATCACCCGGGACCTGGTCCCGCACACCGGCCTGCACCCGGATGTCCGCAACCACGTGCTGGCCACCCCGGGCGCCGGCCGACTCGTCGGCAATACCGGCCGGGACGCGCTCGCCCTGGCCGCGCGCCGCGGCGAGCCGGTCCACCTCGATGTCCACTGCTGGTACGGCCGTCACCGCGCCGTTGCCGTGGCCGAAGAGGTCGCCAACTGGCTGCGCGGCCGCGGTGCCGACGTCACGGTTGTCCACCGCCACATCGCCCGTCCGCTCGTCCACCGCGATCCGACCATCGGCGCCACGTGCGTGTTCTGCCAGATCGTCGCGGGCACCGCGCCCGCCACCGTGGTGCGCGAATGGGACGACGCGCTCGCCATCAAGCCGCGCGGCGGCGTCAATGCCGGGCACACCCTGGTCATCCCGCGCCGCCACGTCGACAACGCCCTCGTAGACCCGGCCATCACCGCGCTCACGATGGCCCGAGCTGCCGAGCTGGGCGCCGAACTCGGCTGCGACCTCAACGTCATTACCAGCGTCGGCGCTGCGGCGACGCAGACCGTCTTCCACCTTCACGTACATCTGGTGCCGCGCACGGCGGACGACGGGCTGCCGCTTCCCTGGACCCCGCAGCAGACCGCGCACGCCGCCGCTGCCGCCCTCAACTGACCCACCAGGCCCGTCCCGGAACGGCCGGGCCGCTCCCTCCCTTCAGCGCCGCCAGGGGTCTCGCAGAGTGCTCTGCGCGGACCGCTGGCGGCGCTGTCGTACAAGCCGGACGCGGGGAGGGGGTCGGCGGCCGCGGTGCCGCATCGTCACCCGTTCGAGGGACGGCGCTGCGCACGGCCGCCACGGGATGCTTGAGGGCATGGACAACGGCATGGTCGGTCCCGCAGGCGCCATACCTACGCGAGCCGACCTCATCGAGTACGGCGTGCTCGTCGACGTCCCGGCTCCGGTCGCCCGCGCTGCGGGGATCACGGTCCCCGTGGCGTTCAGCGCGCCCGCCTGGCAGACGTACGTCGGCGACGAACCCGAGGGCCAGTTGCCGGCCGTCCTGGCCGCGGTCGTGCGCTCCCTCACCCGAGCCCCTCACGCGGAGAGCCTGGTGATCACGGGCGCGCCCACGGTGTCCGGCCAGCCTGCCCTCAGCCACGAGCAGCTGCACGGTGAGGCGCATCCCGGCGATGCCGGGGAGCCGGCGCTGCTCCTGCTGCTCCCCGGCGACTACTGATCCGGGGTGTCACGCCGGGTGTCACGCACCGCTGTCACGTCGACTGTCACGCACCCTCTGACCTGCACATATACCCATAAGAGGCGTTCCGGGTGCCAGCGTGACAGTCGGCGTGACACCCCAGATCAGTGCTGGTCGATCCAGGCCAGGCCCTCGCGGTCGAGGACCTCGGTCGCGCGGGTGACGGCGACGTAGGCCGCCATCGCGTACGACGGCTCGACACGTCCGGCGGAGCCGTTCTCCCGTCGCGGGGGCGGCGGGAAGTCGCTCGCGATCCGCACCTTCGGCCACTCCAGTCCCTTGGCCTTGTGCACAGTGGAGATCACCACGCTCGCCGACTGCTCGTCCGGTGCCATGGCGTCCGCGGCCTTGATGATGCGCCGCGGCCCGTGCTCGTTGACCACGTCCACGAAGGCCTTGAGGTCGGCGCCGTCCGGGGTGTCCGCGTACTCGCAGACCTCGTCCCAGGAGGTGAAGGCGGCCAGCTCTGGATGCGTGGTCGCGTTCCGCTGCTGCAGCTCCTCGCAGGCCTCCGCCAGCTTCCTCACCTTCTTGGAGCCGCCGACCAGGGTCGGGCGCTGGCCGGCGGCGAGCAGGTTGAGGGCGAGCACCACCGCCTTGCCGTTCGTACGGCACAGGATCGCGTCCGGGTCCTGCAGACCGCCCGTGATGACCCGGGTGTCGAGGTGCGGGCTCCCCTTCAGCCGCATCGAGGTGTCCAGCTTCGCGAGCCACCGGTTCGCCTCGTCCGCGGCCGCCGGCCCGAACCGCCACGACTGGGTCAGCATCAGGCGCCGCTGCGCGGGCCACGACGCCATCGCGTCGACCGCGCCCCGCCACTCGTACATCTGCTGGCAGGAGTCGCCGACCGCGATCAGCTGGGTGTCCCGCTGGTTCTGGACCACCTGCGCGAGCACGGGGTTGGAGTCCTGCGCCTCGTCCAGCATCACGTACGCGTAGCCCATCTGGGGCTCCTCCAGGGCCCACAGCTTCAGGTACACGTCCGGAGGGAAGTGCAGTCGCCCGGCCGGTGAGGAGAGGTCCGCCCAGGCCTTGAGCGCCATCGGCAGCACCGCGTCCCGCAGCTGCTGCGCCTCGGTCGGCGTGAGCAGCGACGGGACGGGCACGTGCTGCTTCTCGATCTGCGAGTCGGCGCTGTGACACCACCGCACCACGGTCTGCGTCGCCATCTCCGCCAGGCGCGCGGGCCCGTACCGGCGGTGGCCGTTCACCTGGAACACCTCGTCTATCCCGAGGATCTCCGCCTGCTTCACTCCGGACAGCCGCGGGGAGTTGAGCCGCTCCTTGTAGCGGTAGCCGACAGCGGCGTACGCGAGCTTGTGCGCGTTCTTGCACGTCACGTCCTCGGGGAAGACCTTCTGCCCAGCCAGGATCGAGGCCTTGGTGAACGTCGTATACAGGCCGCGGTCCGGCATCCGCTTCGCCATCATCACCAGCGTCGACGTCTTCCCCGTGCCCGCGCCGGCGTCGACCACCATGGACTCGCCCCGTGTCCCACCCTCGATCACCTCCTCTTGTTCTCCGGTCGGCCGGCGGTCTTTCCGTACGAGTGGTGCCGCGGTCGACGTCGGCTTCGCGGCGGTCGGCTCGGTCAGCAGCGGACGCGGGGGAGGGGTGGCCGGGGTGAGGCGTCCGATGGCGTCCAGGGCCTCCACGGCGCGCTGCGCGTGGTCCTGGAGCTCCAGGAGCTCCAGTTCGTCCAGAGGCTCCAGAGCGCGCGTCTCGCGCGTCAGGCCAGCCGCTGCCTGCCGCAGCGCGGCGAGGGTCTGCCAGGCCCTCGCCTTCAACTCCCAGGGAGTCGGCGCCGGTTCGTTGTCGTGATCTCGAATCGTCATGCAGCGACCTTGAGCCGGTCAGGGGCCGGATGGCCAGCGCGGATCGTCCTGAAGCGCCTGATCTCCCGCAGGGTGACTTTTTTTCTGCTTTCGCGTCCCGGCCTGCGGGAACGCCGCTCTTCCGCCGGGCGGCCACACCCCGTACGAACAAGCGGAGAGCGCAGCGGACGCCTGGTCCGCCGCGCTCTCCGTACGTCGCTGCGAGCGCCCCTCAGCCCACCGTCGCGGCGGCGTCGACAGGGGCGCGCGGGGTGAGCTTGGCCAGCGGAGAGGGCCGGCCTTTCGGTGTCGCCTTGACCTGCTCCCAGTCGATCGCCGGGTGGACCAGGAGCAGCTCCAGGTCGCCGACGCGGAAGAGCGGCACGGTGGGCGCGGCCCGGCGCGGGTGCCGGCTGTTGCGCACCCACAAGGTGGGCTCCAGCCACTTCGCCTTGATCAGGTGCTCCAGATCCGGGAGCCGGATGCCCAGGTGCGCGGCCGCGTCGCCGCGGGTGAGCAGCCGCCCGTTGCGCTGCGCCTTCTCCAGGACCGCGAGGTCATCGAAGTGCTCGAGCGCCTGGCCGTCGTAGAGGTCGTATCCCTTGTACTCGCCGACGCTCTCGATCGCTCCGACGCGATCCAGCTCGATCAGGACCTCGGAGTGGACCTCGATGCCGAACCGCTCGCTGAGCACGTCAGCGGCGCGGCCGGCGCCCATGTCCGGCAGCGTGCCGGTAGCAGCCCGGATCTCCTCCGCCCGCGCGGCCACCTCGTCGACGACGGCCGCGGACCAGCGGCAGCCGTCGACGTCGGCCGGGGGGATCAGGCCCTTCTTCAGGGCCCGCTCGAAGCGCCACAGCTCGAAGTCGATCCGGTCAGGGAACTGGATCGGCCCGTAGTCCTTCGGCGCCTTCTTGGCGGGCTTCTGGTCCTGCGTCAGCTTCTGCTCCGTCACGTTGCGTCGCCTCCACGAGGGTTGGTCACGGCGCCGCCGCGCCGCGTCTCCTGTAAGGGAAGGTAGCCGTGCACAGCCGGTCCCGCAACTCACGCAAGCCGCTGACCATTGCGTTTCTAGTTTGCATACTTAGAGCGGAGTTCGGCGGCGGCAGCGATCCCACGCTCCAGCCCACCCCTCCACACATCACCCACCGTCGTCACGCTGAGCGCGAGGCGGGCGTACTCCTCCAGCGGCCCCTCCAAGTCCTTCGGGTCGACGACGTACCGCTTCGGCACCATCCCCGGATGCCGATCCCGCCAGTCCCGCAGCGCCTCGATCGACTTCACCGACGTGAACCAGCAGGCCGCGTACACCTTCCGCGCCAGCGGCTGAGGCAGCCGCAGCGGCACCGACTTGGGGTACCCGCCATCCCGCGATCCGGGCCAGCGCCCCGGATCCATCGCCTCCTCCGGCACCGCCGGCCAGCGCCGATCCCACCAGCCGCGGGCCCTCATCTCCAGTTCGATACCGTGTATGGCGAGCACGTCGACGGTGTCGAGCAGCTCGCCGGCCTTCCTCAGCCGCTCCATCTCGCGCCGCCGCGCCGCTCGAACCCGCGCAGCCTCCTGACGCGTCATGCCCACCACGATCCACCGCTCGTCACCCTCAAGTTCCTTGCGGTGCTTCTTCTGCGCCTCAAGTTCCTCGTTGAGGCGCTCCCGCGTCTGCAGCCTGACCTTCGCGGTCACCTGGTGCTTGCCCCGCTTCTCCATGGCGCTCATCATCCCATTCCTAGTTTGCAAACCTCATCAGGTCGCGGCGCGAAGCGACGCGGGGGCGGGGTCGCCCTCGGGCCGGCCCCGGCGAGGCGCCCGGCCGCCGGGGCCGGGTCGGCGCAGCGCGCCGACGATCACTCCGCCGAACTCGCCCCGGCGCCGCCGGAGTTGACGACGCATCAGGACCCGGGAGGGAGGCGCGGAGCGCCGGACCCGCGGAGAGGGGCGCAGCGCGCCCCACTACCCGCTGCGCGAGCGCTTCGGCCTGGAGCCGGAGGATCTGAACATCGACCTGGGGCCGCTCGGCAAAC